>CANGGT010000064.1 GCA_947453375.1 Planctomycetaceae bacterium
CCGAGCAGGCCGTCAAGGAGGCTGCCATCGAGCTTACGGTCGCCGAGCAACGTGTCGCGCAGCGGCAGGCGATCGCCGATGCCAAGCCCGAAGATCCCCTCCTCAAACAGACGCTCGCCGAGGGGCTTGCCGCGCTCCCCCCTGCGCAGCAGAAGCATCAGGCGGCGAAGGCCGCGGCGCAGTCGGTTGCTCAGGCTGCGACGACCGCCGCCATGGCCGCCACCGCGGCGGCCACGAAGTTGACGGAGACTCAAAAGGCGGCAGCTGCCGCCACGGCCGCCGTGAAGCAGGCCGAGGAGTCACGCCGCGGCGCGGTCGACGCGGAGACAGCGGCCCGCCGTGATCTCGAGCGTGCTCAAGCCGCTGCTCAACAAGCGCGGGAGATCGATCAGAGGGCCACGGGGGCGGTCAACGAGACGAAGGGGCGGCTCGATGCGGCCACCGGCGCCGCGAAGGGGGCCGAGCGGCCGATTCGCCGGGCGACCTTCTCCACCGACTCGACGCGTCTGCTCACCGTCGGCGATTTCCCCGCGGCCCATCTCTGGGATGCCGCCACCGGCGCGGCGATCGATTCGCAGGCGAGCGGACAGGGGGGGCTCGTGTCGGGAGCGTTCCTTTCAGGCTCGAAGCTGGTGACGCTCACCGGCGACGGTGCGCTCGTCGCCTGGGAGACCAATCCTCCTTGGAAGCTCGTCGCCACGATCGGCGGTGATGCCAAGCCCGGGCTCATCGCCGACCGGGTGCTCTGCCTTGACTTCTCCGCCGACGGAACGCACTTGCTCGTCGGCGGCGGAGTGCCGGCAGAGCGTGGCGAAGTGGCCATCTTTCAGGTGTCCGACGGAGCACGGCTGTTCCATCTCCCCGAAGCACACCGCGACGTCGTCCACGCCGCTCGGTTCGCCCCCGAAGGACGTCGGATCGCGTCGGCCGGCGCCGATCGGATCGTGCTAGCGTTCGACGTCGCCTCGGCGAAGCCCCTTGCCCGCTTCGCGGGGCATCAAGGCGGAGTCCTCGGCGTTGCCTGGAAGTCAGACGGCCTCGAGATCGCCTCGGCTGGCTCCGACGGAGGTCTCTTCCTCTGGGACGCCGACACCGGCAGCCGGAGACGCGCCCTGGAGGGCTTCACGAAGCCAGTGACGGCGGTGGACTTCCGGGGGGCGACCGACGAGATCGTGTCGGCCAGTGCCGACGGCGTCGTGCGCCTCCACAAGGGCAGCGACGGCAGCCTCGTGCGGACGCTCCCTCCGGTGGCCTCCGCGCTTCAGGCCCTCGATGTCGCTTCGGTCGGCGACGTCATCGCGGCAGGCGCCGCCGACGGCGCGGTGTACGTCTGGAACGCGACGACCGGCGCGGAGATCGAGACGATCCCGGCGCCAGAGTAGGCAGTTGACCAGCGAGCCTCTTCGCGATCACTCCGCCGTCACTGGCTCCGGAAGCGGGGGCGAGATCCAGGTGCCGGCGGCGGGGTCGAGGGTCGCGATCGCCTCGCCCTTGGCGACGAACGTCACTTGCCCGGCGTCGCGGAGCGGAATCCAGGCCAGGGCCGCCTGCTTGACGGTGAACGACGCGCGGTTCGTGGTGGGGCGGTCGTCAACATGCACCTCGAGCGCGCCTTCCTTCTCCACCACCCGCTTGATCTCGAGCACGCTCCCCCCATCGCCGCCGACGACACGGGCGACGACGAGGAGTTGCTCCTTCGTGAAGGCGTCGTCCGGCGGCGCGAACGGCTTCTTGCCGCCGATCACCGGGGCGGGATGGAAGAGGCGGGCGTAGTCGTCAGGGGTGCTGACGACGGCACAGAGGAGCTCCGTACCGGCATCCCAATTGACGACGAAGTTCTGGTAGCGGGCCGGATCGTCGCGGCGGAGGGGGATCGGGCCGGCAGCGGCGGGCTCGGCAGCGTGAACGGCGATCATTGATCCGACGGCATGAAGGGAGAGTGCCAGGAGTCCACGGCGGGAGAGGGGGGAATGTCGTCGCGGGGAGGGCATCGCGGTGGCTCCGTTGGAGGGACGCGGGGGAAGGACGATTTCCAGTTGGCACCGGTGCTGCGGCGACGTCGAGGATCCGGCCGCGAGCCACGACGAGGTGTGGCGATGATGGTACAACCTTTCAGAATCGTCTGCCGATCCGGGGGTGTGTCGCCCGGACATGCCCCGATGGACACGAGGAGTCGTAGCGATGCGAAGTGGTACGGTTCGTGGCGATGCAGGTCGGGCTGGGGCATGGCGCGGGCTCGGCATGACGGGCGTGGCGCTCGTCGCGCTTGCTGCCGGAGTCCACGGGGCGGGAGCGCAGCGGGCCCAGGCGCAAGAGCCGGACAAGCCAGCGACTGAGAAAGCCCCGGATGCGAAGCCGATCGACACCGTGACGGCGGAGAAGGGGCGCTTCGAAGTCGCCTTCGAGTCGAAGGGGGACTTCGATCCCGTCGATGCCACGGTCGTCCAACACAAACCGGAGCAGTGGGCGCAGCCGCTCGAGATCGTGCGGATCGTTCCCCACGGCACGCGCGTGAACGCCGGCGACGTCCTCGTCGAGTTCGACACCGAGAAGCTCGACCGGGCGATCGCCGATCTCGAGCTCGATCTCGCGATTGGCGAGAAGACCCTCGAGATCGCCCGCCGCGAGCTGCCGGTGACCGAGGCGCTCCAGCCCCTGGAACTCGCCGAGACGGAGCGCGATACGATCGTCGCCACCGAGGATCTCGCCCGGTTTCTCGCGGTCGGCCGGACGCTCGCCGAGGATTCGGCGCGGTTTCGACTGAAAGGCTCGGAAGAGCAGCTCAAGTATGCCCGCGAGGAGCTGCGGCAACTCGAAAAGATGTACAAGGACAAGGATCTCACCGAGGAGACCGAGGAGATGATCCTCCAGCGGACGCGGTTCGAGGTCGAATCGGGTGAGTTCAACCTCCGTCGCGCCGGCATCGACACCGACACGGCGCTGACGCTCGAGGTGCCGCGGAAGGAAGCAGCCCTCAAGGATGCGGCCGAGAAGGCGAAGCTGATGCTCGAGAAAACGCGGGCCACCTCGGCCCTCGCCCTCGAGCAAAAGCGACTGGCGCTCAAGAAGGCGGAGCGGGACCGGGTGGAGGCGTTGCGGAAGATGCGCGACCTCCAGCAAGACCGGGCCGGCATGCCGCTCAAGGCACCCCGCTCCGGCATCGTTTACTACGGCAAGCAGCACGACGGCGCCTGGACGACCGCGGCGGTGGCCGCCAAGGCGGCGGTCGGGCAAGGAGTGCCGGTGGGGGATCTCGTGTTCACCGTCGTCGATCCGGAGCGGGTCGCCTTCCGGGTGAAGGTCGACGAGAAGGATCTCCATCTCCTCAGCCCCGGGCTCAAGGGGCGCGTGGAGCTCTCCGGCTTTCCCGACGTGGAAGGGGCGGTGGCGCTCGAGTCTGCGACGCTCGTGCCGCGCGACGGGAAGGTCGATGCCCGGTTTGCGGTCACCGTGCCCGCCGGCGGCGTGAAGCCGCTCCCGGGAATGACGGGGAACGCCCGCTGCCAGGTCTACGCCCGGCCCGATGCGGTGACGCTGCCGACCTCGGCCGTCTTCCGCGACGAGGATGGTCGGAAGATCGTCTGGCTGCCGGGGAAGGATGGCGCCGCGCCTGAAAAGCGCGTCGTGAAGACGGGGCGCAGCTCGGGGGGAAAGACCGAGATCATCGAGGGGATCGTGGCCGGCGATGTCGTGCGGTCGAGCCGGCCTTGATCGGGGCTGCCGGCAGAGGGAAGGCTTGAAGACACCAACGACTGAGCGCGGAGAGCAACGATGACGACAACCCGAACAGCGATGATCCTCGGGGCATGGCTCGTGCTGTCATCGATGGCGTTGGTCGTCCGCGGGGACGAGTCGCCGGCCGTCGGCACCGCCGTGGCGGAGGATCGCGATCCCATTCCGCGGCCGAAGGGGCCGGCGTCGATGTCGCCGGCCGAGATCGACGGCGCCATCGACCGCGGGCGGCGGTTCCTCGTCGGGATTCAGAATCCCGACGGCTCGTTCGGCTCGGCGGAGAACACGAAGGATCTCAACATCATCGCCGGGATCGGCTCCCACCTCGGCTTCCGGGCGGCGACGACGGCGATGTGCGTCCAGGCGCTCATCGAGGAGGATGACGGTTCGGCGGAGGTCGGCGAGGCGATCGCCCGCGGCGAGAAGTGGCTCTTCGACGAGCTGCCGAACGTCCGCCGCGACAATCCGATGCTGATCTACAACGTCTGGGCCCACGGCTACGGGATCCAGGCCCTCGTGGCGATGCACGGCCGCAAACCCGACGACGCGCCCCGGCGCGAGCGGATCGAGGAACTGATCCGCGGGCAGTACGAGAAGCTCGAGAAGTATGAATCGGCCGAAGGGGGCTGGGGCTACTACGACTTCAAGAACGGCACGCAGCGGCCGGCCTCGTCATCGACGAGCTTCGTCAACGCGATGGTCCTCGTCGCTTTCGCCGATGCCCGGGGAATCGGCGTGCCGCCGCCGGAGAAGCTCACGAAGCGGGCCGTCGAGGCGACGGAGCTCCAGATGCTCCCCGACTTCAGCTACCTTTACGGCACCTACCTGCGGAACAAGCCGCGCCGCGGGATCAACCGGCCTGCCGGGAGCCTCGGCCGCAGCCAAGCCTGCAACCTGGCGCTGCGGCTGTGGGGCAACGACAAGATCACCGATCAGGTCTACGAAGACTGGCTCGATCGGCTCGTGACCCGCAACGGCTGGCTCGACCTCGGTCGGAAGCGGCCGATCCCCCACGAGTCGTTCTTCCAAGTGGCAGGCTACTTCTATTACTTCGGCCACTACTACGCCGCCCGCGTCATCGAGGAGCTCCCGCTGGAGAAGCGCCCCTTCTACCAGGATCACCTCGCGCGGATCCTCATCGACGTTCAGGATGCCGACGGCTCGTGGTGGGATTATCCGCTCTACAACTACCACCAGCAGTACGGCACCGCCTACGCGATCATGGCGCTCCACCGCTGCCGTCGCCCGCGGGAATGAGGCACGGCAGCCCCCAGATGACGAGCCACGCCACACCCACTCCGCCGCACGGCGCACGCCGCACGGCGATCGTCACCGGCGCCGCGAGCGGCCTGGGACGGGCCCTCTGCGAACGCCTCGCCCGCGACGGCTATTGCGTGGCCATCTGCGACATCGATCTGACCGGGGCCGCCGAGACGCTGAGAAGCGTCGAGGCCGCCGGCGGCACCGGCCGGGTCGAGCCGCTCGACGTCGCCGATCCGGCTGCGTGGGTAGCCCTCCGCGCCCGGCTCGAGCCGGAGTGGCCCCACCTCGATCTCCTCGTCAACAACGCCGGTGTGGCAGTGTCGGGGGACGTGGGGCGCTGTCCGCTCGAGGACTGGCGCTGGATCGTCGATGCCAACCTGTGGGGCGTGATCCACGGGTGTCATGTGTGTGTCGACTGGTTGAAGCGCAACCCGCGCGGCAGTCATGTCATCAACACTGCGTCGCTGGCGGCGATCGGGTCGTTTCCGGGAATGGCGGCCTACAACGTCACGAAGGCAGCGGTGGTGTCGTTCTCCGAGACGCTCCACGCCGAGCTCGGCCGGCACGGCGTCGGGGTGACGGTGCTCTGCCCGTCGTTCTTCCCCACCGCCCTCATCGACAACGGCCGGTTCGCGAGCCCCGCCGAGCGGCGGATCGCCCGGGCCGAGTTCACGCGCACGAAGCTCACGGCGGAAGCGGTGGCCGATGCGGCGGTCCGGGCGATGGCCCGGAAGCAGCTGTACGTCATCCTTCCGGCGAAAGCCCGCGTCATCTGGTGGATCAAGCGACTCTCTCCCCGGCTCTTCTTCCGCATCATCGCCCTCGAGGTCAATCGACGGCTGGGCGGACGCTAGCAGCCTGCGGATAACGCGCCCGCCGCGGCAGCTTCCAGCCTGTCTGCGTCTGGAGCGCCTCGAGGAGGAGCGCGAAGAGGAGGAGCGGCGTGAGCCAACGCCCCAGCCCCTGCCAGGCCACCGGCCGCGGGGCTGTCCAGATGTCGCTCAAATCGAGTCGCTCGACGCCGCCGCTAGCAAGCGCCGTAGCGCGAACCTGATCGCGGCGTCTCGGGTCGAACGTCCATTCGGGATCGACCGTGACGTCGAGCGGGCCGGCCGAGAGCACCGCGTCGCCCACGGTCACTGCCCCGCGGAGGAAGTCGGTGTCGGTGAGCTCGAGCGAGGCGCTGTAGGATCCGGGGGCGATCCGTTCCCAGGGGATCGGGGCACTCGAGCCACCGCTGCCCCGGGCGACCGCCAACCGCGGCGCGGCGATCGCCAGCCGATCGGCCCAAGACTCATCGTGATGCAGCTCGAACCGCACGAGGCTCCCGTCGACGGTCGTTCGCAGCCCGATCCCTTCCGGGGCCGAGGGGCCGACGATCCAGCGGCCGAGCGTGCCGACGAGGGCCGTGCAGCCCTCCCAGGCCCGGGTCGATTCGGAACGCTCTCCGCCCAAGGGAAAGGCGATCGATGCAGCCCGACCGGCGCCCCGCTGCCAGAAGGCGACCAGCGGAGCGCCATAGTCATCAGCCGAGACGGCGGCCTGCGCGGCCTGGGGTTTGAGATAGACGAGGTTGTAGGCGGGGATCGTCGCCGGCCAGTCGAGCGGGCTGGCGGCGATCTCGAGCCAGCCGGGGGTGCCGTTGACGCCGACGGGGTCCTCGAGGAACGCGGAGCGGGCGATCGTCGCCGTCTCCATCTGAAAGAGGGCCGGCAGTTCGGCGGCATCGGTGTTGAAGAACACCCGTCCGTTGCCGAGGCGAGCGACATCGCGGAGGAACTCGGCGTCGGAATCCTTCTCCGAGCCGAGCCCGATGACGCTCACGGTGCACTTTGCCGCCGTCATCTCCGCGAGGAGCGCCTTGTATTCCCCCGGCTCTTCGGCGTCGGCGGCATCGGCGAAGAGAATCACGTGCCGTTGGCCGACCTCGGCTTCGCGGAGCATCGCCCAGGCCGCCTTGAGGCCGGTGTAGCAGTAGATCCCACCGCCGCCGCTCGTCACGCGCCGCGTGGCACCGATGAGCTGCTTGCGGTTGGGGCCGACGGCGACGAGCCCGTCGGAGAGGGGATGAGGGGCGGAGTCGACCGGGATCACCACCACGAAATCGTTCTCGCCGAGGACCTCGATCGACCGCGCGGCGCCGTCGTCGGCGAGGCTCATCTTCGTCCGCCCCGTGCCGGGGGCCGTCATCGCCATGCTGCCGGAGCGGTCCATGACGATCGCCATCGCCACGGAGAGCTTGCGGTGCTCCTCCTTCATTTCCATCGTCACCGGAAGGAGCCCGGCAACGGCCGAGCCCGACCAGCCACCGCCGGCGAACGAGAACCGGCCGCCGATCATCGCGAGCCCCCCTCCCTGCTCGGTGACGAAGAACTCGAGGGCGCGGATGAAGGCCGGGTCGAGGCGGTGCGCGGGGACGTTGTCGAGGATCACCCCCTTCGCTCCAGAGAGCATCCCGAGGTGGACGTTGGCGAGATCCGACACCTCCTCGACCTCGATCCCCTGAGCGCGGAGGAGCGTGGCCAAGGGCGAGGGCTCGTAGCCGGAGACGACGAGCACGCGCGGGCCGCCGACGACCTCCACCCAGCGTTCGGCGACGTTGTTGCCGGGATGGGCGTCGTGTTCCGGGAGGATGCGGACGGAGTATCGATGGCTCCCCGGCTGCGCGAGCCGATCGGCAAATCGGACTCTCGCCTGCCCGTCGATCACCTCGGCGGAAAGCCGGGCGATCGGCTCGCCATCGCGCGACACTTCCACCGGCATCGTCGCATCGCCGGAACCACGGACGACGGCGCTGACGATCATTCCCTCGCGGGGGAGGACGCGCCGCGGCATGTCGATGCCGGCGATCGCGTAGTCTTCGTCGAGCGATGGCGGAGGGAAGCGGAGGTCGAGCGGCACGCCGCGATCGACGAGCGTGTCGGCGAGGCCATCGACCGGCTCGGTGGAAAAGCCGTCGGTGACGGCGAGGAGCCGGGAAGCGCGGTCGGGGCGGATCTGGGCGAGGCTGTGAAGTGCCGCCGACTTCAGCCGGGTGGCTCCGGTGCGCCCCGCGTACTCGGTGCCAGCGGCACCGGCGCGGAGGATCGCTCCACGCGTCACCGCTTCGTCAGCGAAGTCGACGACGATCAGCCGGTCGTCGCGCCCCTTCGACGAGGTCAGGATCGTCTCCCATTCGGGGAGGCGGGGCTCGAGGGCCTCGGCCGCCGAATCGGAACGATCGACGAGGAGCCAGACGTCGAGGCCGTCGCCTTGCCTACGAATCTGCGGCCCGGCGAGCAGCAAGACGACGAGCGCCAGGCATAGGGCCCTGAGGGGGCGAGCGAGGCCGAGGGCCCGCCACTGCCACCCCGCAACGACGAGCACCGGCACGAGGAGAAACCAATGGGGCGCGAGAAAGCGGATCATGGCGAGCCTCCAGCGGCCGACGCGCCGCGTGGCGTCGGCTTCCAGCCCCAGGCGACAAGCAGCGCCGCCGCCACGAGCGCCAGCCAGCCAGGAAGGAAGGGATCGGCGACCGATTGCCGGCGGGCCAACTCGAGACGCACCTCATCGACGGTGTCGGCGGGGCCGGCCGTGCGGAAGTCCGATTCCCGGGGATCGGCCTGCTGGGTCGCGCCGTGGAGACGCGCCTCTGCGGAGGCGTCGCCGACGCGCGGGGCGACGGTGAAGAATCCGGCGTCGGCCGGGGCTCGCCCCCGGAAAGGCTGCGAGCGTGGCGGCGGCGCCTCGCCAGGCTCTGCGGCGGGGCCCGCGAGTGGCTCGACGACGAGCGTTGCCGCGATCGGCGGCATCGGGATCTCCTCCTCGGTTTGGAAAGTGCCGGCCCACGGCCGATCGATCCGCCCGCGGACGCGCTCCACGAAGCGCTCGAGGAGGACGACGAGCGCCGGGGTCCGGGCGGCCGTCGAGCCCTCGAGATCGGCGTTGATCAGAAGCACCTCGTCGACTGAGCCACTCTCCGCGATCCGGTGACGCAGCAGCACGAGCGGCCTGGCTCCTTTCCAGACGAGTGGCTCGTCGCCGTCGGCGAGGTCAATCGGCCCAGCAGGGCCGGAGAGAAAACCGTTCCAGGCAAGATCGCGGACGAGCGGATGATCCTCGACGGAAAGCGGTGCCGGATCGAGACGCATCGGCCGCGGGGTAGGAGGTGCCCCGTCGGCTTCCTGCGCGGTTGATTCGGCCCCATCCTCGCTTTCAGTGTCGGCGTCGGCTTCCGGGGCCGCGGCGGCGACTTGGACTGCGGCCCCTGTCCCCTCGGTGCCGAACGGCTCGACGACGAGGTCGGCGCCGTCGGCATCGGCCACGATCTCGCCCTCGGTGGCGGCCGCGAGCATTCGTTCGAGAAGCTCGCCGCCGGGAGTGCCCGAGCGGATCGCGACGCGCACGCGCCGCGGCTCCGGGTAAGCGAGCGCTATCCGGTCGTCGAGCGAGAATCGGTCGGGGCCGATTTCAAGGAGCACCCGCTCGGCGCCGGCTGGCCACGCCCCGGTGAGCGTCTTCGTCTCCCCCGGCGCAAGCTCGATGTCGAACGGCTCCTGGAGTAGAGCCGCGGGGAGCCCGTTGGCGGGGCCGGTGAGGATCGAGAGCTTACGCCGGCTCGGACGCTCGCCCCGGTTGGCGACGATCGCCCGCCACCGTGGGGATCGTTCGCCGGCAGCAGGGACGGGCCCCGGCTCGATCAAGGAGACGTCGGCGCCAACGAATCCCGTGTTGTCGATCGGGGTGCCGACGGAGAGAAGGGCCACGCCCGAGGGGACGACGATGTCCCGGTCGGTGACGAGGATCACGGCGCCGCGGTCGGCTGGCGCGAGGGCCTGGGCCACCGCAATTGCCGCACCTGGATCGTGCGTGCCGAGCGTCGGCTGCCAGCGGGCAAGCGCGCCAAGAAGCCCGGCGAGATCGTCGCCGGCATGGAGCGGGGGGCGGCGTGAGCCGGTTTCGAGGAGGTGCCAGTCGGTGTGGCCGGCGACGGCCCCGAGCCGTTTCAACACGCGCTCGAGGGCGGCGATGGTGGGCGCCCGGAAGGCCGCCATTGATGCCGAGCTGTCGAGAACCACCGCCACGGTCTGCCGTGAATCGGCCCGGATGAAGCGCGGCTCGACGAGGAGCCAGGCGAGGGCGAGGCTCGCGAGGAGCTGCATCCAAAACGGCACCGCCTGCCGAAAACGCTCGAGACGGATTCCGCCGGTGGGGAGCGGCCCGGCATGCTCGAGGAGAAAGAGCGTGCTCGTCACGACGCGCCGCGATCGCTGCCGCAGGCTGTGGATGGCAATGAGGAGCGGCACGGCAGCGAGCGCCACAAGCCCCCACGGATTGGCAAGCACGATCCCCACGTCTTGCTCCTCTCCGTGCCTGTCAGTCGGTCTCGAGAACACCGGCAGGGATCGCCTCGACGCGGACTGCTTCGAGGAACGTCCCCCCGTCACCGATTCGCGCCATCCCGATCCCGTGCCGCACGCACGACTCGCGCCACGCGGCGAAATGCCGCTGGTAGGCCGCGCGGTAGCGGGCAAGGAGAGCATCGTCGACGGCTTGAAGCCGGCGGATGCCCGCTTCGCAATCCTCGAACTCGACGTTCCCCGTCCAATCGGGATCGCTCTCTCCCCGCGCCGTCGGCACAAGGACGATCGCCCGCCCGCCACCGGCAGCGAGCATGGCCGTGGCCTGATGCGGCGGCGATGGATCGAGGAGGTCGCTGACGAGGAGGCAAAGCGAACCGGGGCGAAAGCGCACCCGCCGCAGCTCGTCGGCGAGGAGGGGAACGCTTGTTGTGGCCGCGCCGCGCGGCGCGGGCCAGGCATGGGCGAGGGCCCGATCGAGGTCGATCTCCTCAGGCGCCGCTCCCCGGGCCAGACGGATGATGCGGATCTGCCCGCCCGAGTGGAGCGCGCTTTCGATCGCGAAGTAGGTCAGCTCCCAAGTCCGTCGTGCCTTGGCGTCGCCGAGTTCCATCGACGGGGTGTGATCGAGGACGAGGTCGATCCGGGGCGACACCTCCTCGCGCCACAGCTTCACCGTCGCCGTGCCGGTGCGAGCGTAGGCCTGCCAGTTGATGTGACGCGGATCGTCGCCTGGGGCGTAGTGGCGATGATCCTGAAACTCGAGCGAGCTGCCGGTGCCCCGGCCGGCCGCGGCGCCGCTGCTGCCGGTCCAGCGCGCATGGCGGAGCGGGAGGCGGAGAACGGTCGCCGCTCCCTTCATCGCCGCGTGGATCTCGGCATGGCTCATGCCGGAAGGCTCCGGTGCGGCGCGGCGGGAAGGGCACGGGCCGCCGCCACCCGGCGGTCGACGGCGGCAAGCTCCCGGACGAGGCGGGGAACCACGAACACGAGCGAGAGGGCCGTCGTCCCCGCGGCCAACGTGATCATCGGCTCGACGCCGCCGCTGCCCGATACGGTGAGGAGGTTCAGCAGCGCGGCCAACGGGAGGAGATTTGTCAGGGCGCGAAAGATCTCCGTGGCAGCGGTGTTTGAGAAGCCGAGCGGGGATTGGAGGAAAAAAATGACCAGCGAAAAGATCTGGACGCCGATGAACACGATCCTCCGCGTCTTCCCAGCAGGGAAGCGGAGCATGAGAGAGATCGGAAAGAGGATCGCCGCCACCCCAAGAATGAACTTCTCGGGGATCATCGCCGTGGGGGGGAGGCCGGGGAATCCGGAGACCACCGCCAGGCCCAGAAACGGCGCGACAAGGAGCGTGAAGCAGATCGCCGTCGCCCAGCCGGGCGTGAGGACCATGGCCGCGAGGCGACCGAAGGGCCCGAGCCTGGCGAAGGGCGCGTGGATCGAAGCGAGCTCGACCGGGTCGCTTGTCAATTCGGCGATCGCGATCCCTGCCACGAGGAGCACGGTCACGGCGATCACGAACGACGCCGACATCGGGCCGAACCACGCTCCGGCGACCAGGGCCAGCCCGGTGGCGACCAGCGCCAGAACTCGGACGCGGGCGGCGTGGTTCTCCGCCGGCGGCGCGATCGCGGCAGCGGCGTAGACGAGCATCACGGCCGTCAGCAGGACGGCGACGGCGACGATCGCCGGGAGCGCCGACCAGGGGGAGAGCACCGCCGTGCCGAAGACTGAGCCGACTCCAACGAGAGAGTTTGAGACACCGATCAACAGCAGCGGGGTGAGGAGGCCGCGGGTGACGGGGGACTGCCCCGCTGCAGCCATCGATGCCGCGGTCATGACGGCGGCGACGAGGAGGACGACCAGGAACGAAAACAAGTCGACGACGAGATCGAGGCCGCCGAAGAAATACTGGAGGACAAGGTAGGGGAGGACGGCCGCGGCGATGAGGAGCACCTGAGCCATCACGGCAAGCCACTTGCCGACGACGATCTGGGTCGAGGAGAGGTGGGTGAGGCGAAGAAGATCGAGGGTGTTCCCCATCCGTTCGGCCGCCATCGACCCCGAGGCACGCATGGGGAGGGCGATCACCGCTGCCAGCCCGAAGAGCATCCAGAAGAAGCCGTGGAAGAATTGGTTGACGTCGATCCGCGACTGAAGGCCGGCCGATCGGTTGAGGACCCAGAACGTCATGAGGAGGAACATCGCCACCTGGAGGAGGATGAACGTCCAGGCGAACGCCCCCGACTGCACCCCCTGGCGCAGCTCCTTGACGAGCATCGGGCTGATCCAGGCCGGGAAGTCATCGCCCGGCCAGCGGTCAGGCTTCGCCCCGGCGGCTGTGGTGAGGGGGGACGTGTTCATGGCCGAAAGGCTCCCTCACTGGCGTCGGCTTGTCGCTTCACCATGTCGACGAAGGCCTCCTCGAGGCGCCGTTGCTCGCGCCGGAACTCCACGACCTCGATCCCCCCCGCGATCAGTTGCTTGAGCGCGCCTGCCAGGCCTGCCTGATCGGTCGCGGGGCACTCGACGAGCCCGCCGTCGCGACGGGCCTCGACGAGCCGCCAGCCGGGCCGGCTCTCGACCCACTCCTGAAAGGCGGCCGTGTCACCGGCGACCCCCACCTGCACGATGAAGCCCGCTCCGCCAGCGACATCCGGGGCATGCTTGAGATCGTCGGCATGCCCTTGGAAAACAAGCGAGCCGGAATCGATAAACACCATCGCATCGCACATCTCGGCCAGTTCGCTCAAGATGTGGCTGGAGATGAAGAGCGTCTTGCCGCGCGCCGTGAGGAGGCGGACGAGGTTTTTGAACTCGAGCCGCGCTTTCGGATCGAGGCCGGCAGCGGGCTCGTCGAGGATCATGAACTCCGGGTCGGGGAGGAGCATCCGCCCGAAGCAGAGCCGCTGCGACATCCCCTTGGAGAGCTTCGCCATCTGCCGGTGGGCGAGGGGCCCGAGGTCGGCGAACTCCATCACCTCTTCGATCCGCGCCCGCCGCTGCTGAGCGGAGAAGCCGTAGGACCGGGCGAAGAAGTCGAGATACTCAAACACCGTCATCGTCTGGTAGGTGCCGAGCGCATCGGGCATCCAGCCAACGAGGCGGCGGATCTCGCGGGGGTGCTCGACGACATCGAGGCCGTCGACGACGACGCGCCCCGACGTCGGATCGTCGAGCGTGGCCATGATCCGCATCGTCGTCGTCTTGCCGGCGCCATTGGCGCCGATGAAGCCGACGGCCCCGCCGCGCGGGATCGTGAACGAGAGATCGCGGACGGCATGCACCGAGCCGAACATCCGATTGAGCGCCTCGACCCTGACAAGCGGGGCGGGGGGGAGCGGCGGCGGTGTGGAGGCCTCGGGGGGGAGCATGGTCAGCGGCCCTCCGCGCGGACGACTGGGCCGACGAACCAGGCGGCGTCGCTGGTCCACCGGATCGCGTCGAGGGTGGCAATGGCCACTTTCCGCGGCACGGCGGCTTCGGCCCAGGCGTAGCCGCGGGCCTTTGCAAGTCGGGCGAACGCCCGCGTGAACGGTGGGGAGGCCCCGCTCACAAACGAACTCCAATCGGGAAGCTCCCCTTCGCCAATCGGCTCGAGGCGTCGTCGTTCGCCGGCGTCCAAGGGGCCGGTCTTCCACCACCGCCCGTCGTCGTCGAGGAAAAACAGCCGCGCGAGGGGAACATCAACGCTCGAGAGTACTTCCGGGGCATCGGGGGGCCCGAGCACTTCGATCCGTCCGCGCCCCGGTCGCACCGCCTGAAGTGTGAACGCCTGATCGGAGCGGCTCGAAAACCAGTCTCCCGTACGGCGGTCGTCGTTGACCTCGACGAACGACCCCGCCGACCGCGACATGCCGTTGGTGGAGATACCGGCCGAATCGATGAGCTGAGGAAGCATCCAGGAGGGCTCGCGGATCGGGAACGAGCGGCCGAGGAGAATCCCCGTCCGGCTGAATTGCTCCTGGAGGACGGCCATCGTGTTGCGGTCAGGATCGAGGAGAACGAGCGTCCGCCGCGCTCCCGCGCCGCCGACGCCGTCGCGAAAGAACATCAGCCCGAGCAGGAACGCGGTGGCGATAAGCGAAATCACCGGCGTGGTCCAGAAGATCCTCGACGGCCGACCGCGGCCTGCGAACAACATGATGTTGACCGGGCCGGCGATCGTCGCCAGGAGCCCGAGAAAAACGAGAATCGCCGCCACCGGCAAGTCGCGCTCGCCAAACCCCGCGCTGCGGCCGAGGCCGGCGCTCGACCAGGGGAGATCGAGCCAGCCCGCGGGGCGCTCGATGACTCCGGCGAACTCGTCGGCCTGCGGAGCATCAGGGGGGGGGGGGCGAAGAGCGCTGTCGGCCAGCGGAATGATTTCACCGGCCCCGACGCGCCGGTGGCCGTCGGCTTGGCGAGCCGGCAGACCGAGCCGGTCGAGCCTCTCTCCATCGGTATCGGCGGTGAGGAGAATGGTATGGCCGCCCAGCGCGATCCACTCGAGCATCGCCCGTCGTGCAGGGGTCGGCATCGCCGTCCAGTCGTCGTCGGTGAGGACAAACTCTCGCAGCGTCGACCATCCCCGCCAGTCCTCAGGCGCCGCGGCGGGGTCAATCTCCGACTGCGTCAAGTCGCTCGAGAAGCCAGGCTGAAGTTCGAGCAACCGCTTGCCGGCAGCGGGGGTGAGCACCCGCCGATGGACTTCCACCGTTCGGGAAGGGGAAGGGACACCTGTCGCGGTCGTCGCCGTTCCGACCGGTTGCCACGTCTGATAGAGCACACACTCGATCTCGCGCCGCGGTCCGAGCCCCGGGGACGCATTGATCATGAGCATTCCCGAAGCGTAGTACTCAACGCCGGGAGCCTGGCCAAATGGCCCTTTGCCGACATACACCGTCGAGCGGACGGTGCTCCCGGGGGGAGCGACAATCTGTGTTCGGGGAGCCGTGACGAGCGTGCCGTAGCCAGCGCCGCACCGCACCGTGATCACCGCCTCACTCGTGCCGCCGTTGACGACCGTGAACTCGAGCGGCACGAGGCCCTCGAAACACCCGGGCGCCAGCTTTCCCAGACCGAGCCAGCTTTTCACCTCGACGGTCAGCTTCTGATCGCTGTCGCTGATCAACTGCCGCGATTCGGTCACCGGGGCGGCAGGGGCAACCGGGGCGAGTGCGAGGAGCGCAACGATGGCAACGGCCAGCCGCAGGAGGCGGCGGAGGCCGGGGAGGATCAGGGAACCTGTGCGTTGCTTCGAGATCATGGGCGTCTCAGACCTTCGCTGCCTTGAGGCTCGTCGGCAGCGGCTTGTCGTGGGCCGGCACGGCGTCGAGGAGCCGGGCGACGATTCCGTCGGGGGTCAGCCCTTCGAGCCGCGCGCCGTAATCGAGGACGAGGCGGTGCCGCAGGACCGGCAGCGCGACGTCGCGGACATCCTCATAGCTGGCGTTGATCCGCCCCTGACAGAGGCCGCGGGCCCGGGCCGCTGCCGACAGCGCCAGCGCCGCCCGCGGGCTCGCCCCATACCGCACCCCCGCCGCGAGCGGATTGGTCGGCGCCGTGGCGGCGACGAGGCGGGCGATGAAGTTGGCCACCGGCGGCGGCATGTAGACGCGGCGGACCGCGTCTTGGAGCGCGGTGAGTGCGTGGGCGTCGATGACACAGGGGACTTCGGGGGGAACGCCGATCTCGCGCTCGAGGACGATCCGCTCGAGGGTCTCGATGCTCGCCGCCGGGACGTCAACTTTAAAGAGGAAGCGGTCGAGCTGTGCTTCGGGAAGGGGATAGGTGCCTTCGAGCTCGATCGGGTTTTGCGTGGCGAGGACGAGAAACGGATTCGGCAGAGCATGCGTCTGCCCCATCACGGTCACACACCGCTCCTGCATCGCCTCCAGGAGCGCCGACTGCGTCTTCGGTGAGGCCCGGTTGATCTCGTCGGCAAGGAGGATGTTGGCGAACACCGGGCCGGGCTGGAACGTGAACGCCCGCCGGCCATCGACTTCCTCGAGGACCGGATTGCCGGTGATGTCGCCGGGGAGGAGGTCGGGGGTGAACTGGACCCGCTTGTGCTTGAGATCGAGGGCCCGCGCCAATCCCTTGACGAGCTCTGTCTTCCCCAGCCCCGGCAAGCCCTCGAGGAGGACATGCCCCCGAGCGAGAACGCCGACGATCACCAGATCGATGAGGTCGTTCTGGCCAAACAGCACCCCCTGGAGCGCGCGCCGCAGTCGGCCGATCGACTCGGCGGCATGGCGGGCCTGGGCATCGTCGAGCGGAATCAGAGCGGGAGGCTTCATGGGATCAGCCGAGATAAGCCGGGATGAGCCGGGCAGGGAAGGGGATCACTTGAAGAACCGACGAACCGCATCCTGTTCGCGGGGGAGGAGATTGTCGACCCGGCTCGGCCCGCCGCCGTCGGCTGTTGGCGCGATGGTCCCGCCGGCCTGCGCCCCTGTGTAGGCCGACTCGTCGACCGCATGCTCGGCATCGACGACGTCGAGAAGCTCACCGGCGGCGGACCGCTCGATATCGGTCGGGGCGGTGACCAACTCGCGGCGCGTGGCTCCGAGGTCCTCTTCCGCTCCAGCCTTCATCGGCGCTTCTCCAGGCCCCCGATTGATGCCGCCACGGCCGGCACGGCTGCAGGCGGCACAGGCCCCCTTCTTGCACGGCTTTCCCTCGCGGCATTCCTTGCAGGTGCCACACGGCTTGCAACCCTCGCAGTCGCTCTCGGGGCCGAGAGCCTCGAGATCGAAGTTTGCGGCCTTGGCGAGCGCCGCTTTGAGCTTGGAGCGATTGGCGCGGAGGGCTGCGGCGAGCTCGCGGAGCTGCTCCGGGGAGAGATCGGCAATCGCTTCGGCCGCCTCCTTCCCGAGCTTCTCGCCGGCATCGCCCGCCGGCCGCATTCCGCCGAGGGCGAGCTGCCGCGCGGCCGTGGCGAGCGCCTGGGAGTCGCGCTGCCTCTCGCTGCTGGCTGGGGACTCGGCGAGGCTGGCGGCGGCCTGCTCGGCGGCGGCGAGATTGCGGGCGAGCGTCGCCAGCTCGGCGGCGGTCTGCTCGCGGAGCGTGCCGGCCGCTTCCAGGGTGGCGTGTTCGTACCAGGCGTCGCGCGGGCGCTCGAGAATCTCTTCGATCCGCTCGTTCACCTCGCCGGCGGAGCGTTCGTCGATCGCCTCCTCGCGACGCAGTTCGTCGATCCACTTCGACACGATCTCGGCATCGGCCGGGGCCTCGATCGATCGGCGGCGGAAGGCCCCGGCATCGGCGACCGGGATCGCCATCGCGGCGGCGAGCATCGCGCCGACGAGCGCCAGGAGCATCACCGGGCGCGTGGCCCTGACGCGCACCGGCCACCGGCCATCGAGATCGATCCGCCGACCGGGCCAGTCGCCGACGCCAGCGGCCGCGCTCGAGAGCCGGGCGTGGAGGCCAAGACGCTCCTCGAGGAGGACCCGCGCCGAGGCGACCGATTCAAACCGCGGTCGCGACTGAAACCAGGCCGCGACGCCGGCAAGGACGAGCGCCACTCCGATCGCCCCCCAGGCAAAGGGGACAAGCTCCATCGCCTGCCATCGGGCCCAGAGGAGGGCGAATGTCCCGGCGATGCCGATGACGAGCGCTGTCGGCAGCCAGCTGGAAAGCCACCAGCCGGCGTTGATCTCGGCGGCGAGGAGCCGGGCGCGGCGTTCCCAGTGGGCGGCGCCGGCAGGGTCGCGGGCGAGATTGGTGTCGATCGGCATCGGTCGGCTCCCCGAGCGAGTGAGCAATTCCCCCCAGCAGGAATCCCAGTCTACACGGGCGGCCGAAGAACTCTCGACCGATTCGGTTCAGCGTTGAAAGACCTCGAGCCGAGCGCCGGAGCCGAGCCCGACGGCGGCGGCTCGGGCGGAGAGCTCGTCGAGGGCGCGCTTTCCGAGGGCCCCGAGGTCGAGCGTCTGATCGTTGACGTAGAGCTCGACGTGTTCCATGAGGACCGCGTCGTCGAACTCCTGCGCGTGAGCACGCATCGTCGGCAGGGCCGCTGTGGGCGCGGCAAGCGCCAAGCGGAGTGAATCGGCGATCACTTCCTGGACTGCCGCAATCGTTTCGACAGGGAGGCTCCGGCTGGCGACGATGCCGCCGAGGGGAAGCGGCGCGCCGGTCTCCGTCTCCCAGCGGAGCCCGAGATCCTCGACGAGGGCGAGCCCCTGCTGCTGCCAGGTGAAGCGCCCCTCGTGGATGCAGACGCCGAAGTCGGCCGAGCGGGACAGGAGCCGGGGCATGATCTCCGAAAACACCACCTGCTCGACCCGCGTCGAGCGCGGATGAAAAAGGGCGAAGAGGAGGGAGGCGGTCGTGAAGCGGCCGGGGCAGAGGGTGAGCTGGGTGGCGTCGCGCGGGGAGGAGTCGGGGGCCGCGGCGAGGAGGAGGGGGCCGACGCCGAAGCCGAGGGCCGAGCCGCTCGGGAGGACGACGATTCGGTCCGCCGCCGAGAGCGCCGCATGGAAGCTCACCTTGCCGACATCGAAGGCAGCTGCGGCGGGGCCGAGGAGGCGCTCGTTGAGTTGCTCGATGTCGAGAAGATCGACTTCGAACTCGAGGCCGCGCCAGTCGACGGCCTTCGTCAGCAGGCCATGGAAGGCGAAGGTGTCGTTGGGGCAGGTGGAGATGCCGAGACGGATCGGGCGGTTCATCGCGAACCCTCGAGAAGTTGGCAGACGAGATCGGCCGCGGCGGCGAGGGGAGGCTCCATCTGCCAGTGTGCCTTGTCGCGATCGCCGGCGGTGTTGGAGATGCCGCGGACGATTCCGCAGGGGATTCGGAAGAGGCGACAGGCGAGGGCGACGGCGAAGCCCTCCATCTCCTCGGCACTCGCCTCCGGATAGATCGCCTTGCGGAAGCGGACGTCGTCGGGGCCCGCCGCGGCGGCGGTGACCGTGAGGAGGAGACGCTCGCGGGGCAGGTCGCTCCGGTCGGGCACGGCGCAAGGAAGCACGTCGCCGACGCCTGTGTCGGCGTCGCCCGCTTCACCGGGCCACTGCCGCCAGCCGAGCGTGGCGGCAGGAATGAAGGCAGGGCCTGAGCCGACGCCGATGCCATGGCAAGCGACCGAATCGAAGAGCGTCGCTGACCCGATCGCGAGCCGGTCATCGAGCCGCCCGGCGATGCCGACAAGGAACACCCGCTCCGGCCGCAGGGTCGCGAGGAGCTGCGAGGTGCGGGCGGCGGCCGCCGCGATCCCGAAGCCGCACAGTTCCACGGCGACGTCGTCCGGAGGGAGCGCTGCCAGGTGCGGCGCTAGCACGCGGCGCTCGGGCTCGGTGGGAATGAGAATCAGATGTCGGGGCATGAGGCGGCGGCGATCGGCGGGCGGGCTGCGGTACAACTCTCAGAAAGTGTAGCCGTCGGAGCGACTTCGGCCGCGGGACGTCGAGTCTCGTCGGTGCCGGATCCTTCCTTGAACTCCAGCATGGCCATGCCTACGATCAGAGGCGTTCCATCGCTTCGGAGTTGCGTGTCCGCCGTGCCCTGATGCCAGCCATCGCCTTCCCGCGTCCGCTCCTCCAGACTCGCTCTGGCCGGCTCGCCTGCGCGGCCCTCCTGGTGGTCGCCTGGGGAACGGGCAAAAGCTCGGCGGATCCCCCGGCAGCTTCCGGCTCGGCTGCGGCCGTCGACTTCGTCGGCGACATCAAACCGATCTTCGTGAAGCACTGCTACGAGTGCCATGGCCCGGGGGAGGAACGGGGAGGGCTGTCGCTCGCCCAGCATGCGCTGGCCCTCGCCGGCGGCGACACCGCTCCGGCGATCGTGCCCGGCTCGGCCGACGCAAGTCTCATGGTCAAGCGGGTCACCGGAGGCCAGCCGCCGGCGATGCCGCTCGATCGAGAGCCGCTCGCTGACGCGGAGATTGAACTGCTGAAGCTGTGGATCGATCAGGGGGCCGTCTGGCCGGAGAGTGCCGACGAGGCTGATCCCCGCCATCGCGCTGCCGCCGATCACTGGGCCTTTCGGCCCCTCGTCAAGCCGCCGCTGCCCGCGGCCGCGCTCGCTGAATCGGAGGCGACCCAGGGCGAGCCAAGCCCGAGCGAGGTGATCGATCGATTCGTGATCGCTGGGCTCGAGGCCGCAGGACTCCAGTTCCAGCCCGAGGCCGACCGGATCACGCTCCTCCGCCGCGCCACCTTCGACCTCACCGGGCTCGCCCCTCCCCCGGAGGCGATTCTCCCTTTCGCTGCCGATCCCCGGCCCGAGGCCTATGAGGAATTGATCGAGCGGCTCCTCGCCTCGCCGGCCTATGGCGAGCGCTGGGCCCGGCATTGGCTCGACGTCGTTCGCTACTCCGATTCCGGCGGCTACGACACCGACATCCTTTATGAACAGGCCTGGCGCTACCGCCAGTACTGCATCCGATCGATTCAAGACGACAAGCCGTTCGATCGCTTCCTGGAAGAACAGGTGGCCGGGGACGAACTGTGGCCCGAGCAGCCGGAGGCGATGGCCGATGCGGTGGCGGTGTGGACGCTCGGGCAGTGGCCCAATGCCTTCGATGCCTTTCCTGACAAGCTCGCCTATGTGCGGCGAAACGATCAGGTAGTGACGCTCAGCGAAGCGATGCTGGGACTTACGGTGGGCTGTGCCAACTGCCATCACCACAAAGTCGATCCTCTCAGCCAGCGTGATTACTTCGGCCTCGAGGCGGTCTTCGCCGGTTCAGAATCCTTCAATCGCGCCACCGGGAACGTCGCCTGGGTCAACGGGGAGAAGTCGCACTTCCGGTCCCTGCGCCACGCCGCCGAGCCGGTGAGCGTGCATCTCCTCCGGCGCGGTGAATTGAGCCAGCCGGCCGGACGGATGGTTCCCGCGGCACCTGCCTTCCTGCCGCACGGCGGCCCGCTCTTTCCCCCTGGCGAGGAGAATCCAGCCCAGGCCCGGGCGCGGCTGGCGACGTGGATCACCTCCGCCGACCATCCGCTCACGGCGCGCGTGATCGCCAACCGAGTCTGGCTGTGGCACTTTGGCCGCGGGATCGTCTCCACGCCGAACGACTTCGGCACCCAGGGGGCCGCGCCCTCCCATCGCGAGCTCCTCGACTGGCTGGCCGCCGATCTGCGGGATCGCGGCTGGAAACTGAAAGACCTCCACCGGGCGATCCTGCTCAGCCGCACCTACCGGCAAAGCAGCCGGCGGGAGGCCGATGCGGTGGCAAAAGATCCGGAGAACACTCTTCTCGCGGGTTTTCCGCGCCGGCGGATGGAGGCGGAGGCGGTCTGGGATCGGCTCCTCGAGGCTTCCGGCCGGCTCGACCGGCGGCCGGTCGACGAGCCGTTCGTGCCGCCACTGACCGACGAAGAGCTTCAAGGGCTTTACGACATCGGCGGCAATCCGCGCGAAAACAAGTGGAAGGCGACGGAGGCCCAGAACCGGCGGGCCATCTACATGCTCAACCGGCGCTCCTTCCGAATGCCGCTCCTCGAGGCCTTCGATCAACCCCCCAACAGCGTCGGCTGTCCGATCCGGCAATCGACCACCGTGCCGAGCCAATCCCTCGCCCTTCTCAACGGCGACATTCCCGTCGAGCAGGCGACAGCCCTGAAGGATCGGCTCTTCCGTGAAGAACCCGATTCCGACGAGCGTCGCCTCGAACGGGCCTGGCTTCTTGTCTTTGCCCGGCCGATCCGGGCCGATGAGCTGGCATCGGCACGGGAGTTTCTCGTCAGTCGACCGGAGAAGCTGACCGCCGAGGTCTGGGTCGAGCTTTGCCTGGCGCTGTTCAACGCCAACGAGTTTGTCTACGTCGATTGAACGTCGATAGAACGATGTCGGCCCGCGACAACCGACCCAACGCCTGAAGCACTCGCCATGTTCTGCCAACCCGA
>CANGGT010000065.1 GCA_947453375.1 Planctomycetaceae bacterium
GACGCTCTCCGGGGGCGAAGCCCAGCGGGTGAAGCTCTCCCGCGAGCTCGCCAAGCGATCGACGGGGCGAACGCTCTACATCCTCGACGAGCCGACGACCGGGCTCCACATGGCCGACGTCCGCCAGCTCCTCGTCGTCCTCGAGCGGCTCGTCGATGCCGGCAACACCGTCCTCGTCGTCGAGCACAACCTCGACGTCGTGAAGCGGGCCGACTGGGTGATCGACCTCGGCCCCGAGGGGGGCTCCGGCGGCGGGAAGCTCGTCGCCGAGGGAACTCCCGAGAAGGTGGCCCGGGCGAAGGGATCGCAGACCGGCATCGCCCTGAAAGCGGTTCTCGCCGCCGGCGCCGCGGCGCCGGCAACGCGGCGGGCGACACGACGGCGCGCGGCCGTCGATCCTGCGGCCCTCGAGCGCGACACCCTCGCGCGGATCACGGCCGCCTCGCGAGACCCCGGCCCCGCTTCGATCGAGGTCCGCGGCGCCGCCCAGCACAACCTCAAATCCGTCGACGCCGACATCCCCCGTGGCGCCATGACGGTCTGCTGCGGGCCGAGCGGATCGGGGAAGACGTCGCTGGCCTTCGACACCCTCTACGCCGAGGGGCAGCGGCGGTATGTCGAGAGCCTGAGCCCCTACGCCCGCCAGTTCGTCGGTCAGGTGCCCAAGCCCCTCTTCGAGCGGATCGACGGGCTGTCGCCGGCGGTGGCGATCGAGCAGCGGGCGACAGGCAGCACGCCGCGCTCGACGGTCGGCACACTCACGGAGATGTACGACTACTTCCGCGTCCTCGGCGCCCGGCTGGGAAAAATGCACTGCCCGGAATGCAGCGTGCCGGTCGGGGCGCGGAGTGTCGATCAGACCGTGGCTCGCCTCCTCGCCAATCCGCCGGGAACGCGGATGCTCCTCCTGGCCCCGGTGGAGCCGCGCGTCGGCCAATCCTCCGACGCCTTCTTCGCGGCGCTCAAGGCGGCCGGGTGGGTGCGCGTGAGGATCGACGGGCGGACCGTTCATCTCGACGACAAGCCGGAGCTCGACCGCAAGCGGAAGAACCGGATCGAGATCGTTGTCGACCGCGTCACGGCCGATCCCGCCTCCCGCAGCCGGCTCGCCCAAAGCGTCGAGGCGGCGTTCGTGGCGGGGGGAGGGACGATGCTCGTGGCGCGGCAGGCCGAGGGGCACGGCGGCGAAGCCCTCGAAGAGCCCGACTGGCCCGTCGAGGTCCACAGCCGGCTGCTCGCCTGCCCGGGTTGCGGCCGTGGCTTCAAGCCGCTCGAGCCGCGACAGTTCTCCTTCAACAGCCCGCTCGGGTGGTGCCCGCGCTGCGACGGCCTGGGAACGCGCACCGGCGTGGAGCATTCGGCGCTCGTCCGCGATCCGACGCTGTCGCTCGCCGACGGCGCGCTCGATCTCTGGCCGCAACTCTCGAACCCTGTCTCCCGGGCGATGCTCCTCGCGCTCTGTGCCGCGACCGGGCTTCCGACCGATATCCCGCTTGCGGACCTCTCCGGACTCCAGCAGCGTGTGCTCTTCGAGGGGACGGGGGATCGCTGGATCGAGGTGCCCCATGCCGCCGGCGGCGCCAAGGATGCCGGCCCGTGGTTCGCCTTCCGCTTCAAGGGGCTCGAGCAGGCCTGCGAGGAAGCGGCCCGGCTCGTCGTCGGGCTCCGCGGCCGGGTCGACGCGGTCCTCGGCGAGGTTCCCTGCAGCGAGTGCGGCGGCAGCCGATTGGCCGACGTCGCTTCGGCGGTGACGCTCTGGGGGCGGCCGCTCGATGTCTGGTGCCGCATGCCTCTGGGCCGGCTCAAGGGGGAACTCGAAGGGGTGACGCTCGCCGATTCGGAGCGGAAGATCGCCGGCGATCTCCTCCGCGAATTGCTCTCGCGGGTCACGTTCCTCGTCGACGTCGGCCTCGACTACCTCGATCTCGCCCGGCCGGCCGGCAGCCTCTCCGGCGGCGAACTCCAGCGGATCCGTCTGGCAGCCCAGGTCGGTAGCGGCCTGACCGGCGTGCTCTATGTCCTCGACGAGCCGACGATCGGCCTTCATCCGCGCGACACCCACCGGCTGATCACGGCGTTGGCCAAGCTCCGCGACCTCGGCAACACGCTCGTCGTCGTCGAGCACGACCGCGAGGTGGTGGCGGCCGCCGACACGACGCTCGACTTCGGCCCCGGCAGCGGCCGCGAAGGGGGCAGGATCGTCGCCCAGGGGACACCGGCGACGCTCGCCACCCTCCCCGAGAGCCCCACCGGCCCGTTCCTCACCAGCCGTCGGGCCTGCGATGCGGTCGTCGGAAAGAAGGAACGCGACGGGCGCCGCGAGCCGACCGGCTGGCTCGAGATCCGTGGCATCCGCCACCGAACGCTCAAAGGGCTCGATGCCCGCATCCCCCTCGGCGTGCTCGCGGCCGTCACCGGCCCCAGCGGGAGCGGCAAGACGTCGCTGGTTCTCGAGGTGTTGTGGCGGGCGCTGGCGCGCCGGCTCCATGCCGCCCGCGAGCAACCGGGCCACCACGACTCGATCAAGGGGATGGAATCGATCGACAAGGTGATCCTCGTCGACCAGGAAGCGATCGGCTCGACGCCGGGATCGACCCCCGCCACCTACACCGGCGTCTTCGACCACATTCGCCAATTGTTCTCGAAGGTGCCCGAATCGCGCACCCGCGGCTTCACGCCGCGGACGTTCTCGTTCAACGTTCCCGGCGGACGCTGCGAGGCCTGCGAGGGGCTCGGCCAACGCCGCGTCGAGATGCACTTCCTCCCCGACGTCTGGGTGGAGTGCGAGGCCTGCCGGGGGAGCCGCTATTCCGCCGAGACGCTCCATGCGAAGTGGCACGGGAAAAACATCGCCGACGTTCTGGCGATGAGCGTCGCCGACGCCGCGAGGCTCTTCGAGGGGGTGCCGCAGGTGTCGCGGATCCTCGCCACGCTCGTCGACGTCGGCCTCGGCTACGTCACGCTCGGCCAGCCCGCCCCGCAGCTCTCCGGCGGCGAGGCCCAGCGCGTGAAGCTCTCCCGCGAGCTCGCCAAGCCGGGGACGGGGAGCACGCTCTACATCCTCGACGAGCCGACCACCGGACTCCACTTCACCGACATCGAGAAGCTCCTCCATGTCCTCGAGCGGCTCGTCGACTCGGGCAACACCGTCCTCGTCGTCGAGCACAACCTCGAGGTCATCGCCGCCGCCGACCGGGTGATCGACATGGGCCCCGAGGCGGGGGATGGCGGAGGACGAATCGTCGTCGAGGGGCCGCCGGAGGACGTCGCCATCCATGCCGCCCGCTGGCGGGCGGCTGGCGGAGCCGACGGCTCGAAGGGGCGTCCCGGAAACGGCCCGGGCTCCGCCGGCCCGGCGGCGGGGAGTGAATCACTCCTCCGCAGCCACACCGGCGAAGCCCTGGAGCGCTTCGGCCTGCCGGGCCTCGCCGGCCCGACGCCCGCCCCGACTACCAGCGGCTCTCGAGGCCGAACTGGACGCCGTTGAGGAACACGCTGCCGTTGGTGTTGATCGTGGCGGTGTTGTTGATGACGTCGGTCGTGTTGAGCTGATCGACCGGCACGGCGACACCGGAGAGCCAGAAGAAGTTGTAGCCGGTCCGCCAGGCGAGCCAGTCGGTCATCTGCCAGGTACCAAAGATCCCCAATTCACCGAAGAAGGCGGTCTGCTGGGCGGAGGCGGAGAGAGGGCCGAGATCCCCCTCCGAGAAGCCGCTCGTGTGCTGGACGGCATTGTTGAGGAACACCCCCGCCTTGCCGACGGCGTTGAAGCGGATCGGTCCGCCATTGTTCCAGAGCATCACATCGGCTCCGGCCTGACCACCGTAGAGGTCGTTGATCGTGTTCGTCGTGATCCGCTCCGCCTGCTCCAGCGGCGTCGGTGCGGTCGTGCCGTAGGTGTCGAGGACCTGCAGCCCTTGGTTCCATTCCACCCAGCGGAAACCGGAGAGCCAGGTGACCGGTCCACAGGTGCGGCGGCGCCAATTGAGCTCGGCACTCATGATCGAGGCGTTGGTCGTCACCTGCGCCCAGTCGATGTCCTGGAAGCCGGGGGAGTCGGGCGGCCGGAAGCCGGCGAGGAAGTTCTGCTGGTAGGCGCCGGCGGTGTGCGGCGTCGACTGTTCGCCGTTGAAGGGGCGGACGTTGAAGTAGTTCCCCTCGATCGAATAGATGTTGTCGAGGTTGAAGATCACCCCGATCCGCGGGCCCACGGCCGCCTCGTTGGCTGTCTGGTTGATGTCCAGAGCGGTCGTCGGCAGCGTACCGGGGGGTGGGAAGGGGTTCGGCTGGGTCGTGGTCGACCTCGTATTGAGGTAGAGCGGACGACTGCCGATGTTCCCCTGCCAGAGAAAGAGGGCGTCGGTCTGCACGACCCACCGGGGCGACACAGGCCGCAAGAGCCCGCCGCCGAAGTCGACCGGTCCGTTCCAAGTGCTGAAGCCGCCGTCGGCTCCGCCGCCGTAGGGAATGACGCCCGGCTCGGCACCGGGATAGACCCCATCGACCCGGGGCACGGCATCGACGGTCGCCGCCGAGTCGTAGCCGTCGAACCCGCCGGAGGGATCGCCAAAGCCGATCGTCGGCTCCTCCCCTCCGGGAGTGAGCACCGAGGTTTCGACCGGCTCAACGACCTGATCCCCCTCGCCGTCGAGGAAGCTGTCGAAGCCCCCGGCCGTCGCGGCAGCCGGAGCGGCCACGGACAAAAGAAGCGCCGTGGCCGTCAGGCCGAGGCCAGTCGTGCTGCGGAGCGTCCGGGCAAGGCCCGTACAATCGGCAACCCGCACGCCACGCGGAGAACCCGCCCGATCCTGCCAAGCGTTCATGACGTCGTGATCCTCCCAAGGAAATCGGTTCCCCAGGTTTTTCGACTGACGGTCATGCTGGTCGTGACTCTCGATCCTCAAATGCCGGTCACGGCGACCAGGCAATTCAGGCCGAATGCACAAACTCTCCGGGCGAATCCTGGCCCGACACCCGACCATGGAGCCGCGGATTCCCCCCAGACATCCCATGCCTCCGGGACGACGGGCAGCCCAACCGCCGGCCGGAGAAGATGCGGGGAATGGACCGACGAATCCCCGGGGGATCGGCCTGGGATTCATTCCCAAGTCCGATTCCCCGCCGGGGAAACATCCGTTCGGGTGAGGATCAGGCCGCGAAGGGATTGATCGGAGCAGAATCGGCCGACCAGGCGCCTTGGCCCAGCGACGTCACCGCCGCCACGCGGAAGAGATGACCATACCGGGTGACGAAGCCTCCGATCTTCACCGATGTCGCCGTCGGCGACACGCCCGCCGGCCACTTCGCTGTCACCCAGGCGGTCCCAGCACGGTTGACCCGGTACTGGACGACGTAGCTCGTGATCGGGTTCCCGCCGGTATCGGTGGGGGCCGCCCAACTCAGAGTCACGGTCCCTCTCGACGCCACGCCCGACACTCCCGTCGGCCCGGCAGCCGGTCCGAGCGGCTTGACGAGCAGCGACTCGGCCGAAGGCGCGGAGAGCCCGGCCCCGTTCTTGGCGGTGACCCGGAAGGCATAGGTCGTGCCGTTGACGAGGTTCGTCACGACCGCCGTGGTCGCTGCCGACACGCTGTCGGCGTAGACCGTCCACGTGGCGTCGGTCGACTTGCGCATCTCGATGACGTAGTCGGTGATCGGCGACCCGTTGCTCGTCGACGGGGCGGTCCAAGCGAGGCTGACCACCTTGTCGCCCGCCTTCGCCACCACGTTGGTCGGCTGGGTCGGGGGGGCGATGACGGTGACGGCATTGGAGATCGCCGAAGCCGGCCCTGCCCCGAGCGGATTGACCGCCGACACGCGGAAGACGTACGTGCTGCCGGTGCTCAAACCGTTGATCACGATCCCCGCCGCCGGAGAGGCAGTGTGGGGATAGCTCGTCCACGCCGTGTCGGTCGTCTTGCGATACTCGATCACGTAGTCGGTGAGCGCGACGCCCCCGGTCTCGGTCGGGGCAGTCCAGCCGAGGTGAACCTCCGCCCGCACGCCCGCCGTCGCCACCGGGGCCGAGGATGTCCCCGGCAATCCCAACACGACGACGGGGCTCGTTTCGGCGGAGGCCGCCGAGCTCCCGAAGCCGTTCTTCGCCGTGACGCGGAAGGTGTAGGTGACGCCGTTGGTCAGCCCGGTCACCGTCGCCGAGGTCGCTGCACTGACCCCGTCGACAAAGGTCGTCCAGGTCGCGGCGCTGGCGGCCCGGACCTCGACGACGTAGTCGATAACCGGCAGACCGCCGTTGGAGGCCGGGGCGTTCCACGTCAGGCGTGCCTGCTTGTCCCCACCGACGGCAACGACCGCGAACGGAACCGTCGGCACGGTCACCGGCATGACCGGATCGCTCGTGTTCGACGCCGGGCCGATGCCGGCCGCATTCACGGCCGTCACCCGGAAGAGATAGTTCGTGCCGTTGGCAAGCCCGGTGACGGTAGCCGTCGTGGCATTCGAAGCAACGCGCGGGAACCGGGTCCACGTGACGGAGGGGCCGTCGACCTTGTACTCGATGATGTAGTTGCTGATCACGCCGCCGCCATCGTTGCCAGGGGCTCTCCAGGCGAGCGCCACACTGGCGTTACCGGGGGCGGCCGACACGATCGCGGGGGCACCCGGGATCGTCATCGGCGTGATCGGCGAGGTGACCGCCGTCGCCCCGAAGCCGACCGGGTTCACCGCCGCCACGCGGAAGAAGTACGGCGTGCCGTTGGCAAGCCCGGTGACGACGATCGATGTCGCCGTCGATGCGACATGTTGGACGGTCGTCCACGGCGTCCCGACCCGCGCCTCGCGGTACTGAATGAAGTAATCCGAGATCGCACCGCCGCCGTTGGAGGCCGGTGCCTGCCAGGCGAGCGTCACCTTCGAGTCGCCGAACGCTCCGACGAGGTTCAGCGGCGCGGAAGCGGTCGTCATCGGCACCAGCGGACCGGCGACGTTGCTCAGCGGGCTGTTCCCGGCGGCGTTCACCGCCCTGACGCGGAACTCGTACGACTCGCCGTTCGTGAGCCCGGTCACCGTGATGGCGCTGGCCGAAGTCGGAGCGTGGGCGAACGTCGACCACGTGGCCGACGTCGTCAGCCGGAACTCGACGACCGCGTCGGTGATCGCCGCGCCGCCGTTGTTGGCCGGTGCGGTCCAGGTGAGAGCGACGCTCGAGTCGCCGCGGACGCCGGCCAGGGCCGTGGGGGCGGTCGGCACCGTCATCGGCGTCACCGGGCTCGACGGCGTCGACCAGGCCCCCAGGCCGTAGGACGTGATCGCCGCGACGCGGTAGGTGTAGGTCGTTCCATTGACGAGGCCGGTCAAGGTGGCGGAGGTCGCCGTCGACACCGCATCGGCCACCACCGTCCAGCTCCCACCCCCGTTGAGGCTCGACTCGATTTGATAGTCGGTGATTGCCGAGCCGCCGTCGCTGGCCGGGATCGTCCAGCTCAGATCGACCTGCGCATTGCCAGCCACCGCGACGAAGGCGAGCGGAGCCGACGCCGGGGCCACCGGCGTGATCGGCCCGGAGACATTCGAGAAGGCCGAGTTGCCGACGGCGTTGGTCGAAGCGACCTGGAACTCATACGCCGTGCCGTTGGTAAGCCCGGTGACCTGGGTACTCGTGCCGGTGATCGGCGCGAGCGGCGAGAAGGTCTGCCAGGTGCCGCTGCCGACGACGCGGTATTGGACCACGTGGTTGGTCACCGTCGAGCCGCCGTTGAAGCCGTCCGTCCAGGAGAGGCTCACCAGCGTGTTCCCGACCCGGCCCGTGAGGGCTGTCGGGGCGTCGGGAGAGGTCATCGGCACGACGACGAGCGACACGGTGCTGGGGTTGCCGGCGCCGTATTCGGTCACTCCGCTGACCCGGAAGACATGGCTGACGCCGTTGGCGAGCCCGGTGACGGTGATGCTCGTGGCGGTCGACGCCGGATGGGCGAAGGTCTGCCACGACGCGCCGCCGTCGATGCTGTATTCGACAAGGTAGTCGGTGAGCGGAGCCCCTCCGGTGAAGGTTGGGGCGTTCCAGCCGAGCGTCGCGCTGGCATTGCCGCCGTTGGCGATCAGGTTCGTCGGCGCGCCAGCGGGGGCGAGCGGCTTGACCGGAGCCGACGGCGCCGACCAGATGCCGTCGTCGAGGCCCGTCGCCTCGTTGACGGCGTTGCGTGCCTGAACGCGGAAGACGTAGACCGTGCCGTTGGTGAGCCCGGCGACCGTGGCGCTCGTGGCCGGAGAGAGCCCGTCGTTGACCAGCGTCCAGTTGACACCACCGTCGGTCGAAACCTGGATGGTGTAGTCGAGGATCGGCGTGCCGCCGATCGACTTTGGCGGATCCCACGTGAGCGTCACCAACGAATCGCCGCGGGTGCCGACGACGTTTTGCGGGGCGGTGGGGATGTCGGCCAGGGCGATCTGGAACGACGTCGAACCGTCCTGCTTGTTGGGGAGGAGCGTATTGTTGGCCCGGTCGATGAGGAGGCCGGCGACGTTCGCCGTCGCCGCCCGGGTGGTCGCGGTGATCTGGTAGGTCCCGAGCGGGAAGGCCGAGATCGATTCGAAGATCACCTGGTTGGAGTTCTGCAGATAGCGGAAGAGATAGTCGACCCCGTTGGCAAGCGCAACGCCGTCACGGGTGACGAGGAACGCCGCGGACGTCACCGTCGACTTGTCGATCCCCACCCCCTGGTCGTCGATCTGGAGGACGAACCGGGTGATCCCCACCCCGTCGGCCCGCTCGAGGCGGATCGCGTCGGGCGAGCCGTCCCGATCGATCGGCGTGACGGGATTCCCGTCGATCGGATGAACGATGATCAGCGTCGGCTGAACGAAATCGACGCGGTCAATGGCACCGCGATCCTTGAAGACGTTGGCGCCGAGGCCCGGGGCACTCGCCACCGAAGTCTCGTCGCCGCGGAGCTGGCCGTAGAGATCGAAGTCGGGGGCGAGCACCGGCGACTGTGCGATCCCCAGCGGGCTCTTCACGGCGACATACTCGCTGCGATCCTGGAGGGAGTTGACCGAGCTGTCGATCGCCTCCGAGCCGGCGACGAGATAGAAGTTGCCGCCGCCTGCGTTGACGAACGGATTGCCGGAGAGGGAGATCGGTGAGCTCTCGTTCGCGCCCGTGACGGGCGTCCCCACCTGCCAGTAGGCCGAGGCCCCGATCACCGTCCGCTGGTTGCCGGCGCCGTCGAGCCGCGACGTGCCGTCGACGGTGACGCCCCTGGAGAGGTTCGAGAAGAGGTTGTTGAGGATCGTCGGCGCGGCGTTGTCGCGCACCTCGATCCCCGTCCCGTTCGACAATCCCCCCCAAATCGTGTTGTTGACGAGGCGACCGAAGGGCACGGCGCCGGTCGGAGCGTCGGTCCTGCCGGCATCACCGGCAAAGAGGATGCCGACCCTGCCGGCGTTGGCGATGACGTTGTTGACCGCCACGGCCCCGGCGACAAGGCCCGGATTGTTGAGGACGGCGAGATTCCGCACCGGCCCGGGGTTCGGAAGCCCATTCCCCGCATCCCGCGCCCCGGCGGTGATGCTGATGCCGTAGGTGGCAGCATCGGAGATGAGGTTGTTGGCGATGACGAACTGCCCCTGCGTGCGGGGGTGGTTGGAGTCGCCGATCGTGCCGGTGCTCATCGTCGGCGGATCGACCGTGATCCGGAAGTCGTCGAGGGCGATGCCACCGGCAGTCCTCAGATCGACGCCCGGAGCGAGGTTGAGCTGCGTCTTCCCGGCCTGGAAGAACCCGATCACGGTCGTCGCCGAGAAGGTCACGCCGCTGTCAGCGAGGTCGAGACGAACCTTGCTCCATTCCCCCTGCGTGTTGCCGAGGGCCGCGATCGTCTTCCACGTCACGCCGTTGTCATTGCTGATGGCAACACCGTCGCCCGACGGAAGCACTTTCCGCCCACCCGCCATCGGAGTCGTGAACGTCGGCGGGAGCGCCTGGTAGGCCTGGGCGGGGAGGGTGAGATACTGGAACTCGAGCGTCGCCTTCGGCTCGCCGGCGAGATTTATCGTCCAGGCGAGGAGGTTGTTGGTGACGGAAGTGGATGACGAAGAGTCGAGCAACGCGACGTTCGTGCCGGCTGGAACATCCAAGCCAGCGAGCGTCGGATCGATCCACCGGAGCCGACCGTTACCCGCCGCCGAGAGTGCGCCCCCCACGTCGTCGACGACATTCACCTCGAGCACCTTCGCCGGGGCCGAAGGCGCCTGGACGAGGCTGTCGTTGGTGTCGATCGTGCCGGCGATCGTGATGTCACTCGCCGTGGAATCGAGTTGCACGGCGTATTCCGTGCCGCGACGAATCTCGAGTTGGTAGTCGCCCGAGAGCGACTGCTGCGGATACGTCTTCGCCACCGGCGTGGCGACGTCGAACATGCTCGTGGCGCTGGTGGCACCGGTGACCATCTCGCCGCGCTCGGCGAAGCCGACGATGATGTCGTCGATGTAGAAGCCTTCGTAGTTGTTCTTCTGGCCGCGTTCGGGGCTCGAGAGATTGCCGTTGGTGTTGGCCGTCCCCTTGATGTCATTGAGCTTACGGTTGGTCGTGTCGAAGAAGTTGAGCGTGTCGCCGGCGGCGAGGGTCACACTGCTCGAGAGCGTGACCTGCGTGCCACTGGTGATCGACTGGATCGTCGGCGACCCGGTGATCCCCGGGCCAGTAACGACCATCCCCGTCCGCAGGCCGGAGACACTGTTGAGCGTCACGACCGCACCGGTGGCCGAAGCGACGGTCTTCGTCTCGTCAGGCGTCGTTCGCAGGGCGGCAGAGTCCATCTGCCCGGCGGTGGCGAAGTCGTAGCGGAGTTGGATGTTCGACTTGCCGGCCCACTTGGCGAGATCGATGCGGGCCTGCCGCCACGAGCCGGTCGAGTCGAACAGTTCTTGGACCGACTGATTTCCAGCGGTGCCCGCGGCCGAGGAGGCCGTCAGCGTGTTGGGCAGTTCGGTGTCGGTCGTGTCGATCGTCGATCGGGCGCCATTGTTCGTCGCCACGAGTGTCCAAGTCAGGCCGTTGTCGACCGAGATGAACACGCGGGCGCTATCGCGCATCGTGTCGGTGTTCTTCGCCTGCGCGTCCTGCGTGTCGAGGAAGTAGTTGAAATAGAGGGTCGGCTTGTCGGTCGACTCGTAGCCGGCGAGGCTGAAGGCATTGGTGACGAGGCTCCCCTGAGCGCCGCCGGGGAGGTTGTAGTTGCTGCCGATCTCGGCGTTGCCGGTCAGTTCCTCCTGCCAATTGAACGCGCCGGTGCCCTGAACGCCGTACTGGCCGTTGGTGCCGGTGGGGTTGAACTCGCGATAACCGTTGCCGGGATCATTGCTGTACTCCTCGAGACCGAAGTACATGCTCACGCCGCCGATGTTTACGTCGACGTTGCTCTGGGTGCGGGCGTTGTCTGGCGTTCTGTTGATGCCGTGGCCCGGATCGGCGGGGGCGACCGGATCGTTCGGCGCGTCGCCACGTCGCTGCGTGGGGTGCCAGAGGTTGACGTCGAGCGGCGAGAAGGCGAGGCCGGTGGCGCCGCCGACGGTCGCCCTCGAAATCGACGCCTCGGGGACGCCGTCGCCGTCGTTGTCGAACACGTTCTCCAGCAGCTTCCTGTTGGCGACGTCGATGCACACCAAGCGACCGGTGTTCGTGATCGCGAAAAACATGCCGGCATAGCGGCCGCTCTCGAGATTCACCGGGGCGGCTGCGAGACCCTGGAAGCCGGTCGTGCCGTCACCGAGAGCGGACAAGTCCGCTGCGAAATCCACCAGCAGCGTCGCCGCCCCCGTGCCGGACGAGACGGTGTAGAACTGCCCGCCTGCGCTCACGCCGTAAAGCGTACCGGAGCTGTCGTTGCGGAACTGAAGGCCGGTCGTGAGGCCGGTGATGCCGGCGCCCTCGATTTTGCCCTTCTGACTGTACACCTCGTCCTTGTTGAACGCCGCGTTCCCGCTCGTCCGCCCCCAATAGAGATACGACGTCGCTCCGCTCCGCACCGAATAGAAGATGGCGTTTTCGTACTTCCCGACATCGGTACGGCCGATCGTTACCGCGTCGACCGAGCTGCTCGTCAGCTTCCAGAAGTCCTCGGCGGCCGGCGAGGCCGGCTTGTCCGGGATAGCGTCCCCGGCGTCGGAAAGCACCGCACCGGTTCCGGTGTCGATCTGCCGCAGATGGCCGACGTTGCCGGCGTCGTCGTTCTGTCCGAAGTACTGGAACAACTTCCCGTCGGGACGCATGTCGATGTCGCCAACCTGACCATTGGCGCTGTAACCCTCACGGATCGTCGTCACCCTGCCGCCCGTGAGCGCGTTGCCGGTGTAGAGACCGTCCCCTGTGGTCACGAACAGCTGCACATCCGCCAGAGAGAACGCCCGGACATTCGCCGACAGTGTCAGCGGCGATCCGGAGTTGATCAGCGGCCCTTGCGTGGGCAGAACAGGCACGCCTTGGGAGTTGTAGCCCTGGGAGGACCCGGCGTTGGGGGTGTTGAGGTGATCCTCGACCACACGTTGCACCGAGTCGACAGGCTCCAGGCGCACCAGCGCATTGGTCGCGCCACTCTTGAACGTGCCGTCGAGGGAGCTCGGGAGTTGGGCGTTGGAAGTGATCGCAACGTAGTACTTCGTCGGCGTGTCCGGCGTGGCTCCCGCCGGGAGTTGCACGGCGCCGATGTAGGGATCGAGCTTGCCAACGGAGCCGCGAGAGAGATCCTTGAAGTCGTTCCCCTGACCGGCCCCAGGCTGGTCGGCAGCGACGTTGGAATCGCGGCCGACGTAGATCAGCTTGCCGGCCGCGTCGAACACCGACATCGTCAGATCACCGCGGAAACCGTCGGCGTAGTCGATGTCGAGAACCGTCGCCCAGGTTTTCTTGCCACCGTTGACGCCGCCGATCGCCTGGATCCCGGCGTAGTCGACGGAGAAGGTGTACCAGCGAACGTCGGTCGATGACTGGACACTGCCCGCCAGGCTGATCGTGTTCTGATCGCTCTGGAGGAGCTTGCCGAGGTCCTGGGCATAGATGAATTGCCTGTTGGTATTCAAGGCACTTTCGCCAGCAGTGCCGGCGAGCAGCGAGTTGCGCGGCAGTCCCTGAACGTCGATACCGGTCGTCGCGAAGCGGATGTCGGCATACTGCACGGTCGAGCCGGGCACCTGATCGCGCTGCTGGAGGCGGACACGGAGTTCATAGGCACCGCTGGTCGCCCCCGTCTTCACGTCGGGATCGGTGAGCGCGGCTTCGTAGGCCGCCTTCGTCGCAGAAGGCGCGACATTCGCCTGGCTGCGGACGCGGACGAAGTACGTGTTGAGGCTGCCGTTGCTGCCGGGGAGGATCGCGCGGAAGCCGGCATCGCGGGGGTTGACCGTGTAGTAGTCGTTGCCGCGGTAGGCGTCCTTCTCGAGCGGGAGGGCGCCATGCTCGCCGGTGGCCGTGTAGCCGAGGGTCGCCAGGGAGAGCTTGCCGTAGGAATAGTCGGCCTCGATGCGTGTCGAGCCGGCACCGACGGAAGCGGACCATGTGAAGGTCACGAGCCCGGTGTCGCGGTCGAGCGTCGCCGAGAGCACCCTCGTGGCCGGTGCCCCGATGGCCGTGAACGTGAACGCGCCCGCCCGGTTGACGGTGAACGTCTGCACGGCGGTGTTGCCACGGTAGATCACGCCGCCGAGCGTGCCGGGGAGGATGTTGGCATGCGAGAGTTGGTAGCCGACACTCGCGCCAGCCGACGGGTTTGTGATCACGTCGCCGGTCACCGAGCCGGTGTCGGTCTGGCTGTCGGCCGAGCGGGCAAGGACCGTGCCCGAGGCGTCGAGCAGCTCGAGCATGGTGTCGAGCGCCGTCGACGTCTTGTCGAGGTCGAACCACACCTCCGATCCGGCGTAGCCGGTGAAGCTGTAGATGTCGACGTCGGTCGGATCGTCGGTGGCGATCGTGCCGCGAACGGCGAAGCCGTCGCGCCGGTTGTCGTCGCTTGACTTGTTCTGGACCGATTCCGAAGAGGCGGTGCCGGTCGTGAACGTCGGCGCGAGGACACCGAGCACCTGGGCGGCATCGGGAATCTGATTGATGTCGACCAGGTTCGTGAACGGCTTCTCCAACTCACGGACGATGGCGACGTTGGTGTCATTGGAGAGCGGGAGGAACTTCAGGCTCCTCCAGCTTCCCGCCACGGGGGCCGTCGCGGTGGCGTCGATCCAGGCCCGGCCGTCGTTGTTGGTGTCGGTGACGGTGCGGCCGAGCGGGTCGAGGCTGGCGCCGACGGTATCGTCGTAGAGGCTCGTGAGCACGACCGGGTATCCCGCCGCGCCGACAACCTGGATCGAGCCGCCGATCCGGTCGTCGATCTCACCCGGCGTACCGGTGGCGGTGAAGCCGGCATTGGGGCCGTCGAGCTTGACCACGAGGCTCGCCCCGGCCTTGCTCTCCAGCCGCAGGCTCGTGGCCGTGTGGAGATTGTCGACGAGGATCTCGCTGCCGAGGACGTGGACGAGGTCGGTGTCGTCCCAGACGCTGTCGACGGTGATCTGACCGCCACGAACAACCACGCCGCTGATCGACGGCGCATAGCCGGCAGTACCCGCCTTGGGCAGATAGTCGTCGGCCGCGGAGTAGTTGACCGAGTAGCCCATGTCATTGAATGCCCCCACCGTGAGCCGGGTGAGGGGATTGATGCCGGGATTGAGGTAGCCGGTGAGGAGCTCGGAGCCGAAGTTCGCCTCCGACCAATGGGCGTAGGCGGTGCCGGATCCGCCGCCACCCTCGAGAGGCACGGAGGTCGCCGTGGCGTCGAAGGTGCTCCGGTATTCACGAAGGGCATTGGCGCCGATGTACTGCACGCCGGAGGCGAGCTTCATCATCTGGCTCACCGACGTGAACCCGAGCGCGTGGCCGATCTCGTGGGTGAGGATCGTGACGAGCTGGCTGCTCGCGGCATCGGCCATGTCGACGCCGACCTCGGCCTTGTAGGGGAGGTATGGGTTCTTGTCGGTGGCCGACCGAAAGAACGTCGGCGTGGCATTGGCGAGGGTACCGCCGCCGCCATCGCTGCCCGTCGTGCCGAGGAGCCCAGACTGCACCCGAATAACGATGTCGTCGATCGTGTTGCCGTTGCTGTCCTTCACCGGCGTCAGGTCGCCGGTGATCACGGTCTCCCAGCGGAAGGCCGCAGCCGCCATCGCATCCTTGATCGCCTGCGACACACCCGCGGCGAAGTCAAGGGTGATGTCGAAAGCCCCCTTCTGCCGGTCGGTGGCGTAGTTGATCTTCGTCGAGATCCGGTTGTCGCGGAGGAGCGGGCCGACGTTGTCGTCATACTCGACGAAGCGGTCGACCTCGCCGGTGCTCCGACCGTAGTCGGGCATCGGCCGATCCGACATCGCGTTGGCGTTGACACTGATCGTGGCGCCCGAGTTGTCGCGGAAATCGTTGCCGACGATCACCGGCTGCGCGGCGCGGACGAAGACGGTTGAATCGTCGTTGGTGCCGCGGGCGTTGCGATCGGTGGTTGAGCGGCCCGAGGCGTTGAACTCGATCCGACTGTTGGCGAGGCGCAGCTCTCCTTGCTGAACCTCGAAGGCGTCGAAGCGGTCGAAGCCTCCCTCGATCGCCGTCAGGCCGCCAGCGTAGGCGACGTAGGCGTTGTCGATGCTCGCCTTCGACCCGGCTTGGATGACGATCCCGCCCCAATCGCCGGCGGAGCGAACGTCGGGAGCGTTGCCATTGGTGTCAAACGTCCCCCCGGCGCCGTAGCGATTGTCGGCCAGGCTCGTGAAGATCACGCGCTGCTCCGCCGTCCCCTCGGCGATGAGCTGCGCGTTGCCGCGCTCCAATTCGATCCGCGCTCCCTGGAGCTTGACGACGACCCCATGGTCGACCTGCAGGCGCCCCGTCGCCCGGGCCTCTGGCGTCCCGGTCGCCTCGTTCAACAGATACCCACCGGCACCGCCGGCGAGGATCAGATTCTCCTGGATGACATAGACGATGTCGGTGCTCTTGAAGCGGGCCGGCACGTCGAGCTTGTCGATCGGGCTGCCGAGATTCGTGCGGATGCGGACAAAGAGACCGTTGATCGTGTTGCCGAGGAGCCGGTTGCCACGGACCTCGGGTCCATAGCGGCCGTCGGCATCGAGGAAGGCGTCGGGATCGGCAGAGATCGCCGCCCCGGCGCTCGACATGATCTCGTTGAAGGCGAGGGTCGGTCGGGTGCTCTCGACGTGGATCGGCGCGAACGACTGGAGCTCCGAATCGACAAACACGTTGCCGCCGCCGAACTTGAGCGACGCCAGGCTGATCGTGTTGAGGAACACCTTCCCGGTGGGGGAGTCGGAGTCGCGGCGGAGAACGATGCCGCCCCACTGCCCCCCCTGCACCGCCGGCCCGACGCCGTCGCTGTCGCCGCCGAGGGTGTCGTCGTGGTAGGAGGAGAACTTCACCCGACTCGTCGGCGTGCCGAGCACCTGGAACGCGGCCCCGGCCCTGGAGACGAGACCGGAGGAACTGCCGACGTTGATGACGGCAGCGCGGAGCTTGAGCGCCGCCCCCTCGTCGACCATCACCGTCACCCCCTTCGGGACATTGAACGTGGCCCCGTCGGCAAGCGCCGTGCCGGAGAGCGCCGTGCCGATGAGGTAGGGCTTGTCGTCGAGCGTCGAGGCATCGTTGCCGGTATTTCCGAGGATGCGGATGATCCGCGTCGAGGGCGTGACGGCCGCGAGCGCTGCGGTGATCGTCCGGTAGGGACTCGACAGCGTGCCGAAGGTGAGCCCGGCGGTGGCATTCGTGGCCGTCGCGTTCTTCGAAAGCGTGAACTGCGTCGGGCCGACGATCGATGCGACCGTGGCCCCGCTCGGGATCCCCACGCCAACGACGACCCGCCCGACGACGAGGTCGGCGGTGCTGGCGACGGTCACCGTGGGCGAGCCGGTGACGATCGACGCGGATGTGTTCACCCCCGCCTTGTCGACCCAGATCGTGCCGGCCGACGCCGCCGTGTTGAACCAGAAGTTGAAGGCTCCGCCGACCTTGCCGTCGCGATCGCCGTCGATCGCCGTGCCGGTGGCATCGACGATCGTATTGGCGACGTCCGAGATGGGCGTGAAGTCGATCTTCAGGTCGTAGGCGCCGTCAGACCGGCCGCCGTAGCCCGAATCGTTCACCGCTGGATTGAAAGCGGTATTTCCGGTCGACGTCACGGCGAGGAAGTAGATCCCGGCCTGGAGGTCGAGGCCGACGAACGAGTCGCGCCCGTAGTAGTCGTCGTTGCGGGCCACGAGGGTGCGGACCCCGGCCACTTCCTTGTAGAGCGTGAGAACGGTGTCGAGCTCGCTCTTCGCCGCCTGTCCCTGGCGGGCCACGATCGTCTGCGCCGAGAACGTGCCGGCAGTGTCGAGGGAGAACTTGTAGACGTCGATGTCCGACCCGGTCTTCGGATAGAGGACGTTGATGTGGACGTAGTCGTAGTCGTAGGGAAGGACGTTTTCGCCAATGGAACCGACCGTCCCCGACTCCCCTCCCCCCATCACCGAGGGGACATCGTAGGCGTGCCCCAGACCGATGGCGTGGCCGATCTCGTGCATCGCCGTCGAGAACCAGCCGCCGCCGTATTCACTCTGGCCCCAGTCGAGCGTCGAGTTCATCACGGCCAGTCCGCCGCCACAGATCCCGCCGACGGCATTCGGCGGAATGCCCGGGGAGACCGCGCGGACGTCGCCGGTGACGACCGTGAGCCCTTGGTCGGCCGTCTCGACGAAGCGGATGCCGGCATTGAGGCTGAAGAGGGTGAAGATCTCGCGGGCACGCTGCTTTTGCTCCTCGGTGATCGCGTTGTGGAGCGTGTTTCCCTGGGGATCGGTGCCGTAGAAGTCTTGGAAGTTGTAGGGATAGATCGTCATCCCGCTGGCCGGATCGACGAACGAATCGGGCATCCCGTGGGACTCGATCCCGACCGGAATGTCGCGGTGTCCCGGCTCGTCGCCGGTGCCCGGCTGGCTCGGGAAGAGAAGATCGCCGGCCGGCGTCGTGAGCTTCGGCCTGACGTCGATCGCTCCCGTCACCGACTGCCCGGCCAGGCCGATCGTGCCAAGGGGCGTGGCGGTGGAGAAGCTGGAGTTGTCGTCCGAGGCGGAGACAGCGACGGTCGACCCGAGGGCGAGCTTGTAGCCGCCACGCGTCGTTCCGCCGGCGGCGCCGGTGCCGGTCGTGGGGTTGTAGGCGGCGTTCCCGACGCTCGAGATGCCGACGTAGAACATCCCCGGACCGGGGGCGACGAAGGACACCGTCCGGGCCGTCCCCGCGGCCGCCACGGTGCTCACGGCCACCTGAGTGCCGGTAGCGTCGAAGAGGCGGACGAGCGGCGCGAGGGCCGCGTCGGGCGTGATCAGGGCCGTGATCGTGCCGGCCGCCGTGAGGCTCAAGCGATAGAGATCGACGTCGTTGGCCAGTTCGGTGCCGTCGCCGAGGAACGACTGGACCGAGTAGCCGTTGCCTGTGAACAGCGAGCCGACGTTGACCGCCTTGTCGAGGAGGTTGTTCTCGTCGGTCGAGTTGCCGACCTGGAGCCGGTAGAGCTTGTCGGCCGCGACCTTCCCTGATTCGAAGGTCAGCACCGAGGTGCCGCTGACGGCATCGTAGGAGACGCTCGCCGGCACCTGGACGGCGAGGTCGCCACCGGTGACGGGATCGGTCTCGATGAGCCGGTAATTGCGGGGATTCTGTGCCGACGACTGAGTGAGGGGATCGTTGGCGTTGAAGTAGACGACGACCTTGTCGGCCGACTGCACGAGCGCTGCCCCATCCCCGACCGTGACCGGCGACACCGCCGGCACCGCCCCGGAGCGGGTAAAGGCCACGATCGGCGTGAACTGGCTGCCGCGGAGATTGATCCGGGCGCCATTGATCGTGGCCTGCCCCAATTCACTGCCGAAAACCCCCGACGAGGTGATCGCCGCGCCGATTTCCGCTGCGAGGTCGGTGGCCGTCTTCCCGGCGAGGCTCACCGAGCGATTGCCGCTGGCGACCCTGCCGTCAGTGTCGAACTCGAAGGTCGTCTTCGCGCCACGGATCGTAACCTGGAGGAGGTCGCCGTCGCGATACTGCGTCATGTCGGTGCCGAAGGTGATGAGCTTCGGGCGGGCCACCGGTTGGGGCACGATCGACATCACCTGAGCGCCGAGATCGAGCCGGAAGTTGAGCTCGAAGGTGCCACCGTCACGGAAGCGCTCCGACGGGATGCCCGACCCCTGCGACACCGTCTTCAGTCCGCCCGTTCCGGCCCCCGTGATCTGGATTCGGTAGGCGTCGTCGGGGAGCGTGTCGGCAAAGCGAATGATGACCGAGTTTTGATTGGGGAGATCGTCGACGGTGATGCTGCCCGGCGCGACGAGAATGTCTCCACCGTCACCGAGGACTCCATTGCCGCCACGGATGACGCTGATCCCGCTGGCGATCGATTGCGCATCGACCTTCGAGCCCGGGCTGAAGGTGAGCGTGATCTGCGGGGGAGCCTCGTGCTGGATGCTCCCTTCGGTGATGAACGCGCCAGGGTGCGGGGCGGCCGACACGAAGTCGAACGCCATCACCTGCCGGGCCTCGAGTTGCTCGAGCTGCTGCTGGGCGTCGGACTGCCGCCACCGCCGCACGGGACGGCGGACCGCCCGGAGCCGACGGGAGGAGAAGAGATTCCGGACGGAGGTCAGCCAGCAGGACAGAAACATGGAAGGCCTCGCAGAGAACGGATCCGAACGAATGAGAGAATGAATGTCGGCAGAGGAATCGGCTGAAGAGATCCGGGCGGATCACGCCTCCGGAGCGTACGGCCATCAAGGCCAACACTCCTGGGCAGAAACCCGCGCAGAACGGCACAAAAAATCTCTTCGACCCACCCGCAGGCGCGGGATCAACAGCCCTTCCCCCTCCTGAAGAAAAACCTTGCCGGCAGGGTAACGTCTCGCCGCAGGCGGGGCAACGAATCGGTTCGGGGGTGTCCCGACCCGCTTTTGAACCCTTTCCATGATCGACCAGCGGGAGGCCAGAGCCTCTGCCCCACCCTCGCCCATCGGGGCGGCTTGCCTGGCTCGCCCCATCCCCCGCGCGAAGGGGCTGGCGGGGCGGGTTGGGAAAGCCCGCAGCGTCGCCGGGTCCGGCGCCCATTCCTCCCAGATTTCCTGACAGGAACTGCGGGCACAACCCTACCGCCGCAGGACCGGCACGACCGATTTCATCCCGCAGTTCGGAGTTTCCACCGGAGACGGGAAAGATGATGCGGAAACAGGCGCGAATCGGGGGGTGGATGGCCGCCATGTCGGTGGCAGCGACCGCAGCGATGACGGTGGTGCCCGCCGCCGGACAGGACTGGGGTGCGGACGAGGATGGCAGCCGGGCCGTCGTGGCCGACGGCGGCGTCGAACTGATCGATCCGCCCTCCCCGGAAGGGCTCGGCTTCTCCCCGACCCCGTCGAACGACTCCGGCCCGATCGTCGAGCGGGAATCCTCCGCCGTCGTCTCCTCGGGTCCGTACGACTCGAGTGCCGCCGTCGTCGACGAGGGTGACGGCTCCGGCGACTGGACCGGCTGGGTGGCCGACGCCTGCCGCTACCCCCGCGATCAGGGGCCGTTCGAGCAACCGGGCCTCCTCCAGGTGCTCCACGACAACAAGTGTGCCACCTGGACCTTCCGCAGCGACGCCCTGATCCTGTGGCGCAACTCTCCCAACGACATCCCGCTCTACTCCTACACCGCGGCTACCCCCAACGGGTACGGCGCGACGGCCCTGAGCGCAGGCCAACTCGAGAGCACGCCGGCGGCAGGCCCGCGGTTCTCCATCTACCGCACCGACGACTGTCAGAATGCCTGGGAAACGACCTGGTTCAACGCCGCCAACTTCCGCTCCCAGGAGGCGACGCTACCGACGATCAACGGCTACGGGATCACGCCACCGGGCATCTATGGCAACGCCTTCACGCCGGTCGATACCGCCACTGCCGACCTGAGCGCGTCGATCTGGAGCTTCGAGTTCAACCGTTGGGCCCGAGTCCGGCCGAACATCGCCCTCATGCAGGGCTTCCGGATGCTCGGCTGGGGGGAAAACCTGACCCTTGCCGACCACTACCAGATCGATCCCACCAATCCGTCGCCGATCTACGGCCAGGACATCTTCGGCAACCAGACCTACAACAGCCTCTATGGCTACCAGATCGGCACCGACATCCGCCTCTGGGACCGCGGCCAGGGCTTCCGCGTCGACGGCCTCCTCAAAGGTGGGGCCTACTACAACAATGCGGTGCAAAACTCGGCCTATACCTACGAAGTTGCCCCCGGCGAATGGCAAACGGCCAACGTCCGGGCCGCCGGTGGCGCTGCCGCCTTCGTCGGCGAGGTGGGGCTGACCGGTACGCTCCCGATCACCTGCAATCTTTCGCTCCGCGTCGGCTACCTCGGCCTCTGGCTCCAGGGCCTCGCCCAGCCGACCAACCAGCTCCGCGGCCAGACGCTCAGCTCCGGTGGCCCAGGCTCGCCGGTCCTCGGATCGCTCAACACGGCCGGAAGCACGGTTGTGCAGGGCGTATCGCTCGGCCTCGAGGGGCGGTGGTAATGAGCCGCTTCGGACGGTCCGAACCTGTTCGGTGCCTTCCCGCCCCCCGGCGGGAACCGGCATTTCAGGACCAGGGGCCGCAAATCCCCGGAAACCCCCAAACGACGAAAACCTCGGAAATACTCATGTTGAGACCCGAGAAGCGGGGCTCGCTGGAAAAATTCGGAACCGGTGGGCGAACTTTTTCCGATGAGAGCCGTTCTAGTGGAGACGGGGCAACACAAGGATCAGACAATCGCCTTGCCAGCAGGCAGGCACGGGAGAAGCAGGAAACGGCAGGCCGCGATCCGCGGTCGGAATCTGGTCGTGGGTTTGGTACACCCCCGCGACCATCGCCTCCGGCCGCAGCAGGCGTCCGCCCACGCGATGGGGATCGCCCCCCGCGCTGCAGCCACGCTCCCCGCCGATCTGATCCAATTGCCCCGTATCTCCTCAAACCGTGCGACGGTTTCCCCTTCCGGCCCCCGTGGGCATTGCGGTTCCCCGTGCGTCGACGCCCTGTCATCCTCA
>CANGGT010000066.1 GCA_947453375.1 Planctomycetaceae bacterium
CTGCCGCGAGGCTGCCGAGGACGGCGCCGAGGGTGTTGGCAGCAAGGACGGCGGCAGTGGCCCGCGACGCCGCATGGCCGTCGCGGGCAGCCGATGCGATCGCCAGCGGGAGACCCGCTCCCCAGAGGATCGCCGCCGGGAGGACAGCGACGAGACAGCGGACGAAATCGACTTGGAATTGCCCCCACGGAGAAGCGGCGAGCCGCGGGTTGACCGGCCACTCAGGCAACCCGACCCCGAGGCACCACGCCCCCCAGGCGATCGCCGGCACCAACGCCACCTGACACCAGGCGAGCCACGGCCGCGGCGGGCGGAGATTGCCGGCGACGGCAGCGCCGATGCCGATGCCGGTGAGAAATCCGGCCAGGATGAGAGAGAAGGTATAAGTCATTCCGCCGAGGAGGAGCGTGAGGAGCCGCGTCCAAACCACTTCGGCTGCCAGCGCCGTGGCGCCGGAGAGGCAGGCGGCGACGAGCACCCCCTGATCGAGCCGTGCCGACGCTGGTTCTGGCGCACCAGCAGGACCAGCGAGGGGGGCGGTCGCTTTGCGGATCGAACTCCCGCGCCGAGCGAGTCCCGCCACCCAGAACGCTGCCGCGAGGTTCAGTGCCACGGCAACGGAGGTCGCCACCCACACATCGTGGAGTCGGAGAAGATGAAACCCGGCGAGGAGGCAGCCGATGACGCCCCCGAAGGTATTGGCGGCATAGAGCCCGGCCACTTGCCGTGCCGCCCGACGGCCGCCTCCCAACGCTCTTGCGGCGATCGGGAGCGTGCCCCCCATCGCCAGGGTGGGAGCGAGGATCAAGGCGCTGACGGCGAGCCATTGGAGCGGGCCTGAAAGGGCTCCGGTGGCGGCGATCGCCCCCGGCAACGCCAGGCCACACAGCGCCGTGAACGCTTCGAGCGCAGCGCAGGCCCGCAGTGGATCGGTCGTCGTCGGGATCAGCCGGGGAATGAAGAGGGCCCCTGCGCCGAGGCCGGTCATGAAGGTCGCCAGCACCAAGGCGATCGCCCGCGTCGCGCCTCCTACCTGGAGGGAGAGGAGTTGAAACCAGACGACCTCGTAGACGAGCGCCGCGGCGCCGCTGGCGACGAACAGCGGAAGGAGGGACGTGGCTGGTTTCATGAGGCGGAACGCACCACTCCCCGTGGATTGACCGGCCGGATCGTAGCAGCAGGCTTCGGCGGGCGCCAAAACGGCGCCCAGGCGGCCATTCGGTCGGTTTTTCTGCTTGTCGTCCGGAGGGGCACGGAGCGATAGTGGATGTTGGCGTCCGGAAATCGCGGCGCCGCGACCGACACCCCTGGGGAGGATTCGATCATGAAGTCTTTCGAGCGGCATCTGGTGGCGGGTTTCGTGGCCCTGATCACGCTGGCGGCGGTGGTCCCGGCCTTGTCGATGAGCCGTCCTCCCCTGGCCCAGGAGCCGACGATCGGCGACAAGCCGAATGATGTCTCGATCTTCATGCGAGCCAAGCTCGGCCATTCGCAGCTTGTCATGGAAGGGCTGGCACTGGCCGATTACGACCTCGTCGCGCGCGGAGCGCACGATTTGGCGCTGGCGAGCCAGGCCTCGAGTTGGGAGGTGTTGCAGACGGAGGACTACGCCCGGCAGAGCCGCGAGTTCCGTCGCGCCTGCGAGTCGCTCCGCTCGGCAGCCAAGGACAAAAACCTCGACGGCGCGGCGCTGGCCTGGATGGAAGTGACGCTCAAGTGCATCCAGTGCCACAAGTACGTCCGCGACGTCGGCACCGGCAACTGATCCTCACTCGGCCGGCGTGAGCGTGAGACGGCGGAACTCGATCGGGCCGTGGTCTCCCTGGAGGAGAATCGGCCCCGGGGCGCCTTCGTCGGAATCGAGTGCTCCCCCGGTGATTCCGGGGATGAGTTGCCGATCGATGATCCGTTCGCCATTGAGAACCACCGTAACGCGGCGTCCGACGAGCGTGATCTCGATCTCCTGCCATTCCCCGGCCGGCTTCGCCGCGTTGAGGCAGGGGGTGAGGAATCCGTAGACGCCGCCGATCCGGTGGCTGTCGGCCTCGCCGCCGAAGTTGTCCTCGATCTGCACCTCGTAGCGGCCGCGGAGATAGATGCCGCCGTTGCTCCCTTTGGGATAGCGGAACTCGGCACGGAGCTTGAAGTCGTCGAACGTGCGTTCGGTGCGGAGGTTGCTCCCCGGCTCGGCGTTGACGAGGATCCCGTCCTTCGCGCGCCAGCCGTTGGCCACCGCGGCGTGCTGCGCCGTCCAGCCGGCAAGGTCGCGGCCGTTGAAGAGCTCGAGCGACTTGCCCCAGGCCGGCTCGGCGTGGTCGAGCGGCGGGGCGCGACGCCCCTCGAAGGGAATCGGCTTCCCTGTGGCGTCGGTGATCGTCCCCTCGAGGACACCGTCGGTGAAGCGCCCTTCGACAACAAGATCGGTGGAGCGGTCTTCCCACTGGGGCGGGATCGCGAAGCGGAAGCCGTCCGCGCCGGCAACGGAGCGAGCCTCGATCCTGGCGATCGGGCGCGCGCTGCCGAACTGCCCGACGAAGCGGCCGACGAGCGTGCTTCGCCCCGACTTCGTCACTTCGAGCCAGGCGGGATGATCTCCGCCGGCGGCATGGACGGTGAGGTCGAATCGTCCGGCCAGACCAGCCGGCGCGTCCGCCGCGATCCCGTAGCGCATCAGACCCAGCATGAGGACGATCGCGATGGCAACGAACCGGCGGGGCATGGAAGAGACTCCGAAGGGCATGAATGACAGGACCGCGGGGATCGATGGGCATTCTATCGTGCCCACCGTTCCGGCCCGATCAGCCGACGAGCGCCTGCCAGAGCAGCCGGGCGACGAGCGTGAACACGACCCCTGCAAAGACGATGCGGATGAAGGGGGCTCCATGCTTCACGGCCAGGCCAGCCCCGAGCCGTCCGCCGACCGCCTGACCGACGATCATCGCGCCAGCCGACGCAGGATCGACCTGCCCCCAGGCCGCGAAAACGGCAAGCGCCGCGAGGTTGCTCGTGAGATTCACCACCTTCGTGAAGGCGGTGGCGTGGGGAAGGCCCATGCCGCGGAGGTGGACGCAGGCGGCGGTCCAGAAGGCCCCGGCGCCGGGGCCGAAGAAGCCGTCGTAAAACCCGAGCACGCTGCCGGCCAGCGCCCCGAAGCGATGGGCGGAGAGTCGCGGCGGCGTGTCGGCCGCACCGAGCGCCGGCCGCCGCAGAACATGGATGGCGACGGCGAGGAGGAGCCAGGGAACGACGGCGCGAAGCACCCGGTTGTCGATCCAGAGCACGGCCACCGTGCCGGCCGCCGCGGCCAGCGCCGTCGCGGCGATCGCCACCGCCATCGTTGGCCAATCGATGAGCCGGGCGGCATGGTAACGATGGACCGCCATCGTCGTGCCGACGGCGCTTTGGAGCTTGTTGGTGCCAAGGGCGAGATGGGGAGGGAGGCCGGCCCAGAGGAGCGCCGGCAGCGAGATCAGTCCCCCGCCGCCGGCAATTGCATCGATGAACCCGGCGCACAGCCCGGCGAGGCCGAGGGGGATCATCGTCGAAAGGTCCATCGTGGCGGGCCTGCTCGGTGACCGGGGCCTCAGCCGCGGAGAAGTTCGCGGTAGCAGTCGAGGAAGTGGGTGGCGACCTCGGCGTTGATTCCCTTCCAGGCCTCATCGATGAGTGTCCCGGCGAGGAGGCCATTGACCGCCTTTCCCGCGACACCGCCAACGACTTCGATCAGGCCGGTCATCGGGTGGATGCCGAGGAGCCGTTCGCGGTCGACATGGACGAACTCGTTGGCCACCAGCGACAGCCCCGGCAGCTTCGGGACCGGATCGCGGCCGTTGACGTAGCGGTGAATCTTTCCGGCAAGCTCCCGGTTGAAGGCTTCGCAGGCGGTGCGATTGCCGATCATCGGCGCCCCGAACGTGCAAACCTCCTCGACGGCGATGAACTTCCGCTTGAGGAGCCAAGCGGCGATCAGCGCCAACGCCCCCCCGAGACTGTGCCCGGTGATCCAGATGGGACGGTCGCTCTTCTTCACCTCCGCCTCGATCGCCGGAAGGAGGGCCGGCCAGATGTCGGCGATCGCATCGACGAAGCCCTTGTGGAAGCGGGCACCGACACCGGCGGCCGCGAGGTCGAGGCCGAGGCGCCCCTCCGGAACGACGAGGAGATTCATCGCGTCGGTGAGGAGGATGTCCTTGAGGCCGTCGAGGCTCGTCGGGCTCTCCGTCCCCCGAAAGGCAACGACGATGTGGTCGGCGTTCGTCCCCAGCCAGGCCTGCGTGTTGCCGACACTGAAGAGACTCGCGTCGAGGCCGAGGATCTCCTGAAAGGCGGTCTTTCCTTCCGTCTCGCCAAGGTAGGCCAGGGCACTCGCCTCGCAAAGGTAGGTGGCGCTGGAGACATGGCCGGGGGTGTCTTCCTTGAGTTCGAGCCGTTCGAGAGCCATCGGGAGCACTCCGCTTTGCGGGGAGAAGGGGGCGCGGGGGAGAAGAGAGGGGGAGCCGTGGACTTCAGTTGACGTAGCGACGCTCTGGCGACGCTGCCTTCCCGTCGGCGGGCGGGGCTTCGTCCCCGGTCGTGGCGGCGTTCTTCCACTTCCGCAGGATCGACGTCGGGATGTTGTTGCCGGTGACATCGATCTCGTGGAACAGCGGCGGGGCGTCGGCGAGGAAGGCCGCGACACCCTCGGGGGTGACTGCCGTCCGCGCGATCCGCAGAGACTCCAATTGCTTCAAGGCGCGAAGCTTGATGAGCCCATCGTCGGTGATCCGGGAGTCATTGAGGGTGAGCTCGCGGAGCTTCGGCAGACCGGCGAGGAGATCGAGCGTGTCGTCGGTGACGTCGGCGTTGCCCATCTCGAGGATTTCCACGCCGGGCTTCTTGGCGAGGATCGAGTAATCGCTGCGGTCCCAGCCGGTGAGGACGAGTGCCTGCCGGCCGTCGACGACCCGCTCCCGTTCCGCGAGCCCCACGATCGAAAAGTAGAGGCGTTGGGCAGCGAATGGCACGGACCCGATCACGAGCCCGGCGGCGAGGAGGGCCGCGGGGCCGAGGAGCCGGCGCCGCTCCGTCCGCCCCAGGAGCACCCGCAGGCTGCGGAAAATGAAGACGAGTAACCCCGACGTCGCCAGGAAGAGGCCGACGAAGACGAGCACAGCGCCGATCTGTTCGCTCATTGGGAACGCTCGCTCCGCAGGGCGCGTGAATCGTGCCGGGCCGGGAATCGGACTCTTCCTGATCGTATCAGGCCAGTGGCGGATCGACGTCCGTTGTTCAGGCCGCCTCCTGACGACGTCGTCAGACCCCGACGAGAGTCTTCAGCTCCCGTTCCATGCGATCGAGCCTGGCGGCGAGCAACTCTTTCGTCGCCGCGAGCTCGGCCGCGGGCAGCGGCGGGGCAGCGGTGAAGAGATAAAACTTGATCTTCGGCTCGGTGCCGGAGGGGCGGGCAGCGACGCAGTTGGAGAGCGTCGGGAAGGGGGGCTCGGCCCCCGGAAGGGGCGAAGCCTCCGGGGCACCGGCGAGATCGAACATCACCAGATCTCCCTTCTTCGCGGTGTGGGGGGCGCCGGGGAACGGCTGCGGGGGGGCGCCACGCGGCGCCACGGTGAGGCTGCCGTAGTCGCGGACGCGGATGACGTCGAGGCCCGCGATCATCGACGGTGGGTTCTTTCGCAGGCTCGCCATGATCTCGCGCATTCGATCCATGCCGGCGGCTCCGGGAAGCGTCACCGACACCTGCCGCTCGGCGTGGCAGCCGTGGGCCACGAACAAGCTGTCGAGATGCTCGTGGAGCGACTGGCCCCGCTCGCCGAGCGCGGCGGACAACTCTGCCAGAAGCAGGGCCGCGACGCTGGCGTCCTTGTCGCGGACATGCGTGCCGGCGAGGTAGCCGTGCGACTCCTCGCAGCCGAACGCGAAGTGCTCCGGGCCGATCCGGTCGATCTCCTCGCCGATCCATTTGAAACCGACCTGGAGCCAGTCGGTGATCGCGGCACCGTGCCCCTCGGCGATCCGCCGCACGAGTCCCGAAGTGACGAGCGTCGTCACGATCCGGTCGCTCGGCCGCAGATTCCCCTTCCGGGCCCGGGTCGAAAGCACCCAATCCGCGAGCAAGCACCCGAGTTGGTTGCCGGTGAACGCCCTCCACTCTCCGCTGCCCACGGTCACTGGCGCCGAGGCGCCGAGCCGGTCGCAGTCGGGGTCGCTGGCCATCACGAGGCCGTCGCCACGGTCGCGGGCCTCGGCGACCGCGCCGTCCATCACGGCGGGGTTTTCCGGATTCGAGACATGGCCGGGCACGTTGGGGAAGTCACCGTCAGGGGTCTCCTGCGGGCCATAAAGCCTGAGCTTCGCGAAGTCTGCGCCGCTGAGCACCGGGACGACGGCACTGGCACCGACGCCATGGAGCGGCGTGTAGAGGATCGATACGTCGCGGGGGCCGGAGGTCGCCTGGCGGAGAACCGCGGCCACGAACGCCGCGTCGACCTCGTCTTCGACGAATCGCACCCGCCCGTCGGCGACCGCAGTCGCGAAATCGGCCCGTGCGACCGTGTCGACCGACATCACCCGATCGATGATGCCGCGGTCGTGGGGAGGGAGCACTTGGACGCCCCCGGCCCAGTAGACCTTGACCGCATTGTCGCTGGGAGGATTGTGGCTCGCCGTCACCATGATCCCGCAGGTGGCGTCGGTGTGGCGGACGGCAAACGAGAGCTCGGGGGTACTCCGGAAGCCGCGCAGGAAGAAGATCCTGAAGCCGGCGGCAAGCAGCACCTCGGCACAGAGCTTGGCAAAATGTTCGGAACGGTGGCGGGTGTCGTAGGCAATGGCACAGGTCGGCGTCGTGCCGGCGGGGAGGGCGCTGCGGACATAGTCGGCGAGCCCCTGGGCGCTCTCGCCGATCGTCCGGTCGTTGATGGCGTTGGAGCCGACCGGAAACATCTTGCCGCGACGGCCGCCGGTGCCGAACGGGATCACCGTCCAGTAGGCGTCGTCGAGATCCTTCCAGGCGGCCTTCGTGGTGCCCGCCGCCGCGGCACGGTCGACGAGGTCGCCGAGCGTGGCGGCGAACTCGGCGTAGCGGGGCTCGGTGAGCCAGACGCGGATCGTGTCGCGCGAGTGATCGGTGAGGGCGCCGGCGGCGTGCGCCGATTCGATGGCGGCGAGGCGGGCGGAGAGCATGGCTGGCGGGGGCTCCAGGGCGACTGGGGGGAGGACGGTGCGGGAGCGCGGAACTCCTTTTATACTGCTGGCAAGCGAAGTCGGCACCGGCCGAATCATCCCGGCCTTCCGCGGATCGCCGGCCGACGCTCTGCCCGCGTGCCTCATCCCGGAGCTTCCGTGACCGACACTCTCATCGTCAGCGTTTCCGGTCTCCGCGGGATCGTCGGTGGCTCGCTCACGCCGGAAGTGGCGGTGCGCTACGCCCGGGCCTTCGTCGATCACCTTCCGCCGGGGCCGATCGTCCTCGGCCGTGACGGCCGCGCTCACGGGGGAATGTTTGCCGAGGCGATCACCGTGGCGCTCCGCGCCGATGGTCGCGACGTCATCGATTGCGGGATTGCGGCGACCCCGACGGTGGGGATCGTCGTCCGTAACGAGCGTGCCGCCGGCGGGCTGCAAATCTCCGCCAGCCATAACCCCGCCCCCTACAACGGACTGAAGCTGTTCTCTTCCGAGGGACGGGTGCTTCCCGCCGCCGCGGGAAGGCCGATCCTCGAGCGTTTCCAGGCCGGGAACGCCCCCCGCGCCTCTGCTCCCTCTCCCGGCACACGCCGCGAGGTCGACGGCACGGCAGCGCATGTCGGACTCGTTCTCGCCACGGTCGACGTCGAGGCGATCCGCCGGCAACGCGTGAAGGTTTGGCTCGATTCCGGCCACGGCGCCGGCAGCCGTGTCGGCGTGCCGCTCCTCGAGGCGCTCGGATGCGAGGTCGTCGTGGAGGGGGGGACGCCCGACGGCCAATTCGAGCACAGGCCCGAGCCGACAGCCGAGAATCTCGCCGATTGGCTGCCGCGGATCGCTGCCTGCGGCGCAGCGATTGGGTTCTTCCAGGATCCCGATGCCGACCGGCTCGCGATCGCCACCGCTGACGGCCGTTACATCGGCGAGGAATGCACGCTCGCTCTCGCGGTGGAGAATGTCCTCGGGCGAACCGCTGGGCCGGTGGTCGTCAACTGTTCCACGAGCGCCATGACGGGTTTGATCGCGGCCCGGCACGGTGTGCCCTGCCTGGTCTCTGCCGTCGGCGAGGCGAATGTCGTCGATCGGATGCTCGCGGCGGGGGCGGTGATCGGGGGCGAGGGAAACGGCGGCGTCATCCATCCCGGCGTGGTCCTCGTCCGCGACAGCGCCGTGTCGATGGCGCTCGTCCTCGACGCGATGTCCCGCGGCGACTCCGTGACGCCGATCGAGACGCTCGCCAGCCGCCTCCCGGCGCTCGTCATGGAGAAGGCGAAGATCGATCTGGCCCCGGAGACGACAGGCCCCGGGCTGATCGCGGCGATCGACCGCGTCGCCGCCGCTTTTCCGGGAGCGCGGGCTGACCGGCTCGACGGCCTCCGCCTCGATTGGACGGAAGGATGGCTGCTGGTGCGCGCGAGCAACACCGAGCCGATCGTGCGGATCGTCGCCGAGGAGCGCAGTCCGGCGGCCGTCGCCGCGGCGATCGCGACGGCCCGCAGTGCGATTGCCGCAGACGGCGGGGCGACCGCGGAGCCCTCGCCACGAGCATGAGCCACATCGAGCTTCCCACCTGGCTCCGGGCCCTGCTTCCCGCCGCCCCCTCGGCGCTGGTCTGCCCAGCGACGGCCACCGACCGGACGGTTGTCGACGTGGCGATGATCTTTCCCGGGCAACGGATCGTCGACAGCGACGCTGCCCGGGCCTGCGTGGCGGGAATCCTGCTGGCCCGCGATCGGTTTCACGACTCACACGCCGTCAGTCAGGATCTGGCCACGGCGGAGGGAAGCTACTGGCACGGCATCCTCCATCGTCGCGAGCCAGATGCCGGCAACGCCAAGTATTGGATGCGGCAGGTGGGACGTCATCCGGTACACGTCGGACTGGCCGCGGCTACGCGGCAGCTCGGTGCCGAACGGCTCCTGGACCGGGGGGCCTGGAACGCTGTCCGCTTCATCGACGCCTGCACGGCAAGCGGTGGAGACGACCGGCAAGCCGAGATCCTCTCGGCGGTCCAGGCAAAGGAGATGGAACTGCTCCTCGCCTGGTGCGCGGCGAAGGCCGTCGGCGCCGGCTGATGACGGAGTCCTTCCTGCCGGACTTCGGCCGGCATCACTTCCTGACGAGGACCTGCGAGCCGGGCCCGAGGATGTCGGCGATGTCCTCGAGATCGCGCAGCGAGACGATCACGCTCGAGGCCGAGGCGCTGTCGCTGACGAGACTCGGATCTTCGACCCCTTCGATCGCCAGGCCTTCGCCGAGGACGATCGATTTCGGGCCAGCCGACGGCGCGTAAGCCACCTGGGCGGCGATCCCCATTGGCTCCTGGACGGCGCCGGGACGACGGATGTCGATCACGGCGACCGACTGGCCGACGCGGTCATAGATCTGCCGACCGAGGACGACGGGGAAGCTGCCGGCATAGTTGCCCCCGACCTGGAGGCTCATCCGCCGACGGGAGACGCTGATCACCGCATCGAAGGGGCCGCGCACCACCTTGAGATGCTCCCCGTGAACCAACTGGGAGGGATCGCTCACGCCGTTGATCTTGGCGAGGAGTTGCCACGGCACCTGAAGCGGGGCGGCGATCGAGGGGAGCGTGTCCCCCGGTGCGACGATATGGGGGGGAAGCAGCAGGTCTTTCTGCGAATAGATGACCGTGCCGGCAAGCTGCCCGAGAAGATCCTCGAGCCGCTGGCTCTCCTCGAGCCCGAGGGAGGCGTCGTCGTGCCACAGCGAGAGGACGGCGAGCGCCTCGGCATACCGGCCGGCGCCGAGCATCTCATGGGCGTCGGCCCAAGCCGAGGCGAAGGCCGGAGACGGAGCGCCCCTGGATGGAGGCGTCGCGGCGAGCGCTGAAGGCGCGGGGGGGAGAGGAGTCGGCGGGAGGGCCGACAGGGCGCCGGCCTCGGCGGCGACAGCGAGCGGCTCGATCGCGCCTGCCCGAGGATCGAGCGCCGCAGGCGGGGGGGAAACGGGGGGGAGAAGGATCGCTGTCTCCCCCAACGATCCGATCGAGGGAGCCACCGGCTCCGCAGCGGCGACGGCAGGGAGCGGCGGCGGCAACGCGGCGCCGGAGGGAACCGCCGAGGCCTGGAGCGGCTCGGCGCCGGCGAGCGGATGGGCAGGGGCGACCCCGATCGCGGTCGGATCGCGCGGGAGTGAGATTTCCGGCGGGGAGAACGTGCCAGCAGTGGCCTCAGCAACGGTCCCGGCCGGGGCCGGGCCTTTCTGGACCACCGAATAAGCTCCATACATGATCGTGCCGAGGAGTCCGAGCACGATCAAGGGCTTGAGGGAGTCCATCGGGTCGGTATCACGTTCGCGGCGGCGCGAGGTCGAGGTACGTGCCATGGCTGTCTTTCGCAGGGGGTGCGTCGAGTTTTCGCCACTCCGCAAGGGCGGCAGACTGTAGGGCCGGCGAGGCGGAGGTGCCAGACCGCTTCGGGGCGCGGATCCCGGGGGCACGTCCGGCTGGCAGGAACCCTCCGGGGGCTTGGGGCGGTCGGGGGGACTGGCGAAGACGTGACTCCGGAAGCCCCGTGTTCTTCCGGGGGGGCGCCCGGTGTTTTTTCCCTGCGACGGGGGGTGAAGCGTATATTCGGGTCGAGCAGGAACAGGCATGGGGCCGTGACGATGACTTCGTCCACATCCGATCCGACATCGCTGCGGGATGTCGTTGCCGTGGTGCTGGCAGGCGGCAAGGGCGCTCGCCTCGACCCCCTCACCCGCGACCGGGCCAAGCCGGCCGTCCCTTTCGGCGGCGCCTATCGGATCGTCGACTTCGCTCTCTCAAACTGCGTCAACAGCGGCCTGCGCCGGGTGCAGGTCCTCACCCAATACAAAGCCGTGAGCCTCGACCGGCATTTGATGCTCGGTTGGAACCGCTTCTTCTGCCGGGAACTCGGCGAGTTTCTCGACATCCTCCCCCCCCAGCAACGCGTCGACGAGAGTTGGTATCTCGGAACGGCCGACGCGGTCTTCCAAAATATCTACTCCCTGGAGATGGCGGCGCCCCGGCTCGTTGTCGTCCTCGCCGGGGATCATGTCTACAAGATGGACTACCGCGCGCTCGTTGCCGCCCACGACGAAACCGGTGCCGACGTCACCGTCGCGGCGCTCCCGGTGCCGGTCGGGGCGGCGGGCGAGTTCGGGACGATGCGCGTCGACGCCTCCTCGCGCGTCGTCGAGTTCCGCGAGAAGTCACCGCAGCCCCCGGAGCTTCCCGGTCAGCCCGGGATGTGCCTCGCCTCGATGGGGATCTACTGCTTCTCCTGGCCGTTTCTCCTCGAGCAGCTGCGAGCCGATCATGCCGCCGCCAGCCGCCACGACTTCGGCCACGACATCCTTCCGGCGGTGGTTCGCAGTCACGCTGTCCACGCCTACCCGTTTCGCGACGAGAACCGGAAGGCCGATGCCTACTGGCGCGACGTCGGGACGATCGACGCCTACTTCGAGGCCAATCTCGATCTCGTCGCCGTCGATCCGCAGCTCAATCTCTACGACGAGTTGTGGCCGGTCCGCACGCTTCCCGCTGCCCACCCGCCCCCGAAGTTCGTGTTCGCCGATCCCGGTCCGGAGGGGCGGCGGGGCGAGGCCACCGATAGCCTCGTTTGCCCAGGAGCCATCGTCTCCGGAGGGCGGGCCTGGCGCTCGATCCTCGGCGCCGGGGTGCGCATCCACAGCTGGGCCCAGATCGAGGAGAGCATCCTCATGGAAGGGGTCGACGTCGGCCGGCACGCCCGGCTCCGCCGGACGATCGTCGACAAGGGGGTGCGGATTCCCGCCGGTATGTCGATCGGCTTCGATCCGGAGGCCGACGCGGCGATGGGCTTGACGATCTCCGCCGGAGGGGTGACGGTGGTACCCAAAGGGCATCTGTTTCCCGTCCCCGCCCCACGCCGTGGGACCGGTGTGGCCGAGTCGTCCCCGTCACCGCAGACCCCGCCTGCTCCGCCCCGTTGACCCTCTGACATCGAGTCCTCTCCGTCGCCGTTCCCTGCTCCGCGCTACGTTCCCTCCATGCCGAAACGCAATCTCGTCCTCCTCGTTCTGATTGCCATCGCCAGCCTTCTGGCTTGGGCTGCCCGCGAGCGGGGTGGTCGGGGCCGCCTGTATGGCGAAGTCACCGGGCATGTCGGCAGAATGGTTCTCGAACCGGTCGACGACGAGGCCCTCTTCCGGGGCGCGATGGAAGGGATGTTCGCGCAGCTTGACGAACACTCCGCGTTCGTGGCGGTCGACTCCGGACGCAGCGAATCGACCGCGGAGTTTGCCGGGGTGGGCCTGGAACTGACGGCCGAGGGACGCGATCGGATTCCGGCCGTGATCACGCCGCTGGTCGGTTCGCCGGCCTGGCTTGCCGGCATCGCGGCCGGAGACCGGATCGTGGCGATCGACGGAATTGCCACCGATCGTGTGCGGCTCAAAGATGCGGTGGCCATGCTCCGCGGCCCCGCCGGCAGCCGGGTGGTGCTCGACATCGCCCCTCCCGACGGCGATCCCACCGAAGTGAGCGACGAAGCAGGCAACATCACGGCCACGAGGAGCGTGTCGATCGAGCGGGCGGTGCTCCGCTCCGAGACGGTCTGCGGCGACCGGCGCCGGGCCGACGGATCCTGGGACTGGTTCCTCGAGGGGGAGGAGGGGGTGATGCTGATTCGACTCTCCCGGTTTTCGCCCCATACCATCGACGATCTCGATCGAGCGCTGACGGAGATCGCCGCGGTGGGCCAGCCCGCGGGAGTGATCCTCGACCTCCGTGGGAACCCCGGTGGGCTGCTCGACGCGGCGATCGAGGTCTGCGATCGGTTTCTCGATGACGGCGTGATCGTCTCGATGCGCCGTCGCCCTGCAGACGGCACCAGGCCAGTGCCCGCCTCCGCCGAACGCCTCGACGTCCGCCGGGCAACGCCCGGGGCGATCCTCCGCGAGGTGCCGATGGTGGTCGTCGTCGACGGCGTGACGGCCAGCGCCGCCGAGATCGTCGCGGCCTGTCTCCAGGATCATGGACGGGCGGTCGTGGTGGGGAGCCGGACATTCGGCAAGGGAACGACCCAGACCACCGTGCCGCTCTCCGATGGTCGGCACGCCCTCCGCCTGACGACGGCTGAATACCTCCGTCCGAACCTCGCCCCCCTCCACCGTCGGCCGCGCGACCCCGATGCCCAGACCTGGGGCGTGTGGCCCGACCGGGGATATGAACTCACCCCGACCGGCGAGACGCTGGAAGCCGTGCACGACTGGCGCCGGCACCGCGATGCGGTTCCCAGGCACCCCGCGGTGGTCGCGAACGGCGATCGGCCCGTTGCCGACAGCGAGCGGGAAGATCCATCGGCACTCTGGCCCCGCCACGTCGATCCGGTCCTGGGCCGTGCCGTGGCGGCGATCGGAGCCCGGCGGGCGCTGGCGGGGGCGAGAGACTGAGGATGGGGCAAGCCCTCGCGAGCCGGCCGCCAGTTCCGTCCAGCGCCAGTCTTTTTGGGTGTTCCCCCCGGCCGGGCCGGTCATGAAAGCCCGGCGGTTCGGCTTCGGGCAGGGGCACTCCCTTCGAAAGAGGACGTCGATGCGATTCGAGAAGAGCGGTTCATTGTCGCGCGCTCACCGGCGGGGCCTCGTCGTCGGGTGGATCGTGTTGCTCGGCGTTCTGGCGGGCGGTTTTCTCTTCGCGCCCTTCAATGAGGACGTGCGTTCCCAGTTCGCCGCCGCCCGTCAGGCGGACTATCGCGGCTGGTTCCCCGGCAACATCGTCGAGGCTTGGGACATCAAGCCGATCGGCAATCGGATGATGATCTACGGTTTCTACCGGGCGGCGGCGGCTCTGGTGGCCTTCCGGGATAAACCGACGTTTGAACTGCTCGTCCACGGCCTCTGCCTCGGTGGCATCACGGCGGGCTTGGCTGTCGTGCGTCGCGTCATCCAGGGTGATCCCGGAAGCGACGCCCGCGTCTCACCGACATCGATCGGCCTCGGATTGGTGTCGATTCTGGCCGTTTCGTACTACGTGATCCTCCAGCCGGAGTGGTTCGCGAGCCTGTTTCTCTTGGCCGCGATCGGCCTGACAGTGTTCGAGTCCCCGGTTGCCGCGGTGGCAGCGGGCCTCGCGGCGTCGGTGCTTCTCCCCCTCAAGGGGGTGACCGTCTTGTTGGTGCCAGTCGTGCCGGTGACGTGGCTTCTCATGGGGCTCGACTGGCGCCGGCGATCGCTCCCCTTTCTCGGTGGGCTGGTTCTCGGGTTTGGCCTCGCTGTCCTGTTCTTCCTGCTGTATCCGCAGTCTTGGCAGGATCTTGTCGATGCGACGGCCTATCAGAACTCTGTTGGTGGATTTGCTCCTGTCCGTCGCGGGCTGAAAACCATCGGTGTCGGATATGGCGGGGCGATGACGCATGCCCCGATGCTGTACGTCGGGCTGGCCTGCACCTTCTTGGTTGCCGTGGCAGGCATCGCCCGTCGATCGTTCAGGGATACGCTCCTTCTCCTCGCGGCGTGGGGGTGCGCGGTGGCGGTCGTGATGATCCAGGGGAAGTGGTTCGCCTACCACTACGGCGTTGCCATCGTCCCCGCGCTGCTGTCGGTCGCGACGTGGTGTTCCGATCGATACTCCGGCTGGAGGGAATCGCTTCCGGTGGCCGGCCGATGGAAGTTGGTGGCGCTTGCCTGTTTGGGGAATCTCGCCCTCGCGGCGATCACGTGGCGGTACGCACCCGATCAGCGGGGATTGCTTCCTGCGGTTTGTGCGGTTACCGCGATCCTCGCCGTCGGACTCGTGCAGGGGGATCGGTTCGCGCGGTTCTGGGGGGCGATGCCGACATTCGTTGCGCTGTTGACCGGCATCGGATGGGCGTGCGTTGCGGCGCCCTGGACACCACCGGCCCGATCCGCGGCGCTGGCGGGAGCCGAACAGTTGGCCTATTTCTCAGAGCTCGACGGCAGGCACCGTTTGTCGGAGGAGCCATCCCTGCTCTTTCTTGAAGGGGGCGAAGCCTCGTACTTCATCACCCCCAGATCCGCCCTGCGTTGGATCTATCCGCTGCCACTGCAGCGCGTGCACTCCAATCCGGAACTCGTGCGCTCCGTCGTTCACGCCCGCGCCCTCGAGCAGGCCCTCGCGTACGAGGGGCACTACATCATTCTGGACACCACATGGATGCGGAGTGACCAGCGACTCCTTCCGACGTTGTCCGAAAAGATCGAGCGCGAATACGAGGTCGTCGACGCAACGGATCTCCTCCAGGACCACGGCGAACGGAACCCATACGTGCTCCTCCGCCGGAAATGATTCAGTTCGCCGAAGAGTTTCCTGCTTGCCCCCACCCGCGGGGGCTCGAATCGGGTTTCGGCGGCGATGGCGGCGTACCAACGTCGCGCCGACACAGAACCTCCTGGAGCGATTTTGGCCCCGATCCTCGCGGCACGTTGGATGATGGAGGGCTTCGTCGTAGGATGAACGCCGTCCCAATGCCGGGTTTGAGTTTCACTGGGCCACGAGCGATGGCGGGACGGGTTGTTCCCGGTTCGGGGAGCCGATCCATCGGGAGCCTTCCAGACGATGACCAAAGTCACCTGCGTCATCCCTTGCTACAACGAGCAAGAGGTGTTGCCCCTGCTGTTTGATCGCTTCACGGCGGCGGCGGAGACCTGGGGCGTGGACTGGAACGTGATTTGCGTCGACGACGGGTCGTCCGATTCCACCTGGGCACTCCTCCGCGAGCAGGCCGACAAGGACGATCGTTGGCAGGCGTTGGCGCTGGCGAGGAACTTCGGCCACCAGACGGCCGTATCAGCAGGCATCTATCACGCCGATGGCGATGTGGTGGTCGTCATCGATGCCGACCTCCAGGATCCGCCCGAAGAACTCCACCGGTTTCTCGACAAGTGGCGTGAGGGTTATCAGGTCGTTTACGCGGTGAGGAAGAAGCGGAAGGAAGGTCCTCTGAAGCGATTCTGCTACTGGGCTTTCTATCGCGTGATGGCCCAACTCGTTTCGATCCCCATCCCGTTGGACACCGGCGACTTCTGCGTCATGGATCGGAAGGTCGTCGACGTCCTCAATGCCATGCCGGAGCGAAATCGGTTTGTCCGTGGCCTCCGGGCATGGGCCGGATTCAAACAGGTCGGCTTGGAGTACGAGCGCCACGCTCGGGCCGCCGGCGACGTCAAATACACCTTCCGGAAACTGCTGAAGTTGGCCTTTGACGGCATCTTCTCCTTTTCCGTGGTCCCGCTGAAATTCGCAACATGGTTGGGATTCAGTGTGTCGCTTCTTGCTCTCGCCGGGATCCTGTTCACTTTCGTGCAACGGCTCTTCCCGGATCTCTTCAACAGCGTCGGCCTCCGGCCTGTCCCCGGCTTCGCCACGATCGTGATCGCGATTCTCTTCCTCGGCGGAGTACAGCTCACCTGCCTCGGTATTCTCGGCGAATACCTCGGCCGCATCTTTGACGAGGTCAAGCGACGCCCGCAGTGGGTGTTCCGTGACAATGTCGGGCTTCAGGGACGTATTCCGCCGCCGTGAACAAACTCTACGCGATGATCGGGCGATATCGGACGTTCCTGACCTACTGCCTGATCGGCGGCAGCGGCGTCCTGCTCGACATGACGGTCTACTCCCTTCTCATCGGGCTCGCCGGGCTCGGTTACCAGTGGGCCAACGCCCTCGGGTACTTGGGCGGTACGGTGCTGTCGTTCGTGCTCAACTCGCGGTACAACTTCCGCGTTCAGGACAGGCTGCTCTCGCGTTTTTTCCTCTTTTTGCTCGTGGCGCTGTTGGGTTTCGCCACTTCGGCGCTCGCGCTGAACGTGCTGATCGAGCGATTCGGGTTCGATCGGTATCTTTCCAAGGTGGCCACGCTCGTGGCAGTTGTGCTCATCCAATACAACCTCAACCGTCTCGTCTCTTTCCGTCGGATCGACTGAATCCATGTCTTCCCTGCTCATCATCGGCGGTGGTGTCACGGGACTCACGGCCGCCTACCTCGCCTCCAAGGCCGGCCATCGTGTCACCGTCCTCGAGGGAGCAGCCCAGCCGGGCGGCTTGCTGGCAACGTTTCCCGTTGCTGAAACGCGACTGGAGCACTTCTACCACCACTTTTTCACGCACGACGCCGAATTGCACTGGCTCGTGCGGGAACTCGGTCTTGAGGATCGTCTCCGTTATCTTCCGGCGTCGATGGGGGTCTACCGGAACGGTCGTTACCATCCCTTCAACGGCGGTGCCGATCTCCTTCGATTCAGCCCCCTCCGCTTCACGGCCAAGGTTCGGTTCGCGATGTCGAGCCTCTATCTGGCGAAGATGGCCGACTGGCGCGCCTGGGAAGGGGTGCCGTGCCTCGAGTGGTTTCGGACGTATGCCGGGAAGAGTGCCACGGACGCCATCTGGCGGCCGATGCTCGAGATCAAATTCGGTCCCTACGCCGATCGCGTGCCGGCTGCCTGGATGGTGGGACGGCTTCGGCAGCGGATGAGCTCAAGGAAACGCGGGGGGGAGCGCCTCGGCTATCTCCACGGGAGCTTGGAGGTGCTGCTTCAGGCCTTGCTCGGGAAGCTCCGTGAGCGCGGGGTCGACGTGGTCTGTGGCTGTCCGGTCGAGTCGCTCGTTATCGACGCGGGGCGGGTGAAGGGGGCCCTGACGGCAAGGGGCCGGTTCGAAGCCGACTCCGTGCTGGCCACGATCCCGGCTGATCGTTTCGCCGACCTCGTGGAGCCCGTCGACGGGGCCTACGGCAGCACGTTGCGTCAGATCGAGCACTTTGGGGCAGTCTGTACGATCCTCGAGATGGACAGGCCGCTCGGCGAGTGCTACTGGCTCAACGTCGCCGACCCTGGATTCCCGTTCGGGGGCGTCATCGAGCACACCCGCCTCCTTCCTGCCGCGGATTATGCGGGAAGGCATTTGGTCTACCTTTCCAGATACTTCGAACGGTCGCATGCCCTCGCGACGATGGGCATCGATGCGATCGCGGAGACAATGACCGGGGCCCTGGGAAAGATCTACCCCCGCTTGCGTCCAGAGCATGTTCTGAAGAGGCATGTCTTCCGGACGCAGACCGCGGCCGTTGTCTGCGACATGAACTTCTCCCGGAAGGTGCCGGCGATGAGGACTCCCCTTCCGGGGCTCACCTATGCCGGGATGGTCCATGTCTACCCGGATGAGCGCAGCTGCAACAACTCCATCCGTGTCGCTGCTGAAGCCTTGCGGGTGTTGGGCTGCGATACGAGCGGGGTTCCCTCGGGAGCTTCGCTGGCAGGGCAAATCGGCGTCGACTGATCGACGCCGCCTCGTCTTGCTGTTGGCAGGCAGGATTCCGTCGCGGCTGGCAGTCAACAGGAATCGAACGCGGCTCTCCTCACCCCGCGCCGATCTCGGTGGCGAGGAAGAAGCTCCCGGCGATGCACACCAGGCCGCGGACTCCGGCGAGCTTCCTCGCCGCCTTCAGGGCCTCGGCCGGTGACTGGGCCGTCGTCGGCACGGGCAGTCCCGCCGCGGCACAGGCAGCCACGAGCCGCTCCGTCGTCGCCGCACGGGGGTTGGTGAGATAGCGGGTGACGACGACCCGGTCGAACCGGCCATGGCAGCAGGCGAGCATCTCCTCGATCTGCTTGTCGGCACTGGCGGCGAAGAGGAGCACGCGCGGAGCGGCACGCGCCGCCGTGGCAGTGAGAACTCCCTCGAGCGTCTCGACAAGCGACGCCATCGAGGCGACGTTGTGGGCCGCGTCGAGGATCAGCAGAGGCCGGTCGGCGATCCGCTCGATCCGAGCCGGGAGATGGACGGCCGCCAAGCCGGCCCGCACTGCCGACTCCGGGATCCGGAAGCCACGCCGGCGGAGTTCCCCCACCGTCATCACGGCAAGCCCGGCATTGTCGGCCTGGTGACGGCCGGCCATCGAGAGACGATAGGCGTGTTCCGGCGCGCTGCCGGCTTCGGCGCGGAGCAGAAGCGTTCCGCCGGCGAGGGGAGATGCCGCGTTCACCGGAGCGTGGTGAACCGTGAAATCGCGATCGACGAGGCGCAGGGGCGCCCGACGCTTCCGGGCCGTGGCGATGATCACCTTCCGGGCCGACGGGTCGCGCGCGCCGCTCACGACCGGGCAGCCCCGTTTGATGATCCCCGCCTTCTCCGTGGCGATGTGGCGGACGGTGGGGCCGAGGATCGCCATGTGGTCGAGGCTGATGCTCGTGATCACCGAGACGACCGGGCGGGAGACGTTGGTGGCGTCGAGCCGGCCGCCGAGCCCGGTCTCGAGAACGGCGATGTCGACCTTGGCCCGGGCGAAGTGATCGAAGGCCGCGGCCGTCACCACCTCGAACCACGTCGGGACGCGCGTGCCGCGGCGGCGCGCGGAGGCGTCGAGCCGCTCGACGGCCGGGACGACCGTGGCGAACGAGCGGAGGAGATCGGCTTCGGAGATCGGCCGACCGTCGACCGCGATCCGCTCCTCGAGCCGATGGACGTGGGGGGAGAGATACCGGCCGACCCGCAGCCCCGCCTCCCCGAGGATCGCGGCGATCATCGCCACCGTCGACCCCTTCCCCTTCGTGCCGGCGACATGAACCACCGGAAACGTGTCGTGCGGGTTGCCGATCAGGGCCAGCAGCCGTCGCATCCTCGCCAGGCCGAACGAGCCGTTTCCCCCCGGGCCAACCGGCGTCTGGCGTTCATAGTTCACCCGCGAATCGAGCCACCCGAGCAAGGCAGCCCGGGGCTCGGCATCGATTCGGTCGCCCGGAGGGTGGGGGGGGATCGACCGCGATCGAGGCATCTTCCGCAAACTCCCACGGCGCCGTGAATCCCCAGAGTGTACCGCCAATCGACCCACTTCCGGCGGCCAATCGGCCTTGATCCCCGCACGCGTTTCCAAGACGCTCCGCCGCCCGGCGCTCCCCCCGCTCTCGCGCTCGTGACCACCATGCCTTTTCCAGCGTCCGCCATCGACTCCATCGACCAGCGTCGGGGATTCCCGATGCTCGTGGCCGGCGTGATGGCGCTGGCCGCCTTCCTGGCGTTTGGCGATGCCGCGCTGGCCCAGACGCTTCCGGAGGTGCTCGGGACTCCTCCAGCCCTGCCGTCAGCGCCGCCAGCCGATGCCTTTCCGGCGTTTCCATCCGCTCCCGCAACCACCCTGCCGCCGACGACGCCGGCCCCACCGCTTCCTCCCTTGCCGGCCGCTGGGGGGGGCGTACCCTCGTCGGCGCCGGTGACGTCCGGGCAGGTCGGAGGGGGCGTGCCGCTCGACGGCGGCGTGGTTCCCCCGCCGATGTACGTTCCCGACGTGAACGAGTTCGGCGGATACGCAGCCCTCCCCGAGGCGGTGGCCACCGACATCGTTCCTCCGTGGCCCCGTTGGTTTGCGGGCGCCAGCGGCCTGATCATGACCCGCACCCTCCCGGCAGGGACGGCGACGATGCAACCGGCCGCCGGGCTGACCACGCTCACCACCTCCTCGGCGGCAGCGACCTGGCCCGGTGGACTCGATTTCCAGGTGGGGCGTTGGATGGGGGACCAGCAGAACTGGGCCCTCGAAGGGATTTACTGGGGCGTGTACGGCCTCGGCACCTCCGCGACGGTGACCGGGACAGGAATCGATGCGATCCCTCAGGCCCCCGGCGTGATCCTTGCCGGATCGCCCGCCTCGGCCTTCCTCACCGATGCCTCACAGCAGCAGGTGGCCCGATCAGACCTCGCCAACGACGTCGAGATCAACTGGATCTATCGCCTCACCGACCGCCCCGAGTTTCCCCCGCTCGACCGTCGCCTCGGCTTCATGTGGCTGGCCGGCTTCCGGTTCTTCGAACTCCAGGACGTGCTCTCGCAGACGTCGACGTCGTCGACACTCCCGCCGTCGTCCGTTGGCGCCAATCAATCGCTCCTGTCGGTGGCCACGAACAACAACCTCTACGGCGCCCAGGTGGGGGCAAAGGCCGACTGGCGGATCGCGCCGCGGATCCGGCTCTCCGCGGTGCCGAAGTTCATGATCGGAGGCAACGCGATCACGAACACCACCGAGCTGACCACGATCAACGGTTCCGGGGCAACGTTTGCCAGCGGCCAGCCGGTGAATGTCCACTCGACCCTCGGCGTCTTCTCCTGGCTGGGAAGCGTCGACAGCTCGGTGGCCTGGGATGTGACCGACCGCTGGAGCCTGTGGCTGGGCTACCGCGTTGTTGGC
>CANGGT010000067.1 GCA_947453375.1 Planctomycetaceae bacterium
GGCTCGAGCCGGCTGCCGAGGAAGAAGCATTCGACGACGTCGAGCGGCACCCGGTCGATCCTCCCCGGCGCGAGGTGGACGCGCAGGCTCTCCCGGTCGAGCACGAGGCGCGGCCGCAGGGTCAGAAGCCCAGCGCCGGCTCCGGCTGCGATCAGCCCGGCCACTCCGAGCCATGCCCCGCTGCCGAACGGCTGGTTCCACAGGCGTGCCAGAAGCACGAGCACCACGCCCGCCGCGACGGCCAGACCGAAGATCAAGCCCCCCGGTCTGCCGTTGGCCTGCACCCAGACGGAGCGGCCTCCGCCAGCCACGCTCGACGGCGGCGTGGCAGCCCCCGATTCATGGGCACACGCCCCGGTGGCGGGATCGGTGGGGCACGCGTCGGCAGGCGAGGGATCGCGATGCATCGCCGGAGAGAGGGTTGGGTGGCTCGGGGCGGAGGACGACGGCCCTCAGGACCGCTTCCGCGGAAACAGGACCTGTTCTACCATCACCGCCATCCCGCACGCTGCTTTCCACCTCAGGGTCGACACCGATGCACGAGCCGAACCATTCCCTTTCCGACGCCCACCGATCGTCGCCAGCGGAGGATGGGCCCGGCCCGTCTCGCTCCCCGGTGTCGTGGCTCCTCCTCGGCCTCCTCGCGATCTACGCTCTGGCTTGTCTCGCCGGCTGGCCCCAGGCGGGCCGCGACCGGATCGTCGCCGCGCAGCGTGCCGAGGCGGCGCATGATCCGGCCCATGATCCAGCCGGCACCGCTGACGGGCTCCACGACGAGGCCGCGGCGGGAGACGCTCCTGCCCACGGTGTCCATCCGTCAGCCCCGCCGCCGGTGACGACGCTTCCCTTCGCCTTGCTCCTGGCGGCGATCGCGATCTTCCCGCTCTCCCCGGGGATCTCCCACTGGTGGGAGCACAACCACAACAAACTCCTCGTCGCCGGCCTCCTCGCCGCGATCACCCTCGGCTACTACACCTTCCTCCACCACCAGCCGGTCGATCTCCACTTCCCCGCCCATGCGCTGGTCCCTCCGGCGGCGACCGGCCCCTCCTGGCCGACGGTCGGGGCCGTCCTCACCAACGCCCTGTTCGCCGAGTACATCCCCTTCATCGCCCTTCTGTTCGCGCTCTACGTCGTCACCGGCGGCGTGCGGATCGAGGGGGATCTCGTCGCCACGCCGACGACGAACGCCACGTTCCTCGCCCTCGGGGCGGCGATGGCGAGCTTCATTGGCACGACGGGGGCCGCCATGCTCCTCGTCCGTCCGCTCCTGGAAACGAACAAGGAACGCCGGCATGTCGCGCACACGCTCGTGTTCTTCATCTTCATGGTCTGCAACTGCGGCGGCCTGCTCCTTCCGATCGGCGATCCACCGCTGTTCCTCGGCTACCTCGAAGGGGTCGACTTCCTCTGGACGCTCAACCTCTGGAAGCCTTGGCTGTTCACCAACGTGGTCCTCCTGGCGGTCTACTGGATCTGGGACACCTTTCTTGCCCACCCGCGCGAGACGCCTCGCGACCGCACCCGCGACGAGCGGCAGACGACGCCGCTTTTGATCCGCGGCCTCTGGCCCAACGCACCGATCATGGCCGCCGTGATCGCCGCAGTGGCTCTCCTCGACCCGGCCAAGCCCTTCCCCGGGACCGACTGGCATCCCTGGGTGTTCCTCCGTGAGGCCGTCCTCGTCGGGCTCGTGCTCCTCTCGCTCCTCGGCGGCGACGGCAAGATCCGCACCGCCAACGGCTTCACGTATGGCGCGATCCTCGAGGTGGCGGCCCTGTTCCTCGGGATCTTCGTCTGCATGCAGCCGGCCCTGGCGATCCTCCACGAGCGTGGGGCGAGCCTCGGGCTCGACAGTCCGCGGTCGTTTTTCTGGGCCTCCGGGGCCCTCTCGAGCGTCCTCGACAATGCCCCGACCTACCTCGTGTTCTTCAATGCCGCCCAGGCCCTGCCGGCTGCGGGAGCGACGATGGCCGGGGTCGACGTGGGCCGACTGGCTGGAGTGAGCCTGGGGGCGGTATTCTTGGGGGCGATGACCTATATCGGGAACGGCCCGAACTTCATGGTCAAGGCGATCGCCGAGCAGTCAGGGGTGCGGATGCCGAGTTTCTTCGGCTATCTCCTCTACAGCTTCGGCATTCTCCTCCCCGTCTTCGTGCTCGTTTCGATCCTCTTCCTGTAGGCTGTGGGCCGACCTCCCCTGGCGCTCCCCCGCGCACCCGTTCCCCAGCTCCCCGGACGCCCCCACCGCGTGACGCACTCCCCGCCAGCCGACGGTTTCGATCATGTCACCTCCGATGCGGAGGTGCGGGATCTCGTCGACCGTCTGGCCCGGCATCCCTTCGTCGCCTTCGACACCGAGTTCGTCTCGGAGCACACCTACCGCAGCCAGTTGTGCCTGGTGCAGGTGGCGGCGCCAGGGATCCTCGCGGTGATCGACACCCTCAAAGCCCGCGACCTCGAGCCCTTCTGGCGGCTCCTCGCCGAACCGGGCCGGACGACGGTCGTCCATGCCGGCCGCGAGGAGATGGGGTTCATCCTCCATGCAATCAAAGCCAGGCCATCGAAGCTGTTCGACGTCCAGGTGGGAGCGGGGCTGGTCGATCACGATTTCCCCGCCGGCTATGCCTCGATCGTCCGCCGGTTCCTGAACCTCCCGACGAACAAGGGGGAGACGCGGACCGACTGGCGGCAGCGGCCCCTCTCGCAGGCGCAACTCGACTACGCCCTCGACGACGTCCGCCACCTCGAGCGGATCTGGCGGAAGATCGAGGCGAAGCTCGACTCCCTCGGCCGCACCTCCTGGATGGAGGAAGAGATGGCCACCTGGCAGGACGAGGTCGAGGAATCGTTCATCCGCAAGCGGTGGCGCCGCGTCTCGGGGCTCTCCGGGCTGTCGCGGCGGGAGCTGGCCGTCGCCCGTGAGCTGTGGCACTGGCGCGACTCGGTGGCCGAATCGCGCGACATGCCGCCGAAGCGCGTCCTCCGCGACGATCTCCTCGTCGAGCTGTGCAAGCGGAAGAGCGCCGACCCGCGCGAGATCTCGGCGATCCGCGGCATGCAGCGCTCCGATCTGCGGCACATCGTCGGCGGCCTCTCCGAGGCGATCGCCCGCGGCTTGGAGCTCCCGGAAGACGAATGCCCCGGCGGGGAGAAGTTCCGCGCGCCCCCGTCCCAGCTGGCCGTGCTCGGCCAGTTCATGGCCACGGCGCTGGCCGGCGCGTGCCGGCAAATGAATCTGGCGCCGGCCCTGGTCGGCACCGCCTCCGATATGCGCGACCTCCTCGCCTGGAAGCTCGGCTACCACCACGGCGACCGCGATCCGGTGCTCGCCTCCGGTTGGCGCGCGGCCGTCGTGGGGCCGATCGTCGACGACCTCCTCTCCGGTCGGGCGGCGTTGCGGATCGGCGACCTCAATTCGCACGATCCCCTCGTCATCGAACGATTCGAGGGGCCGGGCTCGACGGCCCCCCGCGACGCCGGAAGAAGTTCCCGGTGACGCAGCCTGTCCCCCCTCGCTCACGATTTTCCCAGGAGCCCCGCATCATGTTCGCCCGTCCGCTCGCCGTCGCCGTTCTGCTGGCTACGAGTCTCGTGTTCTCGGCCGTGCCCGCCGGCGCCCAGGCCCCGGCCTGGAAGGATCTCTTCAAGAGCGGATCGCTCGACGGCTTCCAGATCGTCAGCGGCAGCGCCACCTACAAAGTCGTCGACGGCGTGCTCGTCGGGACGACGACGGAGGGAAGCCCGAACACCTTCCTCGCCACGAACGCCCCGCTCAAGGACTTCGAGCTCGAGTTCGAGGTCAAGGTCGACGACGAGCTCAACTCCGGCGTCCAGGTCCGCAGCCATCTGGCCAAGGAGGGCGAGAAGCCCGAAGGGGCCGGGGGCCCGCTGCCGGCCGGTCGGCTCTATGGCCCGCAGTGCGAGATCTCGATCGACGGCCACGCCGGCAACTTCTACGACGAGGCGCGCCGCGGCGTGTGGTGGAGCGGACTGACGGGCACCGATGCGATCCGCACCGACGCCGCGAAGGGGGCCTTCAAGAAGGGGGAATGGAACAGCTACCGGATCGTCGTCGTCGGCGACCACTTCCAGAGTTGGATCAACGGCGTCCCCACGGCCGACTTCCGTCAGCCGAACGATCCCGAGGGGCACATCGGATTCCAGGTTCACGGCATCGCCAAGGGGACGGGACCCTATTCCGTCCGCTGGCGGAACGTCCGCCTGAAAAACCTCGACTGAGTCCTCCCCTCGACGCGCACGGGATGCCATGGCACGACCCACCTCGCGGGCCACCAAGCCCGAGCGGGCCCGCGGGCCGACCTCGAAGCCTGCGGCCGCGGCCAAGCGGGCGACAGGCGGCGGGCTCGTCGTCGGGCCCGGCCCGACCCATCGCACCGTCCGCGACGCTCGAGGGTGCGTGATCGCGGCGCCGGACGACTGGGTGCTCCTCGAGCCGGGCGACGCGGCCCTGACGCGCCGCGTCAAGGCGGCCGGCGACCATTGGCTGATGCAGGAGAAGCATGGCCGACGGACGTTCTCGCGCGGCGTCTGGGCCCCGGAAGCGACGGTGGAGCGGATCCGCCACGAACTCGTCGCCGAGCGATCGACCGAGGCCTGGGCCAAGAAGCAGGCCTCGGCGCTCAAGCGACGCGAAGCGGATCAGGCCGAGTATGTCGACGATTTCCTCTCGGCGGTGCTCGCCTTTCTCGCCTTCGCCCCAGCCTACGGCGATCGGGCCTTGAAGCTCGCGCGGGCCGTCACCGGCCATGCCACGCCGGTGGGCAGCGGCACGGTGGCGCGCACCGAACGGATCCCGATCGAGCGCCGCGCGGAGGCGGCGGTGATCGCCTGGCTGCGGCACCAGACAACCGGCTACGACCAGATGAAGATCGCGAGGGTGAAGGGGAAGCGCCGCGAGGTGCGGCGGATGCTCGCCGAGCGGTCGCGCGAGTTGCTCGGCCGCTATCGATCGGGGGCCGCGATCCCACCGGGATGTCCGCTCGCCAAGGCGATCGCCTCGATCTCCGGGTGATGCTCCGCGATGCACCCCTGCTCCATCCCCGCTGACGAGTTCCTCCGTGGCTGCGACGAGACGCGCACCCGTCGAAGCGGCCCCGGCGGCCAACACCGCAACAAGGTGGAGACGGCGGTGATCCTCCGCCACCGGGCCAGCGGTATCTCGGCGGAAGCGTCGGAACGTCGCAGCCAGGCCGACAACCGTCGCGTGGCCCTCTTCCGGCTCAGGCTCAGACTCGCCCTCGATCACCGCGAGCCACCGGCGGCCGAGCCTTCGCCACGGTGGCAGGCACGCCTTCGTGACGGCCGGCTCCTTGTCAGCGTCGATCACGACGACTATCCGGCCATCGTCGCCGAGGCCCTCGACCGCATCGTCGCGGCGGATCTCGACATGCCGGCGGCTGCGGCCGGCCTCGGCGTCTCCCCGTCGCAGCTCGTGCGGCTCCTTGAAAAAGAGCCGGCGGCCCTCGGGGCGCTCAATCGCCTCCGAGGGACCGCCGGACTGAAATCCCTGCGATGAATCGTCTACCGGGCCTCCGTCAGGGCCCGGCAGAAATCCTGAGAGCCGGCCCCGGAAGCACGTTCTCTGGCTGCCAGTGACCATGCATCGCCGCCTGCCCTGGCGGGAGATCCGTGAGCTGCACTTCGAGGCCGTCGGCGAGGCGCCTGGCGAAGAGGTTTCGGGCGCGCCCGCCCGGACACTCGCGGTGCGAGCCGAAGAGCAGCCAGACGCCATCGGGGGACGGCCGGGGATGGTAGTGAAGTGAGCCGGGGCTCGAGGTCGTCAGCCGCACGGGCATCTCCCCTTCGTCAACGCCCACGGCGAACAGTTCCACCGTGTCGGCAGCCCCTTCCACGCCCGCGACGCGCGCCGTGAAGAACACCTTCTGGCCGTCGTGTGACCACACCGGCACGTCACTCGAGCCGCCATGGAAGTCGGGAACGTCGAGAAACTCCATCACGCCGCGGTAGCCGTTGCGGTCGCCGATCTTTCTCAAGGCTTTGCCATCGGCACGGACGACGTGCGGATGGCAGTCGTAGTGCTCCCCCGACACGAACAGGAGCCAGCGCCCATCGGGAGACCAGGCGGGGGCGAAGTTGAACGGATGGCCGGTGTCGACCTTCACCCGGTTGGCGCCGTCGGCATCGGCAAGCCACACCTGGTAGTTCTCGTGGTAGGCAATCCGCTTGCCGTCGGACGAACCGGAGAAGCCGTATGAAAAGCCCGTGGAGTCTCGGGCGAGATCGGTTTTGTGCCGGCCGTCGCGGTCCATCGCGAACGGCTTCGAGATCCCGTCGATGAGCGCCGTGAAGCCGAGCCTGCCGGGATCGCCCGGCCAGGGAAAGACGCCGGTGTTGTAAAAGCTCACCCGTTCGACGGCGGTGACGTTGTCGGCCCGGCCGGTGACGAGATCGACCAGATACGTGTCATAGAGCCAGTCCCCCGCTCGGAAGCGGAAAGTCTTGTGCTCCTCCTCGTAGCGCCCATTGGCCTCGCTCTCCCACGCTCGCCCGACGATCGCTGTCTTCCCGTCGGGAAACCAGCCCACGAACTGCGTCCAACTTCCCGGCTCGTCGGCAAGGTCGGCCGCGAGCGCGGCGGGCCGGCCTCCCGGCGCGAGGAGCATCGCCCGGCCCGTGACGACGTTGGCCAGCCGTCCCCCGGGCAGCGCCGTGGCGTGCTGCGTGTAGCCGATCGCCCGGGCTGGGAGCGGCGTCACGGTCGGGGGAGGATCGGCGGCCCGGAGAGGAAGCGCCGCGGCAAGGAGGACGTAGAGCATCCCGGCGAATCGGCGCATCGATGGTCTTCTCCCCGGCGGTCGATCGACGCCGTGAATCTATCAGCCCCCCCCGATACCCACCTGCTAAACTCTTCTCCCCCGAAGGAATGGTTTCGGGACGGGCTCCAGAGCCTGACAGACAGGCCGAAAGGAAGCCCTGTTCCCAAGCACGCTTTTGAAGGCACCCGTGGCACGCCGCAAGACCGGATCGGACAAGCAGCAGGCTCTCTTCGCGGACGATCCGGCGCCGGCCCGAGCGCCGACGCCACGGGCTGCCGCGGCGGCCGATCCGACCGCTGTCCCTGCCGCCACCTGCCATCGACATTGGCTCGATCCCCGCTGCGGGATCCTCGCCTCGGCGGCGGATTGGCTCCTGGCTGAAGCCCGCACTGCGGTCGGCGACCGCCATGGTGGTGAGGGCGTCGCGGGCGACGACGGACTCGTCGATCTCTCCGCCTTCACCGTCGTCGTGCCGGGGCGGGCTGCCGGGCATCGGTTGATCGAGATTCTCATCGACAAGACCGTGCTCCCCGGTTCTTCCAAGGGCGATCGCTCCGCCCGGGGCGGCCGCCTCGTTCCACCGCAGATCGTCACGCTCGGCACGCTTCCCGAGGAGCTCTACGAGCCGGCCAAGCCGCTCGCCGACACGGCCACAGAGACCCTCTGCTGGGTCGTGGCGCTCACGGCCGCCAACCGGCGTGACCGTCAACTCATCGCCCCACTCCCCGAAGAGTCCGCGGATGGCGACTCGGACGACGCTGACCGATCCGAGCCGGCGTCCCGCTCGACGGACGACACCTTCGCCGCGGGGAGCCTGGACGCGGCCAGGATGATGGTCTCGATGCACCGGGAACTAGCCGCCATCGGCCTGTCGTTTGCCGACCTTTCCGATGCGGCCGACGGGGCCCTGCCAGGCTTCGGCGATCATGCCCGCTGGCAGGCGCTGGCCCGGCTCGAGAAGGTGTATCTCACTGAGATCGACAGCCTCGGCTTCTGGGATCGACAGACGGCCCGACGCGTCGCCGTGGAGCGAGGGGAAGTGGACTTCGCTGGGCGGATCGTTCTCCTCGCCACGGTCGATGTCGATCCCCTCCAGCGAAAAATGTTGGCCGGAGTCCGCGGGCGGATCGACGCGTTGATCCCCCTTCCCCCCGACATCGGCCCCGACCCCGAGGCTTGCTTCGACGACTTCGGTTGCCTCGTTCCGGCTGCGTGGCAGGATCGCCCGCTCCCGGTGCCCCTCGATCGGATCGCGGTCGTCGACGATGGCGACAGCCAGGCTGTCGCCGTCGTCGAGTGGATCCGCGGTCTGGCCGCCACCCGGTCGGCCGACGAAATCACCGTCGCCGTGCCAGATCCGGCCGTCGTTCCGGCGATCGAGCAGCGTCTCGCCACCGCCGGCCTGGCCGGCAGATATGCCGCCGGACGAACCGTCGAGCGCTCGAGTCCGTGGCAGTTCGTCCGCGCGATCTTTGCGTGGATGCGGCGGCGCGAGTTCGCCGCTCTGGCCGATCTGCTCCGCTGCCCCGACTGCATCGCGCTGGTCAAACGCCGCACGGGCGAAGCGCTTCCCGCCGCGATCGCCGACGGCGTCGCGCTGCGTCACCTGCCGTGGGAGGTCGACCGCGATCACCTCGCCGCCGCGGCATCCCACCCCAGGGAGCGGACGGAGAACGAGTCCTTCGTGGCCATTCTCGATTGCCTCGACGACTGGCTCGCGCCGCTCGCGGCCGCGGCCGCCGCCGTCGATGCCGTCCAGCGATCCACCCGCTGGCAACCGGCGTCGGCGCGTGTCACCCGCCCTCGGCGCGCCGCGCCGAAAGGCGCCGGCACGGGCCCCGGCAGCCCCCTCGCTGCGGCGTGGGTCCGGGCCTTGCGGGATGCCTGCACGGCGGCCGTGGAGGGGATCGACATCGACCGCGATGACGCCTCGACGCGGGTCTTCTCCCATTCGCTCGGCGCCCTCGGTGAGGCGCTCGCCGATCTGGAGACGCTTCCCGACCGGCTCGTCGCCGCCGCCGGATCGGCTGGAATGGAGCGGCTGCTTCTCTCCACCTGGGGACGTGGTCAACTTCCCCCGCCCCAGGACCCGACGGCGATCGAGCTCGTCGGCTGGCTCGAGGTGGCCCTCGACGACAGCCCGGCTCTGGCAATCACCAGCTGCATCGAGGGATGCCTGCCGGGAAGTGCCGGGCGGGATCCCCTCCTTCCCGAACCGCTCCGTCAGGCCCTCGGGCTCGACAACGCCACGCGGACGGCCGCCCGCGATGCCTGGATGCTCGCCGTCGCTGCCGCCCGTGACGCTCTCCTCGTCGTCGTCCCCCGCCGCGCTGCCGACGGTTCGCCGGCGGTCCCAAGCCGACTCCTCTTCCGCCGCTCCCCCGACGAGGTCGTCGACGCGGCGAAGCGTCTGTTTGCCACCCCCCGCGCCGCCGCCACCGCCGGCCCTCCGTCGGTGGTCCCATCGCGGCTGGCCGTTCCCGCGCCGAGCGTGGTGGTAACGCCGTCACCGGCGGACTTTCCCCCGATGCGAGTCACCGAATTCCGCGACTACCTCGCCTGCCCCTACCGCTACTGGCTCAAGCACCGCCTCGGGCTCAGCACCTCCAGCGATGAGGCCCTCGAACTGGGCCCAGGCGACTTCGGAACCCTGATCCACGAGTGCCTCGATCGATTCGGCAAGCATGCGGCGATCGCCTCGAGCACCGATTCCCACGAGATCGGCGATTGGCTTTCCACCGCACTCGATCGCTTCATCGACGAGCGTTACGGCCCCAGTGCGGCACCGGCGGTGTTCGTGCAGGCGGAACTGGCGCGGCGACGCCTGCGGGAGTTCGCCCGCGTTCAGGCCGATCGCACCGGTGAAGGCTGGGTGATCCATGCCACCGAGCAGGTCGTCCGCTCGTCGGCTTTCGTCGTCGACGGGATTCCCGTGACACTCTCGGGGAAGATCGACCGCATCGATCATCATCCAGAGGATGGCCGCTGGGAGGTGCTCGACTACAAGACGTCGGCCCGGGGAAAGACACCCGACCGCACCCATCGCGATGCCCATGGCTGGATCGATCTCCAGTTGCCGCTCTACCGGCATCTCCTCGTCGAGGTCGAGGGAATGCCCGAGCTCGATCTGGCTAATCCCGACCGGGTGGGCGTCGGCTACTTCAATGTCCCCGCCCGCGTCGAGGAGATCCGCATCGAAACCGCCTCGTGGACAGCAACGGAATACGACTCCGCCGACGAAGCCGCCTGCGAGGTTGTCCGCGCCGTCCGCGAAGGACGCTTCTGGCCCCCCAACGACGCCGCCGCGGGCTCGTTCCCCGAGTTCGACGCGATCTGCCAAACCCACACCATCCGCGACGAAGAGGACGAGGGAGAATCCGCATGACATCATCCCCTCGCGACTCCGACCGACGCCCCGCGAAACTGGGCAAGTCCCCGGACGGCGAGGCCGCCGCCGGCCCGACGACCGCTGGAGCGGTGCCCGCACCGGCGATCCGCCCGCTCGAACCGATCGTCCGGGTGCTCGCCAGCGCCGGCACCGGCAAGACCCACGCCCTGTCGACGCGGCTGATCCGCCTCCTCGCCGACGGGGCCGAGATCGACGACATCTTCGCCGCGACGTTCGCCCGCAAGGCAGCCGGTGAGATCCTCGCGCGGGTACTCCAGCGGCTCGCCGTGGCCGCCGATCCCTCCGCACCGGTGGAGACGACGACGCTGGCGGCGGCGATCGATCGGCCGGCGGCCGACGCTGCGTTCTTCCGCGATCTCCTCGTCCGCGTCACGGCCAACATCGACCGGCTGGCGGTGGGGACTCTCGATTCGTTCTTCGTGACCTGCGCCGATGCCGCCCGCTTCGAACTCGGGCTCCCCCCTGCCTGGTCGATCGGCACCGAGGCCGATCTGGCCATGCAGCGTCGCCGCGCGATCCACCGGACGATCTCCGACGCGCTCGCGGCCGGGCCCTCCGGGGGCAGCGGCGGTGACTCCCCCGCGAAGCTCCTGGCGACGCTCATGGTCAATTCCTCCGGCGGCGCGACGACGACCGGCCTCGAGACGGAGATCGAAAACATCGTCAGCGATCTCGCGTCGCTTCACCGCGATGCCGAGCCGGCGGCCTGGGACTGGCTGTCGGTGCCCAGGCCCCCCTCGGGCGAAGAGCTCTCCGCAGCGGTCGAGACGCTCCAAGCGAGCGTCTTTGATGACTCGCGCGTGGCCGATGCCAGGGATGCCGCCATCGCTGCTCTCGAGCAGTCCGACTGGAAGTCGCTGCTTTCGAAGGGGATCGTGCCGAAGCTCCTTGCCGGAGAGACGAAGTACCAGCGGAAGCCGATCGATCCGGCCGTCGCCGGCGCGTACTGGACGATCATCGCCCTTGCGAAGTCGGTGATCCTGGCCCGCACCGCCACCCAGACCAGGGCGTTCCGTGATCTCCTCGATCACTACGCCGCCACCGCCGACCGGCTCCTGGCGAGCGACGGGATGGTGTCGTTCGACGACGTCACGCGACTCGTCGGCTCCGCAGCCGGCGACGGCACCCTCGATGCCGCGCGGTGGCGCGGAATCCGGTTCGCGAAGCATCTCCTCATCGACGAATTCCAGGACACTTCGCCGAGCCAGTGGCGCGTGCTCGAGCGCCTCGCGGAGCACGCGGTCACCGCGTCCGGCTCGTTCTTCGCCGTCGGTGACCGGAAGCAGGCGATCTACGGCTGGCGCGGCGGGGCCGCGGAGCTGATCGATGCCCTTCCCGATTTCTTCGCCGGCGGAAAGCGGCCGCTCGTCTCGCTCGACCTCGCCGCCAGCTATCGCTCGAGCCCCGCCATCCTCGACACCGTCAACCGGGTGTTCGAGCGGCTCGCCAGGGCCGAGCCACTCGCCGATCACGCCGAGATCGCCACCCTGGCCACCGCCGAGTTCCCGCGGCACCGGGCAGCCCGAGAAAACCTTCCCGGCTGGGTGCGGCTGCGCACCTGTGTCGCCCCCGAGGAGGGGCAGAAGGGGACCGATCTCCTCCTCGCCGCCGCGGCGACGAGGGCCGCGGTGCTCTCCCGGGCAAATCCCGGCCAAACCGTGGGAGTCCTCGTCCGAACGAACAAGGCTGCCGAAAGGGTGATCGCGAAGTTGAAAAGCGAGGGGATCGTGGCCAGCGCCGAGGGGGGCCAGCCGCTTGCCGACTCGCCGGCCGTCGAGGTCGTGCTCTCCGCCCTCCATCTCGTTGATCATCCCTCCGACGCGGCCGCCCGATTCCACGTCGCCACCTCTCCCCTCGCCCCGCTTGTCGGTCTCGACGCCGCTGGGGCCTCCGGGGAGATCCCCCCCCTCTGCGTCGCGACGCTCGACAGGCTCCGCCGCGCTCTGGTCGACGAGGGATATGGACCGGTGATTGCGCGCCTGGCCGACGCGGTCGGCGCATCAGGCTCGCACCGCGATCTCCGCCGGCTCGAGCAGCTCGTCGCCGCGGCCCGGGAATGGGATCTCGAAGGGGGGCGTTCGCGCGAGGGCCTCGTGCGGACCGCACCGTTCATCCACCACTGCCGAACGGTGAACGTAGCCGACCCGGTTGTTTCGCCGATCCGCGTGATGACGATTCACAAAGCGAAAGGGCTCGAGTTCGATCTCGTCGTCCTCACCGATCTCGACCGCAAACTCGTGGCCCATCCCCCCCGAGTCGTCGTCGAACGAAAGAGCCCCCTCGAACCGATCCGCCGGATCCTCGTCCATGTCTCGAAGGACTACCAGCCACTTCTCCCCGACGACTGGCAGGGGGTGTGCGCGGCGGCGAGCGCCCCGGTGATCCGCGAGGCGATCGCCACGCTCTACGTCGGCCTCACCCGGGCCGCTCAGGGGATGGAGATTCTCATTCGGCCGGCGACGGAGAAGGAGCGGTCGATCCCGAAGACCCTCGCCGGCGTGATCCGCGCCACCCTCCCACAGACTCCCGACGCGCCGGCCGACGCGATGCTCTGGACGCACGGCCACCGGGCCGATCCCGCAGTCGATCCCCTCCCGACAGTCGGTCATGCCCCACCGGTGCCCGCCGAGGCTCAACCTGCCCCCGCGACGACATCGACGCCAGCCACACGGCGGCGAAAGGGGCCGGCAACCTCTGCTACCGCGGCGGCGGATGGCGTTCGCGGAGCGACGAATCCGCCCGGTGACATCTCTCAGCCGATTCTTCTCCGCCCCCTCCCGGACGGTCAGCGGCGGCGTGCCCGTCCCCGCCACACCCCCTCCGCCGCCGAAGGAGGGCGGACCATCAGCGCCTCGGCCCTGCTCGACACTGGCTCGCGGACGGCGCGGAGTGTCGGCACGCTGCTCCATGCCTGGATCGAGCAGGTCGGCTGGGGGGATGAGATTCCCGGTGAAGACCTCCTCCGGCGGATCGCCTGCCGGGAACCGGTGCTCGCACCGCAGGTGAAGGGCCTCATGGGCGATTTCCGGAAGATGTTGGCATCCCCAGCGGTGGCGGCCGTCCTCGCCCGGCCGGCGCACCACCTGCCGGCGAAGTTCGTTTCCGCCGATCTCAAAGCCGGCCCCGCCGAGCCGAGCCTCCACCGTGAACAGGCGTTCGCCCTCGACGAGCGGGAAGGAACGCTCCTCGGGATCATCGACCGCGTGGTGCTCTGGCGGCGCTCAGGACGGACGGTCGCCGCAGAAGTGATCGACTTCAAGTTCGACGGCGTCGGGGGTGAGGGCAAGGGAGCCCCCGGTGCCCGTAGCCTCGCCGAGAAGACGGCGTTCTACACGCCACAACTTCAGGCCTACCGCCGGGCGGTCGCCGGGCTCCACGACCTCGATCCGGCGAGGATTTCCTGCGATCTGGTATTCATGCGATCCGGAGACGTCGTGCCGATCCCCGGCTGAGCAGTGTTCGGCGGCCGGAGTGCCCCCCTGCGCCCTTCCCTGAATCACGAAGCGGGTGAGCCAGACTCGATGGCCGCCTCCACTTTCTCCAGCCGACGGCGGTCATCTGGCGACAGCCGCTCCTCGTCCAGGTCTTTTTCCCGGGCAATTGCCAGGGCATCTCTGGCTGCATTGAGATCCCCCATCGCGACGCGGATGACGGCGAGATGGAGGTAGTTCCGTGGAGTCGGCTGCAGCAGGATGGCATCAGAGACATCCTCGAGCGCCTGCCGACTCTGCCCCTTGGCCAGTCGCACCATCGCCCGTGAGTCGAGCAGGTCGGTCGTCGGCCCCAACTCGGCAACGGCAGCGTCGATGAGCTTTGTGGCCTCGTCGGCCGTCTCCGGATGGGCGATGTCGAAGGCCAGATTGGCGGAGACCAGCCCGCGCAGCCTCGGATCGAGATCCTGGGAGCCGAGGAGATCGCGGTAGGCTTTCATCGCCCGCGACGTGCGACCAAACGCGTCTTCGAGTGTTGCCGCCGAGAACGTCACGGCTGGCGCCCCGGGGTTCTCACGGCGGAGCGCTGCCGCGATCCGCTCCACGTCTTCCAAGGCGTCCGAATCTGGGTCGGCATCTTTGTACCGCGAAATGGCAAGGAGGGTTTCGAGGAAGGCCTGCGGCGAGACGTCGGCACGAACCGATTCCGCCAGCGCGATCGCCTCCTTCGTGCGGTGCCGGCGACCGAGCGAGCGAGCCTGAAGGAGAATGCCGTCATTCGCCAGGCCGGCGTACTCCTCGAACACCCTGCCGGCCTCCTCGTGGAACCCGAGTTCATCGACGACCAGCGCCGCCATCACCATCCGACTGGCCATCGCGTCGGTGACGCGTACGTCCGGGAGGAGTCGCTTGACCGCGCGGGCCGCCGCTTCGTCGTCCCCTTTCGCCATCGCCACCTTCACCACGAGTCGGAGCGTTCCCGAGGACTCCGGCGAGACCAACTGGAGCTTGTTCAGCCAGTCGTCAGCCCCGACCAGATCCCCCTCGGCGAGGCACAGTTCGATGAGCATGGCGAACATCGCCGTGCTCCCGTCAGCCGACAGGGCGATCTCCCCGAGGTTCTTGATGACCTCGGGCCGGAGGGTCGGCACAAGGGTGGCACGGACCTTCTCGCGCATGACCCTCTCCTGAACCGTCAGCGACCGACGATCCGCGAGGATCTCCAGCACCTGGAGGCCGCGCCGCCAACTCGACGGCTCATTACGGCCGAGGAGGAGCGACGCCTCCAGGGCCATGTCATCCACAGACTGCCGCCCGTCGCTGTCGACGTTGAGAGCCAGCAGGCCGATCGCCTCGAGAAACTCCCGGTAGCTCCCCCCTTGCGCCATCTGCCCGGCCAGCTGACGACGCGCCCAGACAACGGTCGGGGAATCCTTGGCCGAGGCGAGCCCCACGATCCGCTTGAGCTCCTCGCGGGCCTGCTTGAGCCGTCCCCCCGCTACGTACTGCTCCACGAGCCGCCTGGCGGCGTCGAGATCATCGCCGTTGGCAACGACGGCCTCTCGGTAGGCCGACTCGATCTCGTCCCCTCCGCCGAGCAGCCCGGCGGCATACTCCTTAAACCTCGACTTGGCCGGCTCCGGGAGTGCCACGAGCGCCGCGTCGCGGGTCGCCCTGGCCTCCGTGTCGAGTTTGCGATCGATCTGGAGCCGGATCAGGCTCCGATACGGAGCCTGGTCCTGCGGGGCGAGTTCGATCGCCTTGCGGCAGGCTGCCTCCGCTTCGTCGAGCTTGCCGCAGCGGGCGAGGAGCGACGCATGCCAGGTGAGCTGAGCGACGTTCTCCGGATCCTGGGCCGTGAGGCTCGCCCCCAGCCCGAGGGCCTGTTCCGTTTCGCCGCCGGCGGCGAGAGAGTCGGCGCGGATTCGATCGACGGCCGGTCCACCGAACGGCCCGAGTGAGGAGATCACCGGCGCAGCCTCGCCGAATCGGCCCGTACCCACGAGGAGGGTGACGAGCCGACGCCGGGCCAGCGGCAGACTCTCCCCACGCCGGATCGCACGGCGCAGGTGCCCGATCGCGGCGGCCGGATCCCCTTCGAGCTCGGCGATCGACGCCATGTGGCGCACCGGGGCCTCCCAGTCGGGGCGCTGCGCCGCCGCTTCCTCGAGGAGCTTCCGGGCTCCGACGAGCATCTTCTTCTCGTCCTCGGTGAGGGGATCGGAGGCTCCGTTCTCGCCCCTGGCGGATCGGATCGTGACAATCTCCTTCACGGCTCGGGCGACCTGGCTGATCGCCGTATTGCTGCCGAACTGCTTCTCGATCAGGGCCGCTTGCTCGGCCACTTCAGCGGCATCATTGCGGTCGGCAGCGATGTCGACGAGCATCATCCGCACCAGCATGTCGTCGGGATCGTCGGCGAGGATCGCCTCGGCCACCTGTCGCGCGGCCGAGTCGGCTCCCTGGCCGACCTGGAAGGCGAGCCATTGGCGCCGCGTCGCCCGGGAGGCGCTCGGAGGCAGCGAAAGGATGCGGCGTTGGAGATCCTGCGGACGGTCTCCCCATGCATCCCGGTCGGTCTTGACAAGCAGGTCGATCTCGGTGCTGAGCAGGCCGACGGAGGACCGCAGCGACTCCGGGGCGGCATCGACGCGGGCCCACGCCTCGTCGCCACGATCGCTCCCGGCAAGCAGGAGGGCGAGTTGGGCGAGGAGCGTCACATCATCGGGATGCGCGGCCACGGCCGCCTCCGAAGCGACGATCGCCCCGGTGCTATCCCCCTTGGCCGCGAGCACATCGACGCGGACCCGGGCTGCCGCTTGGGGAAGCAATCGCCCTTCTGCAGCAAGGGACGAGACGAGGCCATCGACGGCCGTCCAATTGCGTTCGGCCTCAGGACGCCGCGACTGCTCGGCGATCCGCATTCGCAGCAGCGAACGCCAGATCTCCGGACGGGAGGCGAGCGTTTCCGGTGGAATTCCGGCCGCCATCCCCTCGATGATCGCGATCGCTTCCTCCGGCTTGCCGGCCTGTTCGAGATCCGCGGCTTCGAGAAACTTCGCCAACTCGGAGTCGGGCGCGGCGGCGGCCACGCGGCGACGTGCCTCTGCGGCCTTCTCGGTGTCGCCAAGCGCGTCGTGGCAACTCGCCATGGCGATATCGGCGCGGCGGCTGAACGAGGGATCCCCCGCCATGACTTCTTTGACCCGTTCCCAGGCTTTGAGCGATTGCGACCACCGCCCCTCGGCCATCGCCACCGCCGCCTCACCGTAGACGAGGGCCGGGGCACCCTCGGGGAGGATCTTGCCGGCCTCCGCAAGGCGGGTGCGGACGTCTTCGATCTGGCGCGCGTCGGAGAGCACGACGATCAGTTCGGAAATCAACGGCTTGCTTGTCGGCATGGCCTCGCAGCCCGCGGTCAGCACACGGATCATGCCGGGCGTGTCACCGCGGACGCGGGCAAGTTCGGCACGGGCCATGACCAGCGGCTCGGAGAGAGGGGCGTCCGCTGGAATCGACGCGAGGACCGCCTCCGCACGGTCGGCTTTGCCCAGAGCGAGAGCCACCGTGGCGTCGATGAGGATCCCCTCCTCGTCGGCCGGGGCGAGGGCTCTGGCCTTCGCGATCGCCTCCGCGGCCTGCTCGGGCTTTCCGTTCCGCCGACTCCATCCGGCGAACACCTTCCAGGCCCGAGGGGAATCGGGGAAGGCATCGACCATCTTCTGGAGCATCTCCTCGGCTGCCTGCATCCGCCCCCTCCCCTCCGACATGATCGCCGCGAGAAACACGAACGCGTCGATGCGGTCGGCGGGCAACGGTTTGCCAGGGACTGCCTGCGTGAGTTCAACGAGCGTCTTCTCCACCTCGGAGGGCCTTCCGGCCTTCATCGCCACCTGGGTGTAGAGCATGCCGATCCGTCCGAACTGCTCCGGGTCTTTCTCGGCATCGGTCCGCTTGCGGAGTTCGGACGCGTGGTAGATCGCCGCGTCGGTCTCGTTCGCCTCGAGGAGAAGAATGACGAGTTTCTCGCGGAGGTCATTCTCCTCGGGATTCCTGGTGACGGCCGTCCGGAGCACTTCCTTCGTGAGCGCCCACCGCTCGCGCGAACGCTCGCCGGAAAAAGCACGCTCGGCGAGGATCTCGGCGAGTTGGAGGTGGCGCCCGTTGTCGGCCGGCCGAAGCGTCAGGTATTTCAGAAGCGGGTCGATCGCCTCCGCCGGGTTCCCCTCGGCAACCTTCTCGTCCACCGTCGCCAGGAGCGCGGCGGCGTTGCGCCTCACCTGGAACTTGTGGAGGACATAGATCCCCCCCACCGCCCCCACCAAGAGGAGGACAACGAGGAGAGCCATGCGAAAATTGATGCGGCGGGCGGCCATGAGGTTCACCAGACGGGGGAAGGGCTGCACCGGTCAGACCGGGACACGACAGAGAGAGATCGCGAACGAAAAGATTTCCCGGACAGAAGGACCGGGAAGAGACGGCGTCGGGGCGACCACGACACCGGACGGGGCTGCCGCAGAAGGCGACCCCGGAGAAAACCATCGAAAGCGACGATCATGCTCGACAAAGCGGAGGGCATGGGATTCGAACCCACAATCCCTTTCGGGACATCTGATTTCGAGTCAGACCGCTGGCCAATTCGCTTACCCTCCGAACCGACACTCACAATGTAGATCACGATCTGAGGGCGCTCAAGTTCGGTCCTCCATCCGGCACATCCGTTACGTCCCGAGCGGGGGGCCCTTCCCCGACATCCCGCGCTGAATCCCGGGGACCTCGGCACCTGCGGCGATTTGAACGCGCCCCCCGGCGGAAGTACTGTCGGAAGACCATGTTTGTGCACAAGGAACGCTTGGAATACGTGCTCGAGCCCGGGGACTACGTCTCCGCAGACGTGCTCCGTACCGAGATCGACAGGCTTTTCCTCCCCGCCTGGCATCCCGTGGCCCTGGTTGGCGACCTTCCCCGTGATGGCGACTTCATCACGTTCGAACTCCTCGGAAGGCCCCTCCTCCTCCGCCGTCAGGACGGTCGCCTCCACGCCTACCTCAACATTTGTTCCCACCGCCACTGCATGCTCACCGAGGCGGTGCGGGGCCACTCCCCGAAACTCGTTTGCCAGTACCACGGCTGGGAATACCAGGCGAGCGGAAGAATCGACAAGGTCCCTGACGGCGGCTGCTTCAAGCCGTTTGATCGGGAAAATGCCGCGCTTCGGGTATTCCACGTCGAGACGTGCGGCGAACTCGTCTTCGTCCGCCTCGCCGCCGAGGGCCCCGACCTGCGGAGCTGGCTGGGCGATTGGTACGAGCGGATTGCCGCGGCCTTCGCCCCCCCCTACCGCTGCAATTGGCGGTACGGCAACGCCTTCGACTGCAACTGGAAGATCCCGGTCGAGAACACGGTGGAGACCTACCACCTCCCCCTCGTCCATCCGACCACGCTCGGCGGCTTCGGCCTCATCCCCGAGGAGGCCCAGAAGCACTGGCTCGAGGACCGGTCGACGACGCTCGTGTTCGACCTCGGCAAGGAGAGCGAGCCGGTCAAGAAGCAGCGCCAGGTCGTCGGTTGGCTCGGCGGCGGGACGACCACCGACCAGTACGTCCACCATCACGTCTTTCCGAATCTCGTCTTCACGTTCTCCGATTTGTTCACCTACTGCCAGGTCTATCTGCCCACCGGCCCGACCACGTCGCGGACGCTGGCCTGGATGTTCAGCCTCGACGGCACGAAGCGGAGCCCGTTTGCCCGGGTCATCGCCCGGCTGACGGCGCGGCATGGCGTGAAGGCCAACACCGCGATCCAAAACGAGGACGCGAGCGTGTTCTCCTCCCAGCAGAAAGGAATCACCGCCACGCCATTCCGCGGGTGCATCGGCACGCGCGAGGAGCGGATCTGGTGTTTCCACGACTACCTCAAGCGGGCCTGTTCCTGACGGCCCTTGGAAAACGTTTTCCCCGACCTTTTCCGTTTCAACGCACGCCTGCCTGGCTTCGTCGAGGCCCCGACCCCGTCATCGGCACCGTCCCTGATCACGCTCCTGCACCGACGCCGGCCCCCCTCCGCCCCATGTTCGATCGCGGAGCGACGCCCCCAGGGAGCGTGTCCTCCGCCAGAAGCGCCGTGAGCACCGAGGAGGCTCCACGCAGGGAGGCCGGATCGGACGCCTCAATCGACACCGCGCCCCGCGCGATCGTCGCTGCCGCATTCCCACCGCCGAAGAGGAGGGTCTCGAGCGTCCCGGCGGCCACATGGATCACGGACGCCGCACTCGACGGCAGGCCGACGTGGAGCGTCACAGGCCGCCCCGCCTCGCAGCGTATCGTCCACTGTCCTCCCCCGCCCCCTGCCGCCGACAAGCCGACGAGTTCTCCACCGACCGGAGGCTCCCACGAAGCGGCGCCCAGCCGCCGCTCGAGCAGGCTCCGCGCCGTAACCGTCCGCAAGGACCGCCCCGGGGGTGGCCAACGGAAACGGTTGGAAATCGCGAACCTGCAGAGCCGACGAATCGTCTCGTCGTCGAGTTCGGGCGACGGCAGATCAGGCACCGCGGCAGTACACCAAGTGCTGTCGAACCGGGGGTCGTCGCTCCAGTAAGCCCTGTAAACGTGCATCTGGTCCTCGAACAGCCGGGCGAGCATCGCAGGGTCGAAGCCGACAGCTCCCTTCGCCGGGCCGGCGGCGGCGCGGGCCGCCGCAAGCTCTGCGGCCATCTCCACGACAAGTTCCTCGAACACCCGGCAAAGCCTGCTCACTGGCGTCGGCCGCGTCGATGTGATGTGGTAGGTGCGGCCATGAAGCGTGGGATCGCCGATGATCCGCGTCATCACCGCCGACACCCAATCGACCGGCACGAGATTCTTCACCTCGTCGCCGGTCATCCCCAGGACATCGAGAAGCGAACCGGGCTCGAGCGATGCTTGGAGGAACGCCTCCACGAAGGGCTGGACGATCCGCAGCGGCTTGTAAAACCCATGGAAGGTGTTCGTGAAGCCCGCCACGAGATCGCCGACGATGATGCTCGGCCGGTGGACCGTGCAGACGTCGAGGAACGGCGCCGAAACGGCCGCCTTCTCCGACTCGATCTTGCTCCGCTCGTAGTCGTTGCCCGGGGTCTGGCCGACGTCGAGTTCGCTTTCGAGGATCCGCCCCCGCCGCGTGCCGCAGACATACGCGCTCGAGACGTGGTGGTAGCGCCGGATGCCGAGATCGCGGCAGAGGGTGAGAACGTTAGCCGTGCCGTTGACGTTGCTGTTCCAGGGTTCGCCGTCGCTCTCCCGCATTTGGAACGACAGGCTCGCGGCCGAGTGGACCACCTCGTCGACGTTCCGGCCCACCCAGGCCGCTGCCGCAGCGTTGAGGCCGAGCCCCGGGGACGTGATGTCTCCCGCGAGCACCACCGGAGCCTCGACGGTCACCCCGGCCACGTCGCGCCAGTCGTCGAGGATCTCGTCACCCCGCGCTTCGGCTGAGGCTGTTTTTGAACCGCGGACGAGCACCGCCAGCCGACGACCGTTTGCCGAAAGGTCACGGATGAGCGACCGGCCGAGGAGCCCGGTGGCCCCGGTGAGGAGGAGATAGTTGTGGTTCACGGCCATGGCTGAGGTCTCGGCGGAGTGGGGACGGTCTTCGAGGAGTTCGCCCACGAAAGGATGGAATCAGACGTGGATCGCGGCACCGCCA
>CANGGT010000068.1 GCA_947453375.1 Planctomycetaceae bacterium
GAGGCCCGCTGCCGGGCCGCTCGGCTCGAACGTACCGTCGCCACGGTTGTGGAAGAGGATGTCGCCGCCGTAACCGGTGAGGAACAGATCGGGGAAGCCGTCGCCGTCATGATCGCCGACGGCGACGCCGTGGCCGTAGCGGGCGTAGCGCAGCCCGGAGCTTTCGGTGACATCGTCGAACCGCCACGCGCCGAGGTTGCGGTAGCAGCGGGCGCTTTTGTGTCCCGAGGTCTCGTCGACCGGGAAGGGTACGCCGCTGACGAACACGAGATCGTGGCGGCCGTCGAGATCGAAGTCGATCGCCCCAAGACCGCTGCCATTGGCCGACGGAAACGGCTTGTCGGGGGAGTCGCCCGAGCGATGGACGAAGTCGATGCCGGAGACGGCCGTGACGTCGGTGAACCAGACCGGGCCGGTGAAGGGCTCGACGGGGGCCACTGCCGGAGCTTGCCGCACCGATTCCTTCACCGCGACCGGGGCCACCGGCGGCGGCGTGGCCGGTCGCGAACACGCCGTGACGAATACCCCTGCAAGGATCGCGGTGGCGGGGAGGAAGCAGCGGTAGATCTCCGCAGCGGCTTGGCGGAACGACGTCGGAGAGAGATGGGGCTCGGACATGCGCGGGCTCAAAAGTAGAACGGAATCCCCTCGGCCTTGAAGGCGGCTTTTTCCTCGGGGAGGAACTCATCTCCGAGCTTCTCGAAGCCCCCGTCGGCCCGGAAGGCCTCGAGGAACGAGTTTACCCGCTCGCGCAGCTCGCGGTCGGCCGGCCGCAGCCCGACGGCCCAGGCCTCCTCGCGGAACGGGCGGAGGAAGGCCCGCGTCGCGTCGGGATGGCGCTTGTGATTCTGATAAACCGAGAGGGAGTCGTAGATGAAGGCGTCGGCCTTCCCCTGAACCACCTCGAGGACGGCTGCGGCCTCCTTGTCGAGGACGAGGAGGCGGGCCTGCTTCAACGTCGACGATGCGAACTGGTGGCCTGTGGTCCCCTTTTTCACGGCCACCGTCCGCCCCTTTACATCGAGATCATCGGCCCCCTTCACCGGTGACTTCGCCCCCACGAGGAGCGCGAGCCCCGTCTTGAGATAGGGCTCCGAGAAGGCGATCGACTTCGCCCGCTCCGGCGTCGCCGTCATCGACGAGATGATGCAGTCGATCTTGCCGACTTTCAGGGCGGGGATGAGGCCATCGAAGGCGATGTTCTCGATCACCACCTCGCGGTCGAGGTGCTTGCCGAGCGCTTCGGCGATCCGCACGCTCACCCCCGTCGGCTTGCCGGCCGCGTCAGTCATCTCGAACGGCGGGTAGGCCAGTTCCATGCCGACCTTGAGGGGAGGGGTGGCCGACGCCCTTCCCGGGGCGAAGCAGCCGGCGAGGGCGAGGACGAGGGCGATGAGAAGACGATCGGAACGCATGGGGAGCTTTCGGGGCCAAGGGAGGAATCGCGGAGCGAGGTTCAGGCTCACTCGCCGCGGATGCAGTAGACCGCGTCGGAGGAACGGATGAGGAGTGAGTTGCCGCTGACGGCCGGCGTCGACCAGAACACCTCGTCGTCGGCGCCCAGATCCGATTCAGCGAGCACCTCGTAGTCGGGGCCGGTCTTGAGAACGATCGTCTTGCCGAGTTCGTTGACGATGTAGATCCGCTCGCCGACGACGATCGGGCAGCCGACAGCCTGCGTCCCGCCAGGGAGACGCTTGCGATACTTCTCCTCCCCGGTCCGCTTGTCGTAGCAAACGGCCGTGTTGCCGAAGAAGTAGAGGAGATCGCCGACGACGACGGGGGAGGGCATGCCAGCTCCGCTCTTCGTTCGATTCCAGGGGACGGTGGCGCTTGTTCCCCCGTCCTTCCCGGGCGACACGTCGCCGCTGGCCCCGGTGAGGATGGCTGCGGCTGGAGCCTTCGAGCCGGGGCTCGAGGTTCCGAAGTAGACCCCTTCGGCATCGGCGCCGAGCGAGCAGGCAAACGACGTGTCGAGCCCGCCGAACCGCCAGCGCTCGCTGCCATCGGCGAGCGCATAGGCGACGATCGAGCCCTGACCACCGGTCACCACTTCGACGGTGCCGCCGTTGTCCCAGATGATCGGCGTGGCCCACGAGGCCCCCTTGGTGCGCGTCGCCGTCCAGAGGTCGGTGCCGGTGGCGGCGTCGAGGCAGTGGAGGTCGCCGGCATCGTCGTTGTAGAGCTGGACGAGGAGTTTGCCGTCATGGAGCACCGGGGAGGCACCCGTGCCGAAGGCGTTCGTGATCGGCTGCGGGCCGTACTCGCGCTTCCAACGCTCGTTGCCGTCGCGGTCGAGGGCGATGACGGTGCCGGTGGCTCCGAAGAAGGCCCACACGCCGTCAGGCGTGGCGCAGGGCGTTTCCGTGGCGTACGTATTCGAGGCATGAGTGGCATATTTCGGCGCCTGCTCGACGACGGTCTTCGACCAGATCAGGCTCCCGTCGGTGGCGTCGAGGCAGAGAATGCGCCACTGAACCGGATCCTTCGGCGGCTTCCCCCAGCCCATCGTGGAGAGATCCATCACTCCCCCCGACATCCCCTTCGGCTTGCGTCCCCCCGGGATCACGGCCGTCGTGAGATAGATTCGCCCATCGACACTCACCGGCTGCGACCAGCCCGCGCCGGGGATCGCCGATCGCCAAGCGATCGTTCCCTTCGAGCCGGGGGACTTGTCCCAGGAGAGGGGCAGCGCGGCATCTGCGGCGAGCCCGAGAGCCGTCCCCCCGCGGAACTGCGGCCAGTCGCCGGCGGAGGGGGCCTGAGCGCGGGCGTTGGTGACCGGGGAGATCAACACCAGCCAGGCCGCGGCGGCCAGGAACGCGATCAAGGTGAAACGTGGGCATCGCATCGCGGATTCCTCTCGACGGGGGAGGCGGGGCATGACGGCACAGCGCCCTCGTCACGGAGTGTAGACCTTGCACCGTTGGAGGGGACAGATCGCCTCGGCCGCACGCTTGGCCGCCCGGGCCACCGCGCCGCGGCCCCCGGCCGACCGGTAAGGGGCAATCACGGCGCCGTAAGCGCCGTCTCGGCCCGCTTTCGCCCCGCGAACAGCAACTCGACCTCGGGGTCGACGACGATCCGCTCCGGGGGGAAGTCGGTGACGATGTCGATGCTGCCGGGAGTTTCCGCCGTCACTTCCACGGTCGCCTCGCGTCCCGGCCGCTTCGCCTCCTTGTCGTCCGGCTTCTTCCCCTCGACGCGGACTTTGACCGCGGCCCGGCCGGTGCCGATGTTGGAAAGGATCCCCGTCACCCGGTAGCCGGCATCGGTCTTCTCGACCTTCGCTTCGCGAACTTCGAGATCGGGGAGATCCTTGCCGAGGATCCACCGGCCGACGTAGTCGTCGAAGGCAGCTTGATCGGGGGCGTGCGGCCGGAGGCTCTCCAAGAGATCCTCGATGAGGGGGAAGTCGAGGCCGTCGGCCGTCTCGACGCCATGGCGCCATCGGCCGATGAAGTCCTTGAGACCGGCGAGCATCGCCTCTTCCCCCATCACCGACCGCAGCATCCAAAAGGCCCAACCGGCACGCTGGTAGGTGACCACCTGATCGCCAGGACGCGACCCGTCGATCCGGTTGATTGGGCGCTCGTTGTCGGCGCGGCGGCCGAAGACATATCCCTGCTCCCAGCGGCGGCGGAGAGTCTTCCCCTGCTCCTCGCCGAGCTCGTGGTGAACGAGCATGAGCGCCGAAAACTCGGCGAGCCCCTCGGAGATGATGTTGCCGCCGGGCCCCTTCCCGGGGGTGACGATGTTGCCCCACCACTGGTGCCCCGCCTCGTGGGCGACGATGTAGAAGGCGGCGTCGATCGTTCCCTCTTCGCGGCCGGTGGCCAGATCGGTCACCTTGAGCGGCTTGGCGAGATAGCCGATGTTTTCCGAAAAGGAGATGTTGCCGGGAAACCCCTGGGCATAGCCGGCGAGCCCCGGGAACTCGGTGACCCGGAGGTTTGTCCAGGGATACTCCACGAACCACGCCCCGTACTTCTCTCGCGCCGCATCGAGCGCCCGCACCATCGTCGGCACGTTGTGCTCGGTGCGCGCGTCGAAGTAGACGGTCGAGCGCCTGCCGGGCGCCGCCTTGAGCGGTCCGCCGACGATGTTGAAAAACCGCACCGGATGTTCGGTCTTCCAAACGACGCGACGGCGGCCCTCCCCGATCTCCTCGTTCGAGGTCTCGACGCCACAGCCGTTCATGACCCAGCCCGACGGGCCCTCGATTGTCAACTGCACGTCGCTCGACCAGGCCGGCCCGAAGGCGGGATCGACGCGGGTCTTCCAGTGGTCGAGCGGGTACTCCTTCGCGTCGCGCCGGTTCTTGTCGTCGACGCCGACGGAGTCGACGAATCCCGGCACGGGGAGGAAGCTGGGGCTGAAGCTCGTAAGGACGACGCCACTGGGAAGGACAAACTCTCCCGCCCCGCCTGAGAGCTTTGACCAGCCATCGGGGAAACGCCCGTCGAGCCGGAATCCGACCCGGACGCTCTCTCCCGTCGCCAAAGGCTTCGGTGGCCTGACGACATACAGCCCGCTGCGGTTCTCGATCGACGGGGCCGGCTGATCCTTCTTCGTGGCATCGACTGGCTGGTCGTCGACGGTCCAGTCGGAGGTCTTCTTGAAGTGGGGGCCGACGGTGAGCGGGATCTCGCGCATCGAAAGCGCGTGGGGATTGCGGAGCGTGTAGGTGCCGATGACTTCGAGCCGGCGCTCGTCGGGGAACAGCTTCACGGTCGCCTCGACCCGGTCGAGCGCCGGCGAGGGGGCGTTGTCCCAGGTGGTGGAATTGCGCCGCCAGTAGGCCTTCTCGGCATTCGTCTGCGGCTTCCCCTCGTAGCCGGCGCGAACCTTTTGCCCGGTGTAGATGCCCAAAGCCAGCAGCGGCAGGGCGACGAGGGCCGGTCCGAAGGCTGCTCGGGCGAAGGCGGCCGGACGGAGCCTGTCGAACGTGGCGCGGAGATCGGGGAGCCGCCGCGGCCAGATCTTCAGGGTGAGCGCCACGAGCAGCGCCGCGAGCGCCAGCATCACGAGCCGATTGGCGATGAGCGCCGGCCACATGAATCCGAGCCGGTCGAGCTCGCTCCAGCGGATCGTGCCGCCACCGAGATTCCAGGCCGTGAGCCAGTTGAGCCAGCCGTAGCGCGTGAGGAAGCCGGTGACGATCAGCGTCGCCACGCCGAGGGCGTAGGTGGCAAACCGGTTGCGCACGAGGGCATGAAGAAACATCACCCAGGCCGCCCAGACGACGAGCGTCGGGACGAGGAGCCCGCCGAGGATGAGGGCGAGCACCGGCAGCTCGAGCGGCACCGCGATCCCCGTCTGGAAGCGCTGCACGAGGAGCGTGATCGCGATGGCCAGCGCCGTGAAGCCCACGATCACCAGCGCCATCACGGCATTGGCGAGGACTTTGCCGGCGAGCACGCCGGCGGTGGGGACGGGGCAGGCCCGGTGGATCCCGGACAGACCCACGCGTTCCTCGCGGACGAGGCTCTCGACGGTGTAGAAGAGGATCAGCAGTCCGAGAAGGAGCGCGAGGGCGCCGCGCGCCACTGCCGCCGCGGCGCCGGTGGTCATGAGCGTCTCGGTGTCGAGCGTCCCGGGGCTCAAGGTCGTTGCGGCCCAGGTTTGGAGGAGGATCAGCGGTCCGAAGAGCCATAGGCCCGGGCTTTTCAGCAGCGACCAGGTTTCCTGCCGAAGAACCGCACGGACCGTCTCCAGGAATCCCGGCACGCGAATCGTCGATGCGGGAAGGGCGCCGCGCGCGGCCACTGCGGCATGCTCGATCGTCGTCGGCCCCGCGGCACGGGCGGCGGCGAGCAGGCTCTCGGCATTCCCCACGCGCCGGTCATCGTGCTCGGCGTGAGCGAGCCGCCGGCCGGTGGCCCACACGGCCGTCAGGCCCAGGCCGATCAAGCAGAGCCGGCTGAGAGAAAAGAGGCTGTCGGGAACGACGCGGGCGGAGTTGTAGTAGGCGACGCCGCGGTCCTCCGAAAGGAACGTGCGCGAGAACCACCGAAATCCGGTCGGCTCGACCGCCTGCATGAGCCGGTCGGCCCAGCGCGGCAGCCACTCGGGGTTGAAGTCCCAGAGGAAGAAGATCCCGGCGACGACCATCACGACAGGCAACGCAAAGACGAGCACCGGCTGCCGCGTGCGCACCCCGGCCCACATCGACACCCCGCCGGTGAACACCACCATCGGCAGGGCGAACCAGATCAGCGGCGCGAGGTAGTTCCACAGTGAGAACGCCGTCCGGACGCGCTGCGTCGTGTCGATCGGCCAGGTTTCGTAGATCGAAATCTGGCAGACGAGCCAGGCGGCGAGCACCGCCCCGAGCACGGCGACCGCCGCGAAGAACCGGCTCCAGGCATATTCCTGCCAGGAAAGCGGGGTGGCCGTGAGGAGCTTTTGGATGCGGCGATCGCCGTCGACGAGCAGCGGCATGCCGCAGGCCACCGCCGCGAAGAAGGGGAGGACGATGGCAAAGATGATGACATCGACGAAAGCGAGGTTGAATGCGCCGTTCATGGCGAGCTTCGCCCCGCCGGTGTCGGCCGAGCCTGCCGACACCTGCACCCCGCCGGCGACGAGCCCGAACGAGAGGAGCGTGAGGATCGCGTACATGAACACCGGCAGCGGCCGCTTCCAGAACGAAGCCAATTCCAGCCGCGGGAAGGCGAGGAGGCGGCCGATCATCGGGCACCTCCGGCGGTGGCCGATTCGGGAATGGCCCGCGCCAGCGGCCCGGGGATCTCGTGCGGCGGGCAACGCATGAGGACAAGATAGGCATCCTCGAGCGTGCCGGGGCTCGACGCGAAGCCTGGGGGCGTCGCGGCACCAGGCGGAAGGAAGATCCGCACCCGGTTCGTGCGCCCTTCGACGAGGACGGCGGAGAGCATGCGGTGCTCCTTGGCGAAGGCCGGAAGCTCGGCATCATCGACGAATCCCTCGCGGACAAGGCCATCGACGGCGGTGCGCGCCGCCGTCGGCGTCGTATCGGAGACGACCTCGCCCGAGCGGATCACGGCGAGGCGTGGGCAGAGGGTGGCGACGTCGTCGACGATGTGGGTGGAAAGCAGGACAACCCGGCCGACGCTCATCTCGGCGAGCAACCGGTAGAACCGTTGCCGCTCCTCAGGATCGAGGCCGGCGGTCGGCTCGTCGACGATGAGGATCCGCGGGTCGCCGGCGATCGCCTGCGCGAGCCCGAGCCGCTGCCGCATGCCGCCGGAGTAGCCCCCCACCTTGCGCTTCGCCGCGGAGGTGAGGTTGACGCGTTCGAGGAGCTCGCCGGCGAGGGCCGCCCGCCCCTTCGGTCCGCTGATCCCTTTGAGCCGGAGGAGGAACTCGAGCATCGCCTGCCCGGAGAGATCGGGATAAAACCCGAAGTCCTGCGGCAGGAACCCGAGCCGCTCCCGAACGAACTCCGGCCGCTCGACGATGTTCGCGCCGTCGAGCCAGACGGCGCCGGCGGTCGGCTCGACGAGTCCGGCGACGATGCTCATGAAGGTCGACTTCCCGGCACCGTTGGGGCCGAGGAGGCCGAACATCCCGGAGGGGACGTCGAGATCGACCCCCTTGAGCGCGCACACCGGGCCGGGGTGGATCTTCACGAGCCCGCGGACGGCGAGGCCTTCGGCGGAAGGAGCGGTCGAGAATGTCATGGTTTTTTCGGTTTCGAGATGGCGGCAGGGCGGGGCTTGGACGGCTGCGTGGGCTTGGCGGGGCGGGAGAAGTGAGCCGATGTCTGGCGCTTCGCCCCTCGGCGGCGGACGATCGGCGCGGTGAGCACCGACACAAGCTGGAGCCGCGTCTGGGCCGTGCGGGTCTTTTTCGAATTGAGGAAGGCGTTGAGGCGGCGGAAGATCGCGTTGAGCTCGTCGAAGTCGGCCGGCGTGAGCCAGACGTGCTCGAAGAAGGCTCGCATCGTGGAGGGCTTGTCGAGGCCGAGGCCGACGAGCTCGCCTGAGGCGGCGGCATCGCGGAACGTCCGGGCCGACATCTTCAGGACCGTCTTCGCTGTCGTCAGGTAGGCGTCGTTGACGGCTCGGTTGCTCGCCCCCTTGAACCGCGCGCCGAGATCGTCGGCGACGAGGTCGTAGACCCGCTCGACGCGCCTGCCGGTGGAACGCGTGCCGGTCTCGACGACGACGCCGGTGGCGACGATCTTCTCGAAGTGCCGGTACAGCGAATCGGCCGGCCGGTCGAGCTGCCGGGCGACGTCGGCGATCCCGCAGGGACCGAGCATCCGCAGCGTCTCGATGATCTCCGCGCGGACCGGCGCGATGAGCGTCTTCCAGACGGCCGGGTCGGTCACGAAGTGAACGGATTTGCGCGGCATGGAAGCATTGTTTTCCAGTGTTGACATTTCGTCAACAAAAAAAACAAGTGTCCCGACTGCCACGCCGAGATCCTGGAACACTCAAGCAGCTGGTTCCAGGGGCATGGCAGCGCCCGCTTCGCTCGCCACCGGGGCGATCCGGCCGCGGGGGAGGAGGCGATAGGGGCGGCCGCGCCACTCGGCCGTACGCTTGAACGGGGCGACGAACCAACAGGCGAAGATGAAGAGGTCTTTGGCGATCAGGGCCGGGGCGAGGTGCCAGGCGAGGCCGCGGCCGCGGAGGAGCCGGGCGCTCGAAAGCTCCATCGCCACCTTCGCGCCGATCGCGAAGGCGCCGAGGGCTGCCAGATCGATCCTCCCGGCGACGATCAACGGCAGCGCGAACGGGATCGGATTGAAGAGGAGCTCGAGGGGATAGGCCCAGGGGCAGATCCGCACCCGCAGGCCCGCGTGGCGAAGATTGCGGTCGGCGAGATTCTTCCACGACCAATCGCGCTGGATGACGCGAACCACCGTCGCTGCCGGCGCGAGCTTCCAGCCGCCTCGCTCCACCTGCTGCGACAGCTCGTAGTCGTCGGCGCCGCAATCGCGCACGCGTTCGAAGCCGCCGGCGGCCTCGAGCGCGGCACGGCGCACCCACTGCCCCTTGGCGTTGACGGTGTGGAGGCCGACGAGCTCATGGACGCCGATCGTCAGGAAGGCGGCAAACTCGGTGTAGTGAAGGTTCTCGATCGTGGCGGCGACGGTCCGCTCCCCATCGGCGACAACCGGCTGATAGGCCATGCCGACGCGCGGGTCGGCAAACAGCGGGAGCACGCGAGCGAGGTCTCCCCGGGTCAGTCGGACGTTGGAATCGGAGAGAAGGAGGATGTCGTGCTTCGCTTCCGGCAGCATCGCCTCCATGAGCGCGATCTTCGGATTGGCGATCGTGTCGTCGGCGCCGACGACCACCGTCACGTCGCGGCGGGGATACTCCGCGGCGAGCCGACGGGCCAGCGTGATCGCCGGATCGGTGGGGCTCGCGGCGGCGAAGATGATCTGGAGTGGCTCGTGATCCGCTTCGAGAAAGGAGCGGAGATTGGCTTCGAGCTCCTCGTCGGCGCCGCACAGGGGCTTGAGAATCGAGAGGCCGGGGAGCGACTCGGTCGCTTCAATCAGCGCGATCGTGTCGGCCGTCCGCCGGTCGGTGACGACGCGGCCGGTGACGAGGACCCACGCGAACAGATACGCCAGGAGCGTGACGACGCAGGGGGCCACGAGAAGGATCGTCGTCATCGGCGCGGCTCCCGGATGATGCCGGAGGGAGGCCGCGCGGGGCCGGGGAACCCTCCTGGAAAAGCGGCGGGAAGATAGCGGGGGCGGGCGTGGGGGGCAAGGCTGTGCGAGTCAGTACTTCGGCCCGCAGTGGCAGGCTTCGGGGTCGCCCGTGCCCCGTCGCCGGACGTTCACCTCGACCGCAGTGGCAGGCTTCGGGACTGCCCGCACCCCGTCGCCGGACGTTCGCTGCGGGCATCCCTGCCTTCCGCTCACTCCGCGTCGCCTGCGCTTTCGCCCTCCGGGCTTCGCTTGCCGTCGAGGCCGTCTCCCGGGGTACGGGCAGCCCCTCGCTTGGGCGAGGTTTGGACGGGGATGAAGGCCATGGATGGCTTCATCCGTCACGCAGTGGCCCTCCGCCGCAAGGATGCGGCGGCGCACCCCCAGGGGATGAAGGCCATGGATGGCTTCATCCCCGTGTATTCAGTGCATTTCCACCGCGCAGCTGCCGAGGCCGCCGCGGTAGTAGTTGAATTGGACGTTGGGGTGATCGGCGAGGAGCGACATCGGCGTGCTCGCGTCGACAAAACGCTTCGAGATCATCAGCGCCGTCAACCGCTGGCCGAGTGGGTTGTCGTGCGTGCCGGCATGCCAGATCGAGACCTTCTCCGCACGCCACGTTTCCTTGGGGCCGACGGTGACGGCCTGCTTGGGCACCATCGTGATGTTGCCGCCGCCACTCGTGCGGGCGTTTTGGGCGAGCGTGATCGGATGGAGTTCGACGACGCGCGTGCCGAGGCTCCGGTATTCCTCCGGCGTCGGCGGGGCGTCGGTGTGGAGGCCGGTGCGGCGAAGCGGATCGTTGAAGGCCCAGTGCTTGATGTCCCCTTGGCCTCCCTGCATGACGGCGCAGCGGGCCGTGTCCCAGCTGGCGACGTAGGCGGCGACGTCCGCCTTGGGGAAGTGGAGGTTCGCCTCCGGCATGCGGAGTTCCGGACGGATCCGGTCGAAGCAGAGCTCGCGGTCGGCTCGCTCGAACGAGAGTGGGTGCGTGACGGGGACGGCGACGCCATCCTCGACCCATTCGTCCATGCCCCAGAAGTGCGCATGCCGGAGGTCGAGGTCGAGCGCGTTGACGAGCCTGGCCACGAGTGGCAGTTGCTCGGTCGGGCCGATCGGTCCGCAGATCCCCACCGGATCGTCGGCCTTCGCCTGCCGCCAGGCTTCGATGTATTCGAGCGCCTCGGCGAGGTAGAAGTCTTCGAGCGTGTCGTAGAAGACGACGCGAAAGCCGGGACGCGAGAGCCGCTCCATGTCGTGCATCGACAGCGCCGCCGCTTCGCGGATCAAGTCGGAGGGAAGCGTCGTGTAGTCCCACCATTCGGGGGCGACCCTGCTCGGCTGACGTGACATGGACATGGGCGTGGTCCTCGGAAGGGGCGGGAAGGGGAGCGGAGAGGTTCGGCTGCCGTGGAGCTGCGAATCGATCCAGTACGAGGTCAGCGTCGCTGAAAGGTCACCTTGCCGGCAAGAGCCTCGGCGAGCGGGTCGGCCTCGTGGGCGGAAAGCCCGAGGTGGAGGTGGCGCGTCCAGCCTTCGGCATGCTCGCAGCCCCCCCACAGGCTCCCGACGCGGCGCGACACCTCGTCGCAGGTGTCGAGGTAGCTGTCCATCCCCTGCGTCGAATCGAGCCAGGCCTTCTGGCTGGCGTGCGCCGCGAGGGCAGCGCGTTTCCGGGGCTGGACGCTCGTCGTGTCGACGGTGAACTCTGGCGTGACGGGGCGGCGGAGGCCGTCGCACTGGCCGTGTGGCATGGCGTGGTAGACGAACACGTCGCCCGGCACCGGGGCGAGGGGGGGCTCGGTGACGAAGTTCGGCATCGCCTTGACGAACGCCGCCGTGACCGCGAGCCGGCAGGCGTTCATGTGGTCTTCCATGTAGTCGTCGGGGAAGTGCGCGAGGACGATCCGCGGCCGCGCTGCCCGGACGACGCTCGCCACGCGCCGCAGGTGGCGCTCGTCGTAGAAGATCATCAAATCGCTGCTGACGCTTTCGTGGAAGGTGGCGCCGAGGATCGCGGCGGCGTCGCGTGCCTCACGGGCGCGGATCCGCGCCGTCTCGGCGCGGTCGGTGACCATGCTGCCGCAATCGCCGTTGGCGATGTTGCAATAGTGGATGTCCCACCCCGCTTCAGCGAGGAGGAGGAGGGTGCCGGCAGCGACGAACTCGATGTCGTCTGGATGGGCCATCAGCGCGAGCGCTCGCGGACGCTCGGGCACGGAAACGGCGGACATTCGTGGCTCCCTTGTTGGTCTGAGCCACCCCCCCCACAGCGGTTGACGGCGGCTTCCTGGGCAAAGTAGCCTTGTGAGGCTTCGAATCAAAGGGAGGGTCTCATGGCCACGCGTTCCAACGGCTCCGCATCTACCAATCCCCCGTCGTCGACGGCTGAGCAAAACGCCACCGGCGTGTCGCGCCGCGGCTTCGTTGCCGCCGGTTCGGCTGCCGCGGCGGCTCTGTCGGTGTCGGTGGCCCGTGGGGCCAACGCCGGTGGCAGCGACCGCCTCAAGGTCGGGCTCGTGGGCTGCGGTGGCCGTGGGTCGGGCGCTGCGTCGCAGGCGATGTCGGCTGATCCGGGGGTTGTCCTCTGGTCGATCGCCGATGCCTTTCCCGACCGGGCCGAGAGTGGCGCAGGCATCCTCCAGCGCGTCGTCGAGGAGAAGGCGGCCGCCGATCCGACCTGGGCACAGCGGTTTGATGTCTCCGCCGACCGTCGTTTCTCCGGGCTCGACGGCTACAAGCAACTCATCGAGGCCTGCGACGTCGTCCTCCTCGCCTCGCCTCCGGCTTTCCGTCCCTTCCACCTCAAGGCTGCCGTCGAGGCGGGGAAGCAGATCTTCTGCGAGAAGCCGATGGCGGTCGATTCAGCGGGGCTGAGGAGCATCCGCGAGACGGTGAAGCTCGCCACCGAGAAGGCCATCAACCTCGTCGCCGGATTCTGTTGGCGCTATTCGGCCCGCGAACGCGACATCTTCGACCGCATCCATTACGGCGCGATCGGTCCGGTTCGGGCCGTCTACACGACCTACAACGCCGCCGGGTTCCGAGGCGAGGTGCCCCGGCAGCCGGGGTGGAGCGACCTCGAGTACTACATCCGCAATTGGCAGTACTACACCTGGCTCTCCGGCGACCACATCGCCGAGCAGGCTGTCCATTCCATCGACAAGATCGCCTGGGCCATGAAGGATGTTCCGCCGGTGCGCGTGATCTGCACCGGTGGCCGCGAGGTGCGCCCCGACGTGCCACTCGGCAACAACATCTACGACCACTTCGGCGCCACCTTTGAATATGCCGACGGCAGCCGCGGCTTCCACATGTGCCGCCACTTCCCCAACTGCGCCAACGACAACAGCGACTACATCATGGGGGCCAACGGTTATGCCTCCGTCAGTGGCTTCCAGGACAGGCACGAGATCGTCACCGACGGCAAGGTGTGGCAGAGTGACGCGAAGAAGAACGACATGTATCAGCAGGAGCATGACGAACTCTTTGCTGCCATTCGTGCCGGCAAGCCGATCAACGACGGCGTGAGGATGACCAACAGCACCGCGATGGCCATCATGGCCCGGATGAGCGCCTACACGGGCCAGGATGTCACGTGGGATCAGGTGTGGGAATCGAAGGAAGACCTCGCTCCGCCGTCGTGGGAGTTCGGCCTGGCACTTCCTCCGCAGCCGATCGCCGTGCCGGGCAAGACGAAGCTGATTTGAACGGACACTCTCAACAAAAACTCTGAACGGATAACCTCGGGGAATCTCCGCCGATCTCACTTGTTTTGGGGGGGCGGGGTGCCTCTGAGATCGACCGAGGGACCACCATGACGACCCAGCCAGCAGCCCCTCGTGGGCCGGCGGGGGCCCACCCGGCCGCCGCCGCTCTGCTCCCGATCTACCGCGGGCCCCTCCCGCAGGCGACGCATCAGCACGGCAGCCCGATCGAGCGTTTGCCGGTAACGGTCTACGAGCAACCGGGCGATGCCAGCCGCGCCGTCGCCCGCGAGATCGCCGAGCTCGTTCAGTCGCGGGCCGCGGCCGGTCGGACGACGGTCCTCGGGCTCGCCACCGGAAGCACGCCGGTCGGTGTCTATGACGAACTGATCCGCCTCCATCGCGAGGAAGGGGTCTCGTTCCGCACCGTCGTGACCTTCAATCTCGACGAATACTGGCCGATGGATAGGGGCGCGCTGCAGAGCTACCACCGCTTCATGCGGGAGCATCTCTTCGATCATCTCGACATCCCCGCCGAGTCGATTCACATCCCCGATGGGACGCTCTCCCGCCAGGAGGTGTTTTCTGCCTGTGAGAAATACGAGGAGGCAATCCGGGCGGCCGGCGGGATCGATCTTCAGATCCTCGGCATCGGCCGCACAGGCCACATCGGCTTCAACGAGCCGGGGAGCCCTCCGGAGAGTCGCACCCGTCTGATCACGCTCGACCACGTCACGCGGGCCGACGCCGCCAGCGACTTTTTCGGCGAGTGGAATGTTCCCCGCCAGGCGATCACGATGGGGGTGGGGTCGATCCTCGATGCTCGCCGCGTCATTCTCCTCGCCTTTGGCGAGCACAAGGCCCCGGTCGTGGCCAGGGCCGTCGAGCAGGCGCCGTCGAGCCAGGTTTCCGCCAGCGCCCTCCAGCAGCATCCCGACGCCCGGTTCGTCCTCGATCGGGCGGCCGCTGCGGGGCTGACTCGCTTCGTTTCCCCATGGCTCGTCGGGCCGCTCGATCTTCTGGGGATGGAGTGGACCGAGGGGCTCGTGAGGAAGGCGGTGATCTGGCTGGCCACCACGCTCCAGAGGCCGATTCTCAAGCTCACCGACGAGGATTACAACGAGCACGGCCTTCAGGATCTCCTCTCGACCTGCGGCCGGGCCTACGACATCAACATCGACGTCTTTCGCTCGATGCAGGACACGATCAGCGGTTGGCCGGGGGGCAAGCCGGGGCGACCGCGCCGCCAACGCTTCTCCCAGCGGGCGGCGGCGAAATGGACCGGTGTCGTGCGCACGTCGGGCACGCCGACGCTCCCTGGCGACGACCCGTTCCCGAAGCGGATCGTGGTCTTCAGCCCCCACCCCGACGACGACGTCATCAGCATGGGGGGAACGTTCATCCGGCTTTGCGAGCAGGGGCACGAGGTCCACGTGGCCTACCAAACCAGTGGCAATATCGCCGTCTGGGATGGCGCCGCGGAGCGGCATGCGGAGTTCGTGGAGGAGTTCATCCGGGCGTTCGCCGGCACGAACTTGACCTGCACGGAAGGGGTGTCATCGGTCGTGGATCGGATCCGGGCGTTCATCCGGGAGAAGCCGGCCGGCGCCGTCGACATCCCTGAACTCCAGGCGGTGAAGGGACTCATCCGGCGGACGGAGGCTCGGGCTGCGGCACGGCTCTCCGGGGTCGCCGATGAGCGGATTCACTTTCTCGATCTCCCCTTCTACGAGACCGGTCGGGTGCGGAAGAAGCCGATCGGACCGGAGGATGTGGCGATCACCTGCCGGCTCTTGGAAGAGGTGAAGCCGCACCAGATCTACGCCGCCGGCGACCTTTCCGATCCCCATGGCACGCATCGGGTCTGCCTGGCCTCGGTGACCGCCGCGATGAAGCAACTCGAGAGCCGTCCGTGGGCGAAGGATTGCGAGTTCTGGCTCTACCGGGGCGCGTGGCAGGAATGGGAGCCGCACGAGATCGACATGGCGGTGCCTCTCTCGCCCGACGAAGTCCGCCGCAAGCGGCTGGCGATCTTCAAGCACGAGAGCCAAAAGGACCGCGCCTTGTTTCCCGGTGCCACCGACCCTCGCGAGTTCTGGCAACGGGCTGAGGACCGCAATCGGGCCACCGCTCAAACCTACGACCGGCTCGGGTTGCCCGAGTACGAGGCGATCGAGGGCTTCGTGCTCCACCATGGGTGAGCCGAGCGGGGGCGTGCCGGGGCGATTCTGTTTCTCTTGCTTCGGTTTTTCTTGGCAGTGACTGCGGAGTCACGCGCGAGCGCGTGACCGGGGTGGGGGGATCAATCGGCGGCCCTCGGGCCGCGTGGGGGGCTTTGATGAAGACGCGGAATGTCGGTGTGATCGGCTATGGCTGGGCGGCAACGGCGCACATCGACGCCATCAATGCCACCAGGCAGGGACAGGTGACCGCGGTCTGCTCGTCGCGGCCCCTCGATGCCGCCGAACTCTCAGCCAAGCATGGCCGGCCGATGAAGGCCTACCGGAATCTCGAGGATCTCCTCGCCGACCAGTCGATCGATGTCGTCGACATCACGAGCTATCCCAGCGAGCATCGGGATCAGGCAGTGGCTGCCGCAGCCGCCGGCAAGCACATCATCCTCGAGAAGCCGATGGCAAACTCGCCCGGCGAGGTGCGCGACATCGTCGCCGCGGCGACGAAGCATGGCGTGAAGGGATGTGTCTGCTTCGAATGCCGGTTCTCGAGCCAGTTCCGCGTCACGAAGGCCCTCCTCGACGAAGGGCTCCTCGGCCGTCTCCATTACGGCGAAGTTGACTACTACCACGGCATCGGCCCCTGGTACGGCCAGTTCCGTTGGAACACCGGCAAGAAGGATGGCGGCAGCGCTCTCCTCACCGCCGGCTGTCATGCCCTCGACGCGCTGATGCTGTTGATGGGGGGCGAGGTGGAGAGCGTCACGAGCCTGTCGACGAAGTCAGCAAGCGAAGTCTTCGCCCCCTACGAATACGACACTTCGAGCGTCACCCTCCTCCACTTCAAGGGGGGCGCCGTCGGCAAATCGGCGGCGATCGTCGACTGCCTCCAGCCCTACTACTTCCACACGCATCTGGTGGGGAGCGAGGGGAGCCTCCTCGACAACCGCTTCCATTCGCAGAAGCTCCATACCGACAGGCATGCCTGGAGCACGCTCGCCATGAAGCTCCTCGACTCCGGCGACGTCAGTGATCATCCCTACCAGGCGCAGTTCCAGGCTTTCTTCGACGCCCTCGATGCCGGCGTCGAGATGCCGCTGACGAGTTTCCCAGAGGCGGCGAAGACCTTCGATGTGATCTTCGCCGCTGATCAGAGCGCCGCTGAGGGGGGCCGCCCCGTCCGGCTCGCCTGAAACTTTTTCCAGCGCCGTCGCGCGCCCAACCTCCCACCAAACCACGCCCCGCCGAGGACTTCGCTCATGAATCGCCCCAGCCCTTGCGTCTTCGTCTGCCGCGTCATCGCGGCGATCGTTCTCCCACTCGCCGCCAGCGCCCGCCTGCCCGCCCAGGAGCCTGCCCCGGCAGCGGCCGCCGCCGATCGGGAAGGGGCCCTCAATGCCGCAGCCGACGCCCGCGTCGCTGCGCTCGTGGCCGGGGATGTCGCCGCCCTCGGAGCGATCCTTTCCGACGACCTCCACTACATCCATTCCAGCGGCGTGGCCGACACGAAGGAGGTGTTCCTCGCCAACCTCGTCTCCGGAAAGACGAAGTACGTCGAGTATGTGCCGGGGGAACGGTCGTGGCGGTTTCCCGCGCCGGGGATCGCGATCGAGTCCGGGAAGGCGCGGATCAAGGTCGTCAACGATACCGGACCGATGACCGTCCACCTTTCCTATCTCGCCACCTGGCGCGAGGAGAACGGCCAGTGGCGGTTTCTCGCCTGGCAGTCGGCGAGGCTTCCGCAGCCGATGACGCCGGCCGGTTTCACGGCGCTGTTCAACGGGAGTGACCTCTCCGGCTGGCGCGGCCGCCCTCACTTCGATCCGGCTGCCGAGGCGGCGTTCTCCTCTGAAGATCGGGCTACGAAGCAGGCGGAGTGGGATGCCGACATGCGTCAGCACTGGAAGGTGGAGGGGGGAGAGATCGTCAGCGATGGTCACGGCGTGTTCCTCACCACCGATCGCGACTACGGCGACTTCGAGTTGCACCTCGAGTGGATGCTCCCCGAATCGTGCGCCGACAGCGGCATCTACCTCCGCGGCAATCCCCAGGTGCAGATCTGGGATCCTGACTGCGAGCGCGACTTCCAGCATGGCAATCAGAAGGGCTCCGGAGGCTTGTGGAACAACCCCGCCGACAGCCCCGGCAAGTGGCCGCTGGAGCGGGCTGACCGCCCGACGGGATCGTGGAACACGACCCGGATCCGGATGCAGGGGGAGCACGTCACCGTGATCCTCAACGACCGGGTCGTTGTCGACGATGCCAGACTCGCGAACTTCTTCGCCGCCGGTACGCCGCTGCCGGAGAAGGGGCCGATCCAGATCCAGACGCACGGCGCGCCGATGCGCGTCCGCAACGTCGCCATCCGTGAGCTCTCCACGCTCGAGGGGAGCGGCCCGGGCTGGCGCGATCTGACGGGCGCGGAGTTTGAGAACGTCAACGGCGAGCCCGACACGTGGACCTGGAAGGATGGCGGCGTCCACTGCACCGGTCGGCCGGTCGGCGTTATCAAGACGAAGCAGCCGGTGAAGAACCTGGAGATGTCGGTCGAGTGGCGGCACCTCACCAAGGGGGGCAACTCGGGGGTGTTCCTCTGGGCCCCCGCCTCCGTCCTCGAGAACCTCAAGCCGGGAGCTCTTCCTCCGGGCGGGATCGAGGTTCAGGTCCTCGATCATGGCTATGCCGAAGAGTACGAGCGATCGACGGGGAAGAAGTCTGATTGGTTCACAACCGACGGCGATGTTTTCCCGGTCGGCAGCTCCGACATGACGCCCTTCCCCCCCGTCGCTCCCGGCGGCAAGCGGAGCTTCCCGACCGCCCGCCACTCCCGGGGATCCCCCGAATGGAATCATTACTACATCCGCGCCATCGACGGCGAGGTACGGCTGTGGGTCAATGGCCACGAGGTTTCCGGCGGCACCGAATGCAAGCCGGCCGAGGGCTTTTTGTGCCTGGAGTCGGAGGGGGCGCCGGTCGAGTTCCGCCGCTTGAGAATCCGTCACCTGCCCTGAGCAAACCTCGACTGGCACCGATCGGGATTGCGACGATAATTCGAGGCTCCCCCATCCCAGAGGAGTCCTCCCGTGCCGGTTCGTTCGCCCCTCGTCATCCTCCCTGTCTTCGTCGCCCTGCTCGCCGGAGCGACCGCTCTGGCCGTCCCCGGCGGCCATCCGATTCCGACGCCGAAGAAGCCCACCGTCGCCGAGAAGTCGGACGAGCCGGTGAAGGCGGCCGCCGCGTTCGGGATGCGGGAGGGGTTCGAGGCGCGGCTGTTTGCCGCCGAGCCTGACGTCGCAAATCCCGTGGCCTTCTCGGTCGACGAGAAGGGGCGTGTGTTCGTCTGCGAGACGTTCCGCCAGGGGCGCGCGGTGAACGACAACCGCGGCCACGATGACGAGTGGGTCAACGCCGATCTCGCCGCGCAGACGGTCGAGGATCGCGATGCGTTCTACCGCCGACTCCTCGACGCGAAGACGGTGGCCGAGTGGGAGCTCGATGACGATCGGGTTCGGAAGCTCGTCGACACCGACGGCGACGGCGTTGCGGACGAAGCGAGCGTCTATGCCGATGGCTTCAATGGCCTGATGGCAGGCACGGCTGCCGGGATCCTCGCCCGGCGAGGCGAGGTCTGGCTCGCCTGCATCCCGTCGTTCTACCGGCTCCGCGATCTCGATGGCGATGGCCGGATCGACGGGAGCGCCGGCGAGCGGGAGGAGCTCTCCACCGGGTACGGGATCCGGGTTGCCCTCCGCGGCCACGATCTCCACGGCCTCGTGATGGGACCCGACGGACGGATCTACTTCTCGATCGGCGATCGTGGCTACAAGATCTCCCTCGATGGCCAGACGTACCACGATCCCGGTAGCGGTGCCGTGTTTCGCTGCAATCCCGACGGCAGCGGCTTCGAGATCTTCGCCACGAGCCTGCGCAATCCGCAGGAGCTCGCCTTCGACGACCTCGGCAATCTGTTCACCGTCGACAACAACTCCGACGGTGGCGATCAGGCGCGGCTCGTCCACGTCCTCCCGGGGAGCGACTCGGGATGGAACATGTCGTTTCAATACATGGAGGATCGCGGTCCGTGGCACCGTGAGAAGCTCTGGCACACGGCCCATGACGGCCAGCCCGCCTGGATCATCCCACCGCTGGCCCATATCGGCTCCGGGCCGTCGGGGCTCTCCTTTTACCCAGGCACCGGGCTGGGGAAGCACTTCGAAAATCGCTTTCTCCTCTGCGACTTCCGCGGCGGCGCGGCCAACAGCTCGATCCGCACCTTCCGCGTCGTTCCCAAGGGGGCCAGCTTCGCGCCGGTCGACGAGGAGGAGACCTTCCGCAACATTCTCGCCACCGATGCCGAGATGGGCCCGGATGGCAGCCTGTGGGTGAGCGACTGGGTCCATGGCTGGGAAGGGGAGGGGAAGGGAAGGATCTGGCGCTTCGTCCCCGAGCAGCGTTCGGCGGCCGAGCAGGGGGTCGTCGACGAGGTGCAATCGCTGCTCGGCGGAGACTGGGAGCAACTCGAGGCTTCCCGGCTGGCGACACTCCTCGGGCACGTCGATCGCCGCGTGCGACTGGAGGCGCAGTGGGAGCTCGTCCGCCGCGGCGACGCCCCGACGCTCGAGGGGGTGGCTGCAGAGCCGGAGGCGAAGCTGTTGGCCCGTGTGCATGCCATCCAGGGGCTCGCCCAGATGGCACGAGGTTCCTTGCTCAGGCCTTCCGTGGTCCTCCCGTTCGGTCCGCTGCTCGGCGATCCGTCGTGGGAGATCCGTATGGTGGCCGCCCGGGAGCTCGGCGACTCCGGGGCCGCAGTCGACGAGGCCGACCGGGCGAAGCTCATCGGCTTGCTCCACGATCACGACCTCCATGTCCGTTCGGCTGCGGCCATCGCCCTCGGCCGGATCGGCCGGCAAAGCGGCCCCGATCCGGTCGCCGCGCGTGCGCTGGCTGCCGAAGCCGACGGCGCGGCGGCGGCCGATCCCCACTACCGCCACGCGATCGTGATGGGGCTCGCCGGAGTGAGCGACCTCGTGGGCCTCGCTGCGCTCTCCACCGATCCGTCGCCGCGGGTGCGTCTGGCTGCGGTGATCGCGCTGCGACGTCTTGGCAGTGAC
>CANGGT010000069.1 GCA_947453375.1 Planctomycetaceae bacterium
CCCCCCTTCCCCACCAGTTGCATCCCCTCGGTCCAGCCGGGGATCACCTGGGTGAGCCCGAACTCGATCGGCTCGCCACGCTTGTAGGAGCTGTCGAACACCTTCCCGTCGTCGAGCCAGCCGTGGTAGTTGACCTTCACGGTGTTGCTCGCCTTGGGGTTGACCCCTTCCCCCTTGCGGAGGACGCGGTACTGGAGACCGGAAGCGGTCTTCATGAACGTCTTGGGGGCATCGGCGTCGAGGGTGCCCGCGCCCTTGGGGAGCGTCGGGTGGGGAACGTCGGTATCAGCGGCAGACACGGAAGTCTCCGGAAGGGTGATGGCGAAGGCCAGGAGGAGCAGGGAGCAGGCGAACAGACGCATGGAACGGGTTCCTCTGGGTGAAATCGACGCCCCGAGCATAGCGGATTCGGGCGGCCGGGTGAGCGCGAAGGGGGGCTGGTGAACCAGGCACAGGCTCTCTGCCCGGGGCTGCCGCAATTCGGGCCCGGCGTGGCTTCGGGGTCGCCCGTGCCCCGTCGCCGGACGCTCACTTCGGCCTTCGTGGCCTCCGTTCGCTCGGAGCCTGCTTCGCTTCGCCATCCATGGCTGCGCTCGCATCCTACGCCGGCTCTCGGGGCACGGGCGACCCCTCGCTGATGCGCCTTGCGGCGTGCTCTCTGAGGCCAGTCTTTACGCCAGCAGCGCCTCGAGGACGTGTTGCTCTTCGACGCCCGTGAGCCGTTGGTCGAGCCCCTGGAACTTGAACGTGAAGCGTTCGTGGTCGATCCCCATCAGGTGGAGGATCGTGGCGTTGAACGAGTTCACGTCGACGGGGTTCTCGACGATGTTGTAGCTGAAGTCGTCGGTTTCCCCGAGGACCGTCCCCGCCTTGGAGCCGCCGCCGGCCATCCACATGCAGAAGTTGCGCGGATGGTGGTCGCGGCCGTAGGTGTCGGCGGTGAGCGTCCCCTGCGAGTAGACGGTGCGGCCGAACTCCCCTCCCCAGACGACGAGCGTGTCGTCGAGCATCCCGCGGGCCTTGAGATCTTTGATCAGCGCCGCGGTCGCCTGATCGGTGTCGAGGCACTGCGACTTGAGATCGTTGGGGAGATTGCCGTGGTGGTCCCAGCCGCGGTGGAGGATCTGGACGACGCGGACGCCGCGCTCCACGAGCCGGCGGGCGAGGATCAGGCTGTGGGTGAAGGAACCGGGCTTGTTGACGTCATCGCCATACATGGAGAGCGTCTGCGCCGTCTCGCCGCTGAGGTCGACCAGATCGGGCACGCTCGCCTGCATCCGGAAGGCCATCTCGTACTGCGCGATGCGAGTCTGCGTTTCGGGATCGTGGAAGCGATCGTGGCCGCGGGCGTTGAGCTTGCCGAGGGCGTCGAGCATCACGCGCCGATCGGCCCGGGTCACGCCGTCGGGATTGGGGAGGTAGAGGACCGGATCGCCCGACCCACGCATCGCGACCCCGGTGTAGCGGGTGGGGAGGAAGCCGCTCGACCACATCCGCGTGAACAACGCCTGGGAGGGATTGATGTCAGGCTGCGGCGTGAAGACGACGAACGCCGGGAGATCGTCGTTCTCGCTCCCCAGGCCGTAGGCGAGCCAGCTCCCCAGGCTTCCCTTCCCCGGCACTTCGCTGCCGGTCATCACGTAGGTGCAAGCCGGGTCGTGGTTGATGGCGTTGGTGAACACGCTCTTGACGAGCGCCAGGTCGTCGACGACCTCGGCCGTGTAGGGGAGAAGATCGGTGTTGATCCAGCGGCCACAGGCGCCGCGCTGCTCGAACTTGAACTTCGACGGCGCCACCGGGAAGCGCTGCTGACCGCTGGTCATCGTCGAGAGCCGCTGATCGCCGCGGACGCTCGGGGGGAGATCCTTGTCGAAGTAGTCCTTGAGCTTCGGCTTGTGGTCCCAGAGGTCGATCTGCGACGGCCCGCCGTTGGGATGGATGTAAATCACGCTCCGCGCCTTCGGCGCGTGGTGGGGCAAGCCCGGGAGAGCGGGATGGATTCGGGAGGAGGCGGAGCGGACCGCCGCCGGATCGATGGCCGCGGCCCCGGCCTTGGCCAAGAGCCCGCCGCCACGGCGGCTCTCGAGGAGGGCGAGCGCCGCGGCGCCGGCGCCGACGCCCGAGCGGCGGAGAAACGCACGGCGGCAGGCTTGGAGCTGCAGGTCGCGGTCAGACTGCGGGTGGGCCATGGTCAGTTCCTCGAGAGGGTCTCGTCCAGATTGAGGAGCATGTTCGACACGAGTGTCCAGGCGGCCAGTTCCTCCGCCGGGACGGTTTCCGGGGCCTTCGATTCCCCCACCGCGACGAGCCGCTTGGCGGCGTCGGGATCGGCGGCGTAGCGGCCGCGGTGGGTGGCGAGCTCTTCGGCCACCACGGCCAGTTCCGCCGAGTCAGCGCCGCGGGCGATGACGGTGCGGAACAGCCAATCGATCCGGGCCGCGTCGTCGGCGGGGCCGGAGGCGAGCGCCCGCGCGGCGAGGGCCCGGGCCGCCTCGACATGCTGGACGTCGTTCATGAGCTGGAGCGCCTGGAGCGGCGTATTGCTCCGTTCGCGGCGGGCACAGAACTGCTCCCGGTTGGGGGCGTCGAAGTTGACCATGAACGGCGGCGGCGCCGTCCGCTTCACGAACGCATAGAGGCTCCGCCGCCAGAGGGCGGGGCCGGTGTCCCGCTTGTAGATCTGGGTGTTCGAGCCGGCGAAGCCGACCGGCTCCCAGATGTTGTCGGGCTGGTAGGGGCGGACGCCCCGGCCACCGAGCGTGGAAGCGAGGAGCCCGGAAACGGCCAGGGCATTGTCGCGGATCTGTTCGGCGTCGAGGCGGATCCGTGGCCCGCGGGCGAGGAGCCTGTTTTCCGGATCGGCCGCGAGCTGCTCAGGCGCGATCGTGGCCTGACGGCGGAACGCCTGGCTCGTGACGAGGAGCTTGACGAGGTGGCGCGTGTTCCAGCCACTCTCGCGGTATTCCGTGGCGAGCCAATCGAGGAGCTCCGGGTGGCTCGGCGACTCCCCCTGCTGGCCGAAGTCCTCGCTCGTCTTCACCAGTCCCATCCCGAAGAACTGCTGCCACAGCCGGTTGGCGGCGACGCGCGCCACGAGCGGCTGCTCCGGGAGGAGAATCCACTTGGCCAGATCGAGCCGGTTGGGAGTCGCCCCCTCCGGTATGGCCAGTGGCGGCAGGAAGGCCGGCGTGGCCCTCGTCACCTTCTCCCCCGGCTTGTTGTAGGCCCCGCGCAGCATGATGAAGCTGTCGCGCATCTGCGGCAGGTCGTTGAACACGAACGTTCGCACGAGCGACTTCTCGAGATCGTCGCGCTTGCGCCGCGTTTCGACGAGCTCGCGGTCGGCAAACACGACCGGCTCCGGCTTGTCGCGCCACACGGAGCGCAGCCAGTGGCGGCGAATCCGCGTGACGTCGTCGACGTTGGTCGTCTTCTCGGGGCCATCCCGAACGAGGCCGCGGAGCGGCTCGGGGACGTCGTCGAGCTTCTCCTGCCCGACCCGCGCCTTCCACCAGACGGCGAACGACCGGGCCGGATCGGTGGTCGGGTCGTCGGTGCTCGACAGGCCGACTTTGTCCCAGCGAACATGGCCGTCGAATTGGGTAAGGGCGAAGCCGCCGACCTTCGTGCCGGGAGGCACGCCGATGCTCTCCGGCTTGAACGCCACGCGCACCCACTTCCCCGCCTCGGGGAGGGGCCCGACCACCAGCTGCGACGGCTGGCCGACCGCGCCCCACGGGATCACGCCCCCTTCGCCCCACACGGCCCGGTGTTCCCAGCCGTCGGTGTGGAGCTGGATCATGATCGCCTTCGGCGGCGCTGCCGGGTCGATCCAGACATGGGCAAACAGTTCGCCACCGGAGGGCCCGGCGTGGATCTCACCGGCGGGCATGAAGACATCCTGGCCGATGCCCGTGGCGGTGCGGTCGAGGGAGCGCGCGCCGGAAAGCACCTGACCGGGCTCGGTGCCCGTAAACCACGTCGGCCCACCGGGGCTGCTCTGCGCGGCGGCGCCGGCGGGGAGATCGTCATCGAGCCAGACCGTCTCGCTCGTCACCGGGGCGGGCTTCGGATCGAGCGCTGCCGGATCGGCATAGACGACACTCGCCACCGCCTCCTCGATCCGCTTCTCGAGCTCCGGCAGCTTCGCGTCGAGCGCCGCCAGTTCCATCTCCTGCTCGGGGGTGGGGAGCTTGATGACCGGCGCCGTCTGCTCGATGTTGCCGTCGAAACCGGGGTCGGCCGCCGAGTTGAAGAACGCGTAGAGCGAATAGAAATCCTTGGCCGAGATCGGGTCGAACTTGTGATCGTGGCAGACGGCGCATTGCCCGGTGAGCCCCATCCAGGCGTTGAGCGTCGTGGCCGTGCGGTCGACGGCGTAGCGGAAGACGAGCTCCTCGTTGATCGAGCCCCCCTCGCTCGTCGTCACATTGCAGCGTGAGAAGCCGGTGGCCGTCTGCTGCTCGCGGGTAGCGCCGGGGAGGAGATCGCCGGCGAGTTGCCAGACGGTGAATTGATCGAAGGGGAGGTTGTCGTTGAAGGCCTTCACGACCCAGTCGCGGTAGGCCCACATGTGGCGCTCGTTGTCGAGATGGAGGCCGTGGGTGTCGGCATAGCGGGCGACGTCGAGCCAGTGGCGCGCCATCTCCTCGCCATGGTGGGGGCTCGCGAGCAGGCGGTCGACGAGTTTCTCGTAGGCGTCGGGAGCTGGATCGGCGACGAAGGCCGCCACCTCTTCGGGGGTCGGCGGCAGGCCGGTGAGCGCGAAGGTGACGCGACGGATGAGCGTCGGCCGGTCGGCCTCACCGTTGAGGGGGAGCCCCTCGGCCGCCACGCGCGCCTCGACGAACCGATCGATCGGATTGCCGGGGTCGCCCGGTGCGGCCGGCACCTCGGGGCGAACGATCTTCCGGAACGACCAATGCTGTTCGTAGGGAGCCCCGGCGGCGATCCAGCGCGTGAGCAGGTCCTTCTGGGCCGCCGAGAGTTCCTTGTGGAAGTGGGGCGGTGGCATGACGGTGTCGGGATCGGTAGCGACGATCCGGGCGATCAGGGCGCTGGCGGCGGTATCGCCCGGGACGATCGCCCGATCACCGCTCCCGAGGGGCGCAAGTGCCGCTGGGCCATCGTCGAGCCTCAAGCCCGCCTCCTGCTTGCCGGGGCCGTGGCAGGCGAAGCAGTGCTCGGAGAGGAGTGGCCGGATGTCCCGGTCGAAGCGGATCGGCTTCTCGGCGGCCACCGCGACCGTCGCCCCGACCGTCGTCTGGAGGAGGCCTGCTGCGAGGAGAAGGGAGAGACGTGAGGCGGGGCTGGCAAGCCCGGCGCGGCGGAGCACGGAACCACCCATGAATAACTCTCCTGGGGCGTTGTCCGCGTCGCCGATCCCGGAATAAGGGCCGGGATCGCGGACCCTCGTGACGCGAGGGTCGATCGGCGGGGCAGCGCAGGCAGGGGCGGGTCGATCGTGCGTCCCCCCTGGCGGCCTGTGCAGCCGTTAAACTCGTCCAATTCTGCCACACCCCGCAGCGCCGGGCAAACCTCAGCGGCGGCCCGACAGGCGCCCGGGCGTGTGGAACACTAGTCTCGGACGGCTTCCGGCGCTGCAGCCCGGTGGCAGGGGGACGCCCGACGCCGCACCGGCGGCCCGTCGCCTCGAGCCTGAATGTGTCTTTGGTTGCCGCGTCCCGAGAGATTCCCGCGATGCCCACGGCACTCCTCGTCGATGACGAGCCTTCGGCCAGCCTCCGTCTCCGCGAACTCCTCTCGGCGCACAGAGAGATCGAGGTCCTCGGTGACGTGCGGAGTGTCGCGCAGGCGAGCAGGGTGCTCAAGCAGCACGCCCCCGACATCCTCTTCCTCGATATCGAGCTGCCGGGAGGCTCGGGGCTCAAGCTCCTCGCCGAGATCTCCGAGCGGACGCACGTCTGCTTCATCACCGCCCATCCGCAATACGCGGTCACCGCGTTCGAGGTCGGTGCCGTTGACTACCTCCTCAAGCCAATCGACCGGGTCCGGCTGGGCGTGGCCGTGGGGCGTCTGCTGCGAGCGATCCGGGTGGCGGAGTTGCTGCCAAAGAAAGGCCCTGCCGCCGAGCCGCCGTCACCTTCGGAATGGGGCAAGGAGGGGGAGTCGACGTTCGTCGTCACGCTTCGCGGTGGGAAAAAAGCGATCCTCCGCCGGGACGACATCCTCTGGATCGAGGGGCTTGGAAAGTATTCACGCGTCTGCCTCGCGGGAGAGCGGAAGCCCGCGGTCGTCCGACGCAGTCTCGCCGAATGGGCCGAGATCTTGCCGGCGGACGTCTTCCCCAGGCTCGGTCGCTCCCAGATCATCCGCCTCTCCCGGCTCTCGCTCGTGACCTGGAAGTCGCGCGAGGAGACGGTCCTGTCGTTCACCGGCAGCCCCGATGCGCTCCAGATCGGCCGCTCTGCGGCCGCCCGGCTCCGGGAGCTTTCCGCCGGGGAGTGAGCGGGGCGTCACCAGGTCCGACCAGCGCCGTCAGCCCCGCACGCTCACGCTGCGACCGACGAGCTGCTCCACGTCGTCGGCCTGGATCGGCACGTGGGCGGAGAGATCGACGGGGCCGCCGGTGGTGACGAGGACGTCGTTCTCCAGCCGAACCCCGATCCCCTCCTCCGGGATGTAGATCCCCGGCTCGACGGTGATCACCCAGCCCGGCTGGAAGGGCCCGTTGAGGGGCGCGAGGTCGTGGACGCCAAGCCCGAGCGAATGCCCGAGGCCGTGCATGAAATACTTCCGGCAGGCCGGCTCCTCGGGAGTGTCCTTGGCAACCTGCTCCGGCGTGATCAGGCCGAGGCCGAGAAGCTCGTCGTTCATCTGGAGCTGGGCCGCACGGCGCCAGTCGCGGGGCGTCGTGCCTACGGTGGCCCGGGCGATCGACGCGTCGAGAACGCGGTGGACCGCGTCGTAGACGGCCCGCTGCCGCGGGGTGAAGCGGCCGCTCACCGGATAGGTGCGGGTCAGGTCGGCGTTGTAGTTGGCATAGCAGGCGCCGACATCGACGAGGAGCAGGTCGCCGTCTTGGCAGACCCGGTCGTTGGTGTTGTAGTGGAGCACGCAGGCGCTCTTCCCCGAGGCGATGATCGGCTCGTAGGCCATCTTCGCCCGGTTCTTCGTGAACTCGTAGATCAGCTCCGCCTCGAGTTCGTATTCCATCACCCCCGGCTTGAGGGAGGAGAGCATCCGCCGCAGGCCGACGTCGGTGATGTCGATCGCCCGGCGGAGGAGCTCGATCTCGGTGGCGTCCTTGACCGCACGCAGGCTCCGCATGATCGGCGCCAGACGCTCGTAGCGGTGGAGCGGATAGCGGGCCATCAGTTGGCGGGCGTGGCGGACGTCGCGGGGATCGGTCTCGGTGCCGTTGCGCTCGTGTTCGTTCGAGTTGAGATAGACCCGCTCGCTCTCGCACATCAGGATATGGAGCACGCCAGGCAGCTCCGAGAGCCAGCGCACCCGCGGCATCCCGGAGATCTGCTCGGCCCGTTCCTTCGTGAGCTTCTCCCCCTCCCAGATGGCGAGGTGTTCATTCGGCTGGCGGAGGAAGAGCATCTCCCGCTGCGCCGGATCGGTCGCCTGCGGCGCGAGCACGAGGACGCTCTCCTCCTGCTCGATCCCGGTCAGATGAAAGAGATCGGCGGCCGGATAGATCGGAAAGGTGCCGTCGCCGGTCTGTGGGAGGATGTCGGCGGCGTGGACGATCGCGATGGAGCGCGGCGGAAGCTGGGCCACGAGTTGACGGCGGTGGGAGACGAAGAGGGCGTGGTCGATCGGGGCGTGCCGCATGGCTTCTCCTCGGGCGTGTCGCGTCCGCGCCGGACTCGGCGCGGGGGGAAGAAAATCGTACCCGCCGGGGCGGGCGTCTGTCGCCGGTCCCGCCGACGGATGACCCTCAGGCCCGCTAGCGGGACAGATGGGGTCAAACGTGCGCTTCGGGGTCGCCCGTGCCCCGTCGCCGGACGCTCACTTCGGCCTTCGTGGCCTCCGTTCGCTCGGAGCCTGCTTCGCTCCGCCATCCATGGCTCCGCTCGCATCCTACGCCGGCTCTCGGAGCACGGGCGACCCCTCGCTTAGCGGCGCTTGGGCGTGGGGCGTCGTCGCGGGGGGCTGAGGCGTCGAAGAGCAGCTTCGCTGCCAATCTCAGCCTACCGATACGCGCGCGGGCCGAAGGGTTGGGCGGCCTGCTGCGGGGGGGCCGGCTGTTGATAGCCCTGGTACTGCTGCTGGTATTGCGGCTGGGGTTGGTATTGGGGCTGGTACTGCTGCTGCGGCGCCTGCTGCCACGACTGCGGCTGCTGTTCGTAGAGCGGCTGCTGGGAGGTCGCCCCCTCCTGCTGCTGGCTGTTGAACTCTTGCGCCGCGCGGCGAGCCTCGCTCTCGACCCGTTGGCCGACCTGCTGGCCGACGATCATCGCCCGCGCACGGTCGAAGTTCACCGACGGGATGCCATTGTTCCAACTGATCGTGAGGACGCCGGTGGCGAGGAGGAAGGGAACGAGAAGGACGAACAGCCGTGAGCCCCAGCGCGTGCCGACGACCTTGGCCACTGGCGCCGGCAGTACCGGCGAGGCGAGACCCACGGCCCGCTGGGCGATTGTCTTCTTCTTGCTCACGACACCCTCCTGGAAAAAGTCACCCCGCCCGTTGGCAGCGGATCTCTCCCTAAGGATCGGCAGAGACGAGGCGGCCTTTGGAGGCGCGGGGAAGCGCGCGGCAGGCGCCGGTCCATTTAACCCAGGTTTTGCAGCTTGCCGGGATGAATGCATCGGCGCGAGGTCTGCCCTGCTCCACTCCCCGCGGCGTTCTGCTGCCGCGGGGAGCAAGTCTTCAGGAAGCATGAGATCGCGGGCTGCCGCCGCCTACGCGACAAGGAGGCCGTTGACCTTCTTGTTCGACGGCAGCTCGCCGGCGATGCCGTCGGCCTGGAAGCCGAACGAAATCTCGGCGCCAGCGGCAATCGTGCCGTTCCAGGCGGCGTTTCTGATCACGTAGTGGGTGCCGACATGGCTGACGATCACCGCGTTCCAGATGTTGACGATGTTCGCCTTCATGTCGAACTCCATCGTCCAGCCGCTGATCGCCGCCGTGCCGGTGTTCTTGATCTTCATGTCGCCGTTGAAGCCGGTGCTCCACGCACTCGTCTGTGCGTAGGTAACAGCGAAGCCACCGGTCGTCGTTGGCGTGGTGGGCGTGGTGGGCGTGGTGGGAGTCGTGGGAGTCGCAGGGGCGAGCGAGCCGGTCGGCACCTGGCCGAAGACGAGCTTGCCGACCTCGTAGACCGGCATGAAGGTGGTCTTCACCGGGGCATTCCGATCGGTGCCGATCCCCTGATACGACCAGTCATTGAGGGCGCTCCAGGCGGAGGCTGGCAGGCCGGGCCGCAGGCCGACGCGGAACTGTGCTTCGCGCCAGAAGGAGCTTCCGGTCCCCGGGCCGATCGCCGTGCCGGTGAAGTCGACCGTGACGACGTAGATCCCCTTGGCGGCATCCCACGCCTGAAGGCCGCTGACCGTGGCCCCTTGCGCGAAGTTGCTCGTCACCTGCACATCGGCGGCCGTGAAGCCCGCGGCCTTCACCTCGGAGATGTCGAGGAAATACCGGAAAGAAAGATTCGACGACATCCGCGCCGGCCAGGCCGACTGGTTGTTGAGGATCGCCCGAATCTCGGTGAAGCCGCTCCCGGCCGTGTTCACCGCCGCCTGGACGAAAAACTCGTTGGTGGGGATCTCCGCCGGCGGCATCGTCGCCAGCACCTTCCCGCCATACTCGGTGTAGAGCCTGGCCACGGCCCCCTGGAAGGCGGCGTTGTAGTCGAGCGCGACCTCGTTGCAGATGTAGTTGCTCCGCGAATCGACGTAGTCGGTATCACTGGCGGACTGTGGGCCGCCGACGAGTGCGCCGTAGAGGATGTGGCGGTTGTTGCCCGGGGCGTTGACGTTGCCGTCGACCACGCCGCTGGCCCCGCGATGGTGCGGATTGAGCGGCGGGTTGTTGCCGAAGCCGACGACGTAGCTCCGCCCCTGCGGATTGTCGCCGAGCATGTAGTTGATCTGCCGGACCGCGAAGTCGTGATAGCGGCCGGCCTTGTCGCCGACGGTGTCGCTGTAGACGAGCGCCAGGAACGACGTGTCAGCTGAATAGCGCAGCGACCCCCACGTGTCGAGGAAGGCCAGGCCACCGGGGGTGTATCTGACCCGCCCACTCGAGTTGCCGACCGTCCAATAGTCGAGCCAGCGCTCGGCGTCGGCCTTGTAGACCGCCTTGCCGGTCGACTGCGCGAGGAGCACGGCGGTGCCGTAGGTCTTGTCGTCCCACGACTGCGTCCACTGCAGCTGCTGGCCGGCCAGGCTGGCGGCGTAGATCGACTCCGCCTTGGCGAGGTAGGCCTGCTCGCCGGTCGCCTTGAAGAGCCATGTCGCCCCCCAGGCCAGCTCGTCGTTGTAGCCGCTGAACGAGTTGTAATAGGCGGCCGCGTCGGGAATGCTGTCGGAGTATTTGCCCCGATAGGTGTCGGCGAAGGTGTAAAGCTCGCGGGCGTGCTTCACGAGCAAGTCGGCATACACCGGGTCGGTCGGCCGGAACACGATCGAGGCCGCGGCCAGCGCCGCCGCCGCTTCGCCTGCCACATCGGAGCCGGGGTGGGTGGCATCGAGCTTGTAAGCCGGCCGGCCCATCGTCATCACCTCGGGCGCCCCCCAGAACGCATGGTCGGCACTGCCGTTGCCGACCTGGGCGTAGAACACGTTCGCCGACGGGTGCGCCTTGATGAGCCAGTCGGTGCCCCACTTGAGCGCGTCGAGCATCTGCGGGAGCAGGCCGCTGGTGGCGTAGGCATCGCGGTACTGCACGACGCCGAGGCCGAGGAGCGTCATCGACGACGCCATCGGCAGGGCAAACTTCACATGGTCGCCGGCGTCGTAATAGCCGCCGCTGAGATCGACCCCCACATCCGCGCCGTCGGTGAGCGCCGAGTCGCCTCGCCAATTGAGCGGGAACGAGGCTGGGAGGTCGCCGGACCGCTGCGCGTCGTAGAACAGGAGCGACTTCTGCAGGACGTCGGCATAGTTGTAGCTCCCGGCCTTGGCGGCATCGTCGTTGACGATCGTGCCGGTGCCGGTGTCGCTGCCGGCGAGGATCGTGGCGGCAAGCGCCGTGCCGAGCCTCACGATCAGCGTCTCGTCCGACTCGACCGCCGTGTCGGAGGTGACGACAACGGAGATCGTCTTCGTCAACTCGCCGGGGGCGAACGTGAGCGTACCGCTGGTGGCCGTGTAATCCGCGCCGGCAGTCGCGGTGCCATCGGCGGTCGAATACTGCACCGTGACCGGCTGGGTGGAGGCGGCGGAGAGGCGGACCGTGAACGGCAGTAGCGCCGTGCCGGTGTTCCCCTCGTTCACCCGGGCGCTCGAGACGCTCAGGGTCGGGAGCGTGGGTGTGGGAGGTGTCGTTGGCGTGGGAGGTGTCGTGGGTGTCGTGGGTGTCGTGGGTGTCGTGGGTGTCGTGGGTGTGACTGGCGCCGTGTCGTCGTTGAGAATCGTGCCTGTGGCTGCGGTCTTCACGAGCGTGGCATTCGTCGGGGCGCTCAATTTCAGTGACAGCGTCTCGTTCGCTTCGGCCGTCGTGTCGCGGGTGACGAGCACCGTCACGGTCTTCTGCGTTTCGCCGGGGGCGAAAGTGAGCGTGCCGCTGGTGGCGGTGTAGTCGCTCCCCACCAGCGCCGTGCCGTCGGCCGTGGCGTAGGAGACGGTGACCGGCTGCGTGCTCGCCGCCGAGAGCGAGACGGTGAACGTCAGCGGGGTCGTCGTGATCGTGCCCCCCGTGGCCGCCACGGCCGGGAACTGGAATTGCACGGCCTTGAGTGGATCGAGCTTGGCCGTGTTCACGGTCTTCCAGTCGTCCGCGAGGATGCCGCCGGTGTCGCCAGAGTCGGGATTCCACGACCAGTACGTCCAGCTGACCCCCTGTTGGCCGGCGGCCAAGTCGCTCGTGCCGTTGCCGTCGAGATCCCCCTTGAGATAGCCCACCATCTTGGCGTACCACGCCTGATCGCTGGCCGTGGCGAGGTTGCTGCCGAACTCCCCGAGGAGCACAGGCGCCGTGCCGCTGCGGAACAGATAGCCCCAGTTCTTGTCCCACACGGCCGGCAGGTTGTTGGGATACGTCGGGTCGCTGAAGTAGGTCTGCGCGTAGACGCTCGACGGGTAGTCGTGGGCTGAATAGACGAGTCGGCCGGGCGTGGTGAGCCGCACCGGGGCCGCGCCGGCATTGGAGAGATTCCCTCCCCACCAGTAGCTTCCCGACGATGCGGTCTCGATCCCCTCCACGATCACGAGGAGGTTAGGGTTGGCAGCGAGCACGGCGTTCCCGCCGCGCTCCGCGGCCAGCCGCCAGTCGTTGGCGCTGCCGTCGCCCCAGGTGGCGGGGCCGTGCGGTTCGTTGTGGAGGTCGATGCCGATCACCGTCGCATTGCCGGCATAGCGCGAAGCGAGCATCGAGAGATTCCCGATCCACGTACTTTCGGGGTAGGCCGTCGTCGACCACAGGCCAGAGGCATTGGCGCTGTTGCCGGCGTCGGAGCGGTGGTGATCGAGGATGATCTTGAGGCCGATCTGGTCGGCGTAGGCGACGATCTTGTCCATGATCTGTAGGCCGCTTTGCCCCTGGAGATCGGGATTCTTGAAAAAGTCGATGCTGTTGGGCTTGCTCCCGGAATCGAAGAGCTGATCGCAATAGGGCAGGCGGATCGTGTTGACGCCGAGCGACTTCATCTGATCCATCATTTCCTTGTAGCCCCGGGTCCAGAGGCCGTGGGGGGCGAAGTTCGTCGTCTCAAAGCCGAACCAGTTCACGCCGGCGATTCGCACCGGAGTGTTGTTGGCGTCGAGGATTTGGCTGCCGGAGGTGTGGAGGTATCCCGAGATGAGGGTTGCCTGCGGATTGCCCTCGGTGACGGAGACGTCGCCGATGCTGATCCCGGGGAGTGTGGTGACGGGCGGAGTGACGGGCGGAGTGACGGGCGGAGTGACGGGCGTGGCGCCCGCGATCACCGGATCACTGCCGTAGTCGCCCCACGTGGTGCTGAAGCCACCCTTGGGCATCGTCGGGATGCCGGTGTGGAAGTTGGACAACTGGCCCGCGGTGCCCGGGTTATCGCGGTTGAGCGACCACATGGAGAGCATGCCCAGCCCCTTGGCGCGGGCGAAGACTTCGAGGCGATCCGCGTCGGCCAGGGTAAACACCTCCGTCGTGATGTCGTTGACGCCCAGCATCGGCGTCACGCCGAGCTGGTTCCAGCCGAAAGACTGGCCGTGGCTGGCGAACAGGCTCGTCATCTGCGCGAAGGTGGCGTTGGCCGCGTCGATGGCGTACTCCCCCATCGACTTGAGCTTGGGAGGCGCGGCGCCGTCGCCGTAGTCCATCGCCATCACGTTCACCCCATCGACCTTCACGCCGGCCACCAGGGCGGCCTTCACGACGTTCAGGCCATCCTGCGTCAGCCCCTGGGGCAGCACGGGCAGCGTCAGCCACACCCCGAGCTCAGGACGGGTCTTCTGCACCAGGGCGATGGCGTCCATCTGGAGCTTGATCGTCTGGGTTTCGGCGACGGCGGCGCCCTCGATATCGAAGTCGAGTTTCTTCAGCTTCAAGGTATCGACCATGTCGCCGTAGGCCGTCGCCAAGCTCTGGGAGCCCAGGCCACGTTGGGCGTACGACTGCGCCAGGCTCTGCCCCGCCGCACCCCCCAACGACACCATCACGTCGCCGCCGGCTGCCCGCAGCGCGTTGATCTCCCCTTGGATGGCCAGCGCCTGCTCGTTCGTGCTCCCGGGCGTGAGCACGTCGTACCCGGCCCACCCCAGCTTGCCGGTGGGCGTGGCCTGCATGAATCCCAGCGTCAGGAGCCCGACGCCGTATTGCCGAGCCAGGCCGTCGAGGTCTGGCACCGGATACTGCCCCATATCGACGTAGGGAGCGAAGAACTGCTCCTTCCACAGGTCGACGCCCGGCGTCGCTGGCGTGGTTGTCGGCGTGGTTGTCGGCGTCGTCGGCGTGGTTGTGGCACCAGTGGCCGTGAGGACGAAACCGGAAGGGGCGTCGGCACCGACGCCGGCGGTGAAGCCGACGCCCTGTGCCGCGCCGATCGCGAGCGTGCTGTCCCAGGCGAGCCCCTTGATGACGTACTGGGAGCCCGTGTGACTGACGATCTGGGCGTTCCAGATGCTGTTGATCGTCCGGTTGTAGTTGAAGGAGAGCTGCCAATCGGTGAGCGTCGCCTTCGTGTCGTTGGTGAGCGTCAGCTCTCCCTGGAGCCCCGATCCCCAGTCATTGACGGTGGCATAGCCGACGGAGAATGCCAGCCGCTGCTCGAGCTGATCGAAGGTGGCGAGCGTCGGCTGGTCGCGATGGCGCCGACGGGGCTTGGAAGGGGTGCGATCGGCGAACAGGGCGCCCGTCAAGCGACGGCCGAGGCCCTGGAAACGGTTGCGCGGAGACATGGTGCACCTGAGTGGGGAGAGGGGAGAAGAGGGGCCCACGTGGCGGGGCGCGACTGCGTCAGGGCATGGGTGCCCCGCGCCTCGGCCGTGATCACGTGCGGCAGGAAGAGAAGAAAAGCCGGGATCGATGCATCGCCTTTGCCGAGTCGGTCTGCCCTGAAAGACCGACGCGGAGCGGCTTCGAAACCCCCTCTGCCCCGCGTCGCATTCTCTGGCTCTGCGGCTCGACGGACAAGAAATCGCCTTTGCGTCGAGCCGGTGGCGATCAGCCGAGCGCGGATCGATAGGCAGCGGGCGACCCGTGGCGATCGAGCCGCCGGTGGACATCTCCCGGATTCATGCGCTGTTCACGGAACGTTCACGGCTCGTTCACACCAGACCCGTCAGCGACGCCGCCTGACGCGGGAAACTGCACCTCGAACGTCGTGCCGCCGCCGGGCGTGGGGCGGCAAGTCACGTCCCCACCGTGGCCCCGCATGATGCTCCGGCAGATGGCCAGCCCCAGGCCATGGCCGCCGGTCGGCGTGACGCGCGATGGGTCTTCGCGAAAAAAACGCTCGAAGACCTGCTCGGCCCGGTCGGTCGGAATCCCTGGGCCGTGGTCGGTCACGCGCACCACGACGCGCCCGTCGCCCTGCGTCATCACCAGCTCGACCTTCCCGCCAACGGGGCTGTATTCGATTCCATTGGCGAGCAGATTCACGAACACCTGGTGGAGCAGGTCGGCGTTGCCGACGACCAGAGCGCTCTGGGAATCGACATGAATCGTCACGTGCCGTGCCCGGGCCTGGTCTTCGACCTGCGTGGCGGCCTCCTCGACGATCGGCTCGAGATCGAGTTCGGCAAGCGGCCCGTCCGCTTCCGACTCTGCCTTCGAGAGGGCCAAGAGGGCTTCCGAGAGCTTTTGGATTCGCAGCGCCAGCGTGCGACAGTGCTCGATCGTGCGCCCGAGCTCATCGGTCGTTCGCGGCCGCTGCTGCGAGAGGTCGGTCTGGAGGAGGATCCCGTGGATCGGGTTGAGGATCTCGTGGGCGACGTCGGCGTTGAACCGGGCCTGGGAGATCCGGATCGCCTCGAGCCTGTCGAGCATCAAATTGAGCGTGGTGGCCATGCCGACAAGCTCCGAGTCGGCTTGGGCCAGGTCGATCCGGGCTGCGAAGTCTCCGGCCGCGATCGTCTCGGCCGTGCGGGCGATGCGCGAGAGCGGCAGCATCATTCGCGACAGGATCCACCACATCGCAAGCGCCATCGGCGGGATCGCGAGGGCGACTGTCCACACGTAAAACCAAAGCACCTCCCGCATCGCCTGCGCGAGGGGCTCGAGCGGTGTGCCGACGAGCAGCACCGTCCCGTCGCTCCCCCGGCAGGTGGCCAAGCGGGCTTTGCCGTCGGGCGTCGTCCGGATCTGTTCCGAAGCGTTGCGCCACGGCGCCTGCTGCAAGACTTCCTCGGGGAGCCGCAGCCCCCCCAGGAGCCTTCCATCCTCCCGCCAGGCGCCGGCAAACCAGGGGAACGGCCGGCCGCTGACCGCCGACGGGATCAGCAGTCGCATCGCGACGGAGGGCTTCAGGTCGCTGGCCAGTCGGACATCGGGAAGGGCGAGCTCCGGCAGGTTGAGATCGGGGCCGACGAGCGTCTCCGGAGCGGTGTGTTGGTGGATGTCGAGCGCGGCGAGCCTGGTCCACAGCTGCGTGTCGATGTCGCGGACGAGGATCTCGCGGGTCACTTCGTAATTGACCGAGCGGATCGCGATGGCGATCGCGATGAGAAACAGGGCCATCGAGATCGTCGCCCGCCAGCGGAGCGAGCGGAGCACGCTGCTAGCCACGGCCGTCCTGCCATTCGATGAGGAAGCCCTGACCGCGGCGCGTCGTGATCAGATCGCGGCCGAGCTTCCGCCGTAGCCGGAGGATGATGACGTCGACGACGTTGCTGACATGCGCGCTCCCCTCTTGGCGGATCGCCGCCTCGAGCACTTCCCGCGGCACGACCTCCCCCCGGTGACGGGCAAGGGGCTTGAGGATTGCAAACTCCGTCGCCGTCAGCGGAATCCGTTCCCCGGCGCGCGAGACAGCCATCGCGTCGAAATCGATGACGATGTCGCCAAGTGCCACTTCCGCCGCCGTCTCGGGTACGCTCCGGCGGACGACGGCCCGGAGTCGGGCGAGGAGCTCGCGGATGGCGAACGGCTTGGTGAGATAGTCGTCGGCGCCGAGCTCGAGGGCCTCGACCCGGTCGTCGGTCGTCCGGCGGGCCGAGACGACGATCACGGGCACGTCCTTCGCCTCGCGGAGCTTTCGGAGGAGATGGATCCCATCCATCCGCGGCAGCTTCAAGTCGAGGACGACCGCGTCGAGCGGCTCTTTGAGGGCGATCGCCAGGCCGGCGGGCCCGTCGGCCGCCTCGAAGACGGTGTGCTGGGATTCGCGAAGGGCCTCGGCGATCGCCTGCCGCGAGGCCGCGTCATCCTCGATCACGAGCACCCGGAGTGAGGAAGGCAGCGTCGGCATGATCCCCCGATCATACCCCAGCGGCGGAGCCGGGAGCTTCGCGATCGACGGATGGGGGAGACTCTACAAAACCTTGCACTTTCTGCAATCTTTTGTGGAGTCTAGGCCGATCCCATGGCCAGCGACCGCGTAGGCGCCCACGACGAGGTAGTCAACGCTCTCGTCGGCCAAGGCATTCAACATCTCGGCGAAGTCGCGATTCATCGTGGGGCTCTCCGCTGAAGGCCCAGGCCGCGAGGGTGATGGGCCACACCATCTCGATGCGCTCGGCCACGCTCATCGCCGCATATGGGGAGGGCTCCCTGTCACCGAGTCTGCCGAGCCACTCGTGCGACCGCCCCAGGGACGTGCTCTCCTGGGAGTTTCCTCGCGGGAGCGTGTCAACAGTCTCGGGAGCAGGCCGGGGTGTTTCCATACCACGATCGTACCCTGTCAGAGGCGGGGAATCGAACGTAATCTGACGTGGGCCGACGACGTATGGCCCCGCTCGATCACGAAGCTACCGATTCTGATCAAGGGGATCGGCCGCGGCAATGATGCTCCGCAATCTGTACGGCGTCGACCTCGGCACCTCAGGGCTCATCCTTCAGGCGCAGAGCGTGGCGGCTTTGAAGTCGCGATCCTGATCGCTTCGCTCTTGCGGTGCCGCAGCGGCGAGCACTCCCCTCTTCCGCGCCCCGGTGCGTTCACGCTCGCACCTCTCGTCGCCTTACGTGCAACGATCAAGTCGTCCCCCCGGCGCGACGCTCAAGGTGTGGTCTTCTGGCACGCGCCGATTCGTCCAGAAATATCCCGATTCATCCAAACGGTATGCGGTTAGTAATGCGACGGCGCGCCGATTCATCCAAACTTTTCCCGATTCGTCACTTTGTCGGCCGAGGGAGTTGATTGGCTGCGCGACAGGAGTAAAAAGCGTCAAGAGTGGTTTTTGGATGGTTGCCCGATGAACTGTTCCCACGACATCGCCCGCCACAGGATTCAATCGCCCACGGCCTCATGACTGTTCGTTTCCGGGGCCTCTTCTCAATATGGATTTCCCATGTCGGCACTTTTTGGGGCCGGGGCCTTGGCGACAGCGGGGCGGGCGATGGCCTGCGAAGCCTGGACGATCGTTGACTTCGGACGCTCCCTTTCGGTTCACACACCCACAACAGGAATCCGTTCCCACATGACACGCCAAGTTCGATCATGGGCGATCGCGGCCCTTGCGGCCTTCGCCCTCGCCGGGGCTGCCGCCCCGTCGTTCGCAGGGATCACCTACAACGTCACGAATTATGCCGAAGGGCAGGATGGCTGGTCGGTTAACGGAACGATTACGGTTTCGGGACTCGGCACGTTTACGGATGCAAGTGCGATCACGGCATGGGACGTCACATTGTCGAAACCCAACACTGGGTCGTATCAGTTCACGAATACATTGTCAGGTCACGACGGGAAATCGTTGAACGGCACCCTCACCGCTTCGACGGGCACCCTCGAAGTGTCTAACAGCTATCTTTTTCTTTATGAACCAGGATCAGGATTGGCGAATTATCTGAACTGGGACCCGTCAAATGCATACCTGGCGCAGTTTAGCAACTCATTGAGGTTTTACGTAAATTCTTATAGCCCTAGTAACAATGGCGTATGGACCATCGGCACGGCGACTCCCTCCGCCGTCCCCGAGATCGACCCGGCCGTGGGATCGAGCGCCCTCTCGCTCGTTGCCGGGGTGCTTGCGATGCTTGAGCAGCGGCGTCGGCGGGCCACGCTCGTGGCTTGATCGACCGGCCTCTGATCACGTATTCACACACCGGGCCGGGCATCGCAAGGTGCTCCGGCCCGGTTTTTTCATGGTGGTGGAGACACGATCCGGCCCGAATCGGGCAGTCCTCCGCGGAGTCAATCGGAGTTACCCCATCACGCAACGCCATGGGGTTGGACGAATCGGGCAAATTCTGGACGAACGGGCGCACGAGCGGCTCGATCGCTCGATTTTAGCCGAATTCAAGCACTGTCTGGCGACCGGGGCTCTCTATACTCCCCCCATCGCAAGAGGCATGACGTGTGGCAGGCGCCTGGGCGACGGCCGGCGTTCGCGGAGTCGACGTCACGGCGAGGGCGACAGCCGCCGACGGCCGACAGAGGTCGCCGCTTCCTTTCGCCTCCTTTCGGAGCCGGCGGTCACCATGAGCCCCCGCGAGCTTCTCACGCGCTCTGATCCTGCTCAGGCTTCGGCGGCGGCGGGCACGCACATCGATGGGCAGGACGGGGTCACGCGGGCCTGGTTCGTGCCGTCGCGCGGCATGGCGGCGTTCTTCGTCTTCAACTCTGGTGCAGGCGGTGAGCGAGCTCGGCGAAAAGGCCGTGGCGGCTTTGAAATAGCCGCTCTGATCGCCCCGCCCTTGCGTCGCCGCAGCCGAGGTCGAGCAGGGAAAATCGCTCGGGGTAGCGGGCCTTCACGGAGGTATGAATGGCCGCGTGGATCTCCCGGATGACGAATCACATCGAAAAGTTCCAGGGGGGGCGGCCGCGAAACGATATCGATCAGCCCCCCCACTCCCTCTCCCGATAACGTCCGTTTATTCCTGTGCTGATCATCTGGGAGGATTCGTTGCGAACAGCGCGAGGCGGATGACGAATCGCCATGTGAGAGTCTTCGCAAGCGTGACCCGATGAGGGCCGAAAGGTGACAGAGCGATGGCAACACACGAGCCTCCGAATCTGCCCCTCAATCTGTTTGAGTATCAGCGGCTCGCCAAAGCCAGGATGACTCCGCAGGCGTATGACTACTACGCCGCCGGTGCCATGGATGAGATCACGCTCGAGGCCAATCATCGCTCTTACGACGAGATCTTCCTCTGCCCAAGAGTGTTGGCCGGGGTGGGCAACGTCGACACGAAAACAACGGTGTTGGGCTGCGACATGACGATGCCTGTCATCGTCGCCCCGAGCGCCTTCCACGGCCTTGCCACGCCGCTTGCCGAACGGGCCACGGCCGGTGCCGCCGCGATAGCGGGCGTCGTCTACTGCATGAGCACGATGGCCAATACCCGGATCGAGGATGTCGCCACGGTGGGCCCGGCGACGCGATGGTTTCAGCTCTATGTGTTCAAGGATCGAGGCGTCACGCGGTCGCTCGTCGAGCGGGCGGAAGCGTCGGGATTCACGGCCCTGGAGCTGACCGTCGACACGCCGAAGGTGGGGCGGAGGGAGGCGGACGAGCGCAACCACTTCGCACTCCCCGCGGGCTTGGAAGCGCTCAATCTCAAGGCTTCCCATCACAGCGAGGTCCGGGATGTGGGGGATGGCTCGGGGTTGGCCGCGTATTTTGCCCATCTGATCGACGACAATCTGACGTGGGCCGACGTCGTATGGCTGCGCTCGATCACGAAGCTAC
>CANGGT010000070.1 GCA_947453375.1 Planctomycetaceae bacterium
CCTTCCCGGCGCCGGAAGCCGGGCCACCCAGGCGTTCCTCGTCGCCACCGCGGCAGTGGCGGCAGTGGTCGCCATGCCGCCGCGGCGCCACGGTGTCTCTGGGCTTGCCGGTTGGCCGAGAATCGTCCCCCCGATCACGGCGATGCTCCTTGCCGCCTGGCTCACGCCGCAGGTGCCGGAGCTTTCCCCGGCGTTGGTCGCCTGGGGGCGGCTGGCGGCGGTCTTCCGGGAGCAGCCGGTCGAGTTTCTCACCGTCCGCGAAGGGGCCGACAGCACGCTCGCGGTGTCGCGATCGGCCGACGGCTCTCTCAATTACCACAACGCCGGCAAAGTGCAGGCCTCGGGGGAGCCGCAGGACATGCGCCTCCAGCGGATGCTCGGCCACATGGCGACGCTCGTCCCGGAGCACCCCCACAAGGTACTCGTCATCGGCTGCGGAGCGGGGGTGACGGCAGGAAGCGTGAGCGTCGATCCGGCCGTCGTCGCGGAGACGATCTGCGAGATCGAGGCGGAGGTGCCGCGGACGGCGGGAGAGTACTTCGGGTCGATCAACCAGGATGTCATCCGCAATCCGAAGGTTACCGTGACGATCGACGATGCCCGCCACCATCTGCGCACCACCACCGATCGCTTCGATGCGATCACGAGCGATCCTTTCGACCCGTGGGTGCGCGGGGCCGCGAACCTCTACACCCGCGAGTTCTTCCAGTCGGCCCGCGACCACCTCACCCCCGGCGGCGTGATGACGGTTTTCGTCCAGCTCTACGAAGCAGGGACACCGGCGGTGAAGAGCGAGATCGCCACCTTCCTCGAGGTCTTCCCCGACGGCCTCGTCTTCGGCAACACCGCCGGCGGCGAGGGCTACGACCTCGTCCTCCTCGGCTGCAACGGCCCGACGGTGATCGACCTCGACCGCATCGACGAGCGCCTCCGCGGCCCCGGCACCGAAGCGCTCCGCGAGTCGCTCGCCGACATCGGCTGCTCGAATGCCGCCGACCTCTTCGCTTCGTTCGCGGCGACCGGCCCGCAACTCCGGGGCTGGCTTGCCGACGCCGAGATCAACCGCGATGCGAATCTCCGCCTCCAGTATCTCGCCGGCCTCGGGGTCAACGCCTATGAGCAGAAGGGGATCTACCGGGCGATCCTCGCGGCCGGCGACTGGCCGGAGGGGGTCTTCGAGGGGAGCGTGGTCCGGATGAACCGGCTCAAGAAGCTCGGCCGGAAGGCCCGCTACTGACCGCCGATCTCATTGTTTCAGCGCATCCGCGGGAAGCCGCCGGCTGAGGTCGAGGAGGAGCAGGCGGCCATCCGCCGGCGTGTCGTCGCGTCGCTTCGCCCCGAACGGACGCCGGGAGAGCGTGGATCGGTTCCCTGTCACGGCCAGATGCTGGCGGTGATCTTGGTCTTCGACGAAGGCAATGTTGTTGATCGCCCAGCCGGGGCGAATCTCGTCGAGCGTTGTGCCACTTACGGCATCACAGAGCCGAACACCCCTCTCATCGGCAACGATCAGCGACGATCGGTTGCGAGCCCAGACAATTCCGCGCACCATCGTGGCGTAGGACGCCAACTCGGCAGTCACCTCTCCGGTGAGGGCATCGAGGATCATCACGCGGCCATCCCCGCCCCCCACGGCGATTCGTTCCCCATCTGGCGACCAGACGAGCTTCAGATCGGGGCTGACTTCGCCGGTGAGATCGGCGAGTTGACGGCCACTTCCGACCACCGGAGCGCCGTCGGGGCGGAGGTCATGCACCCTGATCGATGTGCCTGTGGCAAACGCCAGCCGGGAAACGGGAGGCTCGGTGACGGCGATCGAGGCGATCTCCACGTCGAGATCATCCTCGATGCACCGTGGGGACTTGAGATCGGCCGGCCAAGCCAGGAGCGAGTTCGCGGGGTCGGATCCAATTCCCTGATAGAGCCAACCTCCGGGACCAAAAGCCACGGCGCGAGTGAACTTGCCATTCGGGCCGAGGAGGGGCTCGCTCGGCTTATCCGCCCCGGGGAAACGGAGGACTTCAAGCCCGTTAGCCGTTGCAAAGGCAACGCGCAGACTCGATCGGTCGACCGCGGAGGAAATGATCTCCGCGCCGCTCCCCAGATTGATCTGGGGGGTCTGCGGGCCCCCGGGCTCGAGGATCAGCGGCGCCCCGGATCGGGGCGTGATGAGCCATCGACCGTCGCCGAGATCAACGGTTGACTGCGCCGCCTGAAGGCTGGGCACTTCGATCGGCATCGTGCCCAACATGGACGCGCTGACCGCCGGATCCCAGAGTCGGACGGTGCCATCGCCGCCGGCGGTGAGGAGTCGACCAGAGTGGTGGAAAGTCGTGGCCCAAATCCGGGCGAGGTGGCCGACGATTTCCTGGACAAGTTCGCCTGTCGTGGCGTCGAACAACCGGATGACGCCATCCTTGCAGCCAGTCACGATGCGTCGACCGTCGGGGGAAAACCCGCACCCTTGGATCCATGCTGGGTGACTTTCGAGTTCGAGTCGCAGCGAACCTGTCTCGAGATCCCACACGCGGACCATGTTCTCGTGCCATCCCCCGGCGATCAGCTCGCGGCCATCGGGCGAAAGCGAGAGCGATTGGACGTGCCCCCAATTCCCGAGGAACTCGCGCTCGATCGTTCCGCTGGCCAGGTCGACCAGACAGACCCGTTCCTTGATGGCGACGAGCACCCGCGTCTCGTCGAGGAAGCGGAGCATTTCGATATCGGGATCGTGCGGCCCGGGGACGGTTCCCGGTGGATCGAAAGGACGCAGTTCAACCGGGGCCTCTTCGTTGCCCTTGCCCCCCACCGCGACGATTCGGATGGTCCGATCGGCTCCCCCCCAAGCCACGCGCGCCCCGTCCGGTGAGAAGTCGACGGAGAACACTCCCCTACCGCCGGTGGCGACATCGCGGAGATGGCTCCCATCGTGGGCGTGCCAGAGCCGGACGCGGCCATCCTCGCCGGCGGTGGCGACCAGGGAACCATCAGGATGGAAGACGACCTGATTGATTTCGTGGCCGGCATCAACCTCGATCGCTGCCCCGGCTGCGGCGCCTTCTGGGCCAAGCGGTATCACGACCAACATCCCGTCGGCCGCGCCAGCGGCGAGCCGTTGGCCGTCGCGGGAAAGCGCTACCGAGTGGATCTGCAAGGCGGCCCGATCTCCCGGCGGAGCCAGCTTTCCACGATCGACAAGCAGGGCAATCTCCCCGTGCGTCCGGGCCAGGAGCCATCCTCCGGCGATCGAGTCGGCTAGCACCGGATCGGCGGCGGCGCTCTTCCGCAGATCCTCGACGGCCCCGGCGGCGTTGCCGATCCGGAACGTGTCAAAGGCCCGGCGAAGATCGCGAGCGGCATCAGCCGCCAACTTTTCGGCCCGGATGGCGACATCTTTCTCCGCCACCGCTTTCTCGCGGGCGATGCCCTTGGCTCGTTCCTTGATGACCAGCCCGCCGAGGGCAACGGCCACGATCGCCACCGCGATCCCGGCGGCGAGCGGCGGATTGCGGCGGACCCAGCGGATGGCACGATCGACTGGAGCGAGCGGGCGGGCGATCGTCGGTCGGCCATCGAGAAACCGCGTCAGGTCGACAGCGAGTTCAGCGGCCGATGGATAGCGGTCGGCGGGTTTTTTGGCCAAGCACTTGAGGCAGACGGCGACGAGATCTGGGTGAATCCCAGGCACCGCGCGGTCGGCCGGCTCCGGCTCGACTTCGAGAACGCGCCGGTAGATAGCCTCCCGCGACCGGCTCGCGTTGACGCAGCGCCCGGTCAACAGCCGGTCGAGAACGAGGCCGAGGGCATGGACGTCGGTCCGGGCATCCATCGGGCCGCGCTTCGGCTCGACCTGCTCGGGGGCCATCCACTCGGGCGTCCCCAGCACCGTGCCGATCTCGGTGGCGGGGTCGCTGGGGAAATCGTGATCGACGGCGTAGACCGAGGTGCTCAGGCCAAAGTCGCCGAGTTTGACTCGCTGGCCGCGGGCGACGGGTGCATCGCCGGGCTGTCTGGATCCGAGCCGGTCGTCGGGTGGAAGTGGGCCGTCGTCACTCGGCACGAGAAGCACGTTCCCCGGCTTGATGTCGCGGTGGAAAACTCCGACGGCATGGGCGGCATGCGCTGCCTCGGCGAGAGCGAGGACGACGCGGGCGGCGATCGGGGGAGCGACCGGGCCGGGATGACGATCGAGATAGGAGGCGAGGCTTTCGCCACACAATTCCTGGGCGATGTACGGGAGCCCGTCGTGCTCGCCAACCTCATGAACGATGACGACATTCGGATGGGAAATCTTCGCGGCGTGCTTCGCCTCGCGGAGGAACCGCTTCGTCTTGCTCGTGTCGAGGAGGATCCCGGGGCGGGCAATTTTCAGCGCCTCGCGGCGGACGAGCTTCGTGTCGATCACCTCGAAGACCTCGGCGAAGCCCCCCTCGCCGAGTTTGTGAACAACGCGGAACTTGCCGATCGAGAGCGCCGTCGGCGGCTTCGCATCCCCCGCCGCCACCATCCGCAGGAGGAGGAGCGTGTCGAGCCTCTCGGCGAGTTCGGGGGTGATCGCGGCATCCCCGGCTTCGTTCTCTTGGCCGGTCGCGGCAAGCCCGGCGAGTTGATCATCGATCGCTGCGAGTCGCTTGATGGCGGCTGCATCGAGCGGCGCAGTGGCGTCACTCGGTTCGGGATCGCGCCGCGGGCCGGGCTCCGTGGGGCAATCGTCGGGGGGGGGTGGGGAAAGCGTCATGGCGCTCTTGTCAGGCGCCACAAGCCGCGCTCGGACCATCGTCCCCCAGATCCCTCCGCACTGAATCGAGCGCGCGGGCAAACAGTTGCCGGGACGCATCGGCAGAGCGATTCAACTTCAGTCCGATCTCATCCCACTTGAGTCGCTCCCAAACACGGAGATGGAGCACCGCACGGTGATCCTCGGAGAGCTTGTTCATCGCTTTCTCGACCCGCTCCTTCTCTTCGGAACGGAGGAGGATGTCGGCATCGGACGGCGCGGGGATGTTGTGCAGGTCCAGATCGTGCACGACCTCTCTCTCGGCCGACCGTCGATGGCGGCGATGCTGATCGACGGTGTTGTTGCGGACGATCTGTCGCAGCCAGCTGAAAAACTCCCGACTGCGCCCCTGGAACAAATGAATCCCCCTCGCCACGTCGATCATCGCTTCCTGGCGGATGTCGGATGCGTCGAACTTCTGCGTCATCGCCTCGGGCGTTTCGTGAACGGCGAGAATCCCGAGGTAGACGTGGGCCACCCTGAGAAGACGGTTGAGCGCCTCTGCCCCCCCGTTCCGGGCGGCGTCGATGATCGTCGAGAGCCCGGAGCGGTCCGCTCGCCTTCCGAAATCAGCCCTGTCGCCCATGGACATTCCCCCCATCCTTTCGGCTGAAGCTCTTGATGCGACCTGTGGGCTTGGGCCCCCTCTGGCAAAGGGGGGGTGCGAACCACCCGAGACAGCTTTGCTCTGCTTGGCAACGTGAGAAAAGAACACCTCACGCGGGTGGACCGGAAGGAGAGTGTATCGGCCGAGGGAAGCCACCGTCCATGCCCCCTCCCCCATTCGTGGCCCCGCTCAATCGCCCCCTCGCATGAGTGACCCACCGAGCGTCACACGGCATTTTTTCACCGATCTCGTTCGCTTTATCGGGCATCGTTCGCCTTGGTGAGAAGAGGAGCCCGGGAGGATGTCGAGCGTCAGGCCTGCCATCGAATGCCAATCGTCAAAACCTCCCGTGGCCTCCCTGCAGAGGGATTCGCCCAACGGCTCGTCGCCGTCGTGATCGCCGCCGTAGCAGTCGCTGTGGCCAGCCTCCCCAGTCGGCCTGGATTCGGAGAGACCGTCGTCATCGGCGACGGTTCGGTCGGATCCAACACCTCCCCGGCGATCTATGACGCTCTCGAGGTCTACGGCACGAACGTCAGTGGCGACCGATCGACCTACAACGCCGACGCGCTGCTGACAATCGCGGAGGATCTGAGGGTTCACGACGCCGGGATCTTCAACGCGGGGGCCGACGTCACGTGCGGCAGCGGGGTGAGCGCCTACTGGGGCGGCACGATCAACCTCGACGCTGGCACCCTCTCCGCCCTCTCGCTCGACTTCGACGGCCCGAACTCGCTGTCGAGGCGTGGCGGGCACTACGCCACCGAAGCCCTCAGCCTCGGCTCCGGCGCCGCGCTCGACTACGGGCCCGGCGACAGCATCCTCTTTGACGTCAGCCTGTCGGCTGGTGCCTCCCTGACGCTCGCCAGGGACCTCTCGACCTCGGGTTACATCACCATCACCGGCACTTCCACCTCGCTCACCTCAGCCGGGCATGCCATCGCTGCCGGGTATCTCGATGTCGGCGGCAGTGCGATCCTCTTGCTCGACCAAAACCTCTCCCTCTCCAGCGGCGCGCTCTACCTCTATTCCGGTGGCTCGATCGTCCGCACCACGCAAACCATCTCAGCCCCCTCCTTCTTCATCGAAAACGCGACGCTCGATCTCCTTGCCGCCGACACGTTCGCCCCCACGGAAACGAGCACCATCAGCGCCGGCCTCGTCAACGCCCCGGAAGGGACAGTCCTCGGCCACCTGGAAGTCTTCGGGACCAACGGCTACGGCGACCGGGCGACGTTCAACGTCCACGGCAGGGTCGCGCTCGCGGGCGCCGCCGTCTCTTCCGACGGCGTCATCAATCTCATCGCCGGCACCCTCTCTTCCCCATCGCTCTCCCTCGACGGCGTCGGCTCCGTAGGCCAGTCCGGCGGTCACTACGACGCTGACGACGTCTCGCTCTCCGGCGGAGCCACGCTCGCCTTCGGCATCGGCGACAGAATAGGCTCGCTCTCCATCAGCGACGCCGGATCTCGGCTCGACGAGCTTGCCCCGCTGACGCTCACGTCGCTGTCGCTCACGAATGGCGGGATTCTCCACCTCGGCGCCTTCACCGGCACGGGGGCCATCGCCAACTGGGGCTTGCGGATGGCCGGCGACGACAAGACGTTCCTCGAGAGCCTGATCTTCGCTGGATGGATCACCGATGGCCCTTCGCCCCTCCAAGTGATCTTCGATCCCGTCTCGAACATGACCTACGTCACCTCCACTCCGGGGGCCGTTCCCGAGATCGCCACCAACACCGCCCACGGCGCCGTCATGCTCCTCATCGGCGCTGCCGGCATCCTCGAGCGACGGCTGCGGCGCGTGGCTCTCGCCCGACACACCGCCTAGCCGGGGCAGGTCGGGTATCCTCGGGGCGAATATTCCCTTCGCACCGAGGATTCCGCCATGCGATCTCGAGCTTTCGTCCGGCTTGCCTTCGGCCTCCTCCCTGCGATCCTGGTGAACATGGCGCTCGCCGTCGCGGCGCCGGGGGGCCTTGCGGCAGCGGCTGACACAAGCCCGCCGCTTGCTGTCAGCGAGCGCGACGGCGTGGGATTCGTCGACGCCCGCGACTTCGGCGTCGAGGGGCGGGGCTGGCCGGCGGCCGACTTTGCCGCCCCCTTCGATCGCCTCCCCGCCAAGGCCGAGGAAAAAGTCCGCGCTGACGTGTGGAATCTTTCCCGCCATGCGGCGGGCCTGTGTATCCGCTTCGTCGCCGACACCCCGGCGATCCATGCCCGCTGGACGCTCACGAGCGACTCCCTCGCCATGCCCCACATGCCGGCCACCGGCGTCAGCGGCCTCGATCTCTACGCCCGCGACGACGCCGGCCACTGGCGCTGGGTCGCCTGCGCGACGCCGAACAAAGCCGGCCTGGAGCAGGGGGGCGTCGTCGTCGACGGCCTTGACCCGGGCAAGCGTGAGTGGCTCCTCTATCTCCCGCTCTACAACGGCGTGCAGGCCCTCGAGATCGGCGTGCCCGCTGGCGCGACGCTCGAGCGAGCGCCGGCGGCGCTTCGCGGCCGCGACAAGCCGATCGTCTTCTATGGCACGTCGATCACCCATGGCGCCTGCGCCTCGCGCCCCGGCACCTGCCACACGGCGATCCTCCACCGCCGCTACGGCCGGCCGGTCGTGAATCTCGGATTCAGCGGCAACGGCCGGATGGAACCGGAGATGGGAGAACTGCTCGCCGAGATCGACGCCGCCGCGTACGTCATCGACTGTTGCCCGAATCTCGACGGTCCCACCACCGCCGCCCGCACCCGCCCCCTCGTCGAGCTCCTTCGGAAGGCCCGCCCCGACACGCCGATCATCCTCGTCGAGGATCGCCGTTACACCGACAGCTGGATCCGCCCTTCAAAACAGGCCCACAACGACGCCAATCACGCCGCCCTCAAGGCCGCGTACGACGGGCTCGTGGCGGCAGGGGTGAAGGGCCTCCATTACCTCGGCGGCGACGACCTCCTCGGCGCCGATGGCGAGGGAACGGTCGACTCGAGCCACCCGACCGACGCGGGCTTCGTCGACCACGCCAAGGCCTTCGCGAAAGTCCTCGACCCGCTCTTCCGGTGAGGCCGTCCGGGAGCCAGACACCCCGGCGAGAACTTGTTCGGTGCGATACAATGAAACCCGAGCGACCCTTGTATCCGCGTGACCAACACGTCGTGCACACGGCCAGTAGGAGCCTTCCGAATGGCGACGATCACGTTCGACATCCCCGACAACATCGAACAGCATCTGGCTGCCGCCGGGAGCAATGTCGATGCCGCGGCCAAGGAAGCTGTCATCGTCGAACTTTATCGGCGGGGTCAGATTTCTCATGGCTCATTGGCCGAATGCCTCGGGCTCTCCCGGCACGAAGCTGATGCCTTGCTCGGCAGACATCATGTCACGGAAGATCTGCTCGACCCCGAGGAATATGGCGAGCAAATGCGGGCTCTGCGTGCCCGCCTCGCCCCATGATCGCTGTCTCCGACACCTCGCCGCTGAATTACCTGGCGCTCATTGGAGAGATCGAAATCCTGCCACGGATTTTTACCCGTGTGCTCATCCCTCCGGCCGTCATCAGCGAGTTGAATCACGCACGGACGCCACCGGTCGTCGCCGCTTGGACTGCAAATCTGCCGTCTTGGGTCGACGTCGTGCCACTTGGCCAAGCGATCGAAGAAGCGGCGCTCGGGCGAGGAGAGACGGAAGCAATCGCCGTGGCACTGCAGGTGTGTGCGGACGTGATGTTGATTGATGAACGGAAGGCATCCGTCGTGGCCCGGAACCATGGGCTGATCGTCACCGGGATCCTGGGCGTTCTGGACATCGCCGCGGAACGTGGGTACGTCGACCTGAAAGCGGCCGTGGCACGACTTTTACAGACGAACTTCCGGGCCGCGCCGGCGGTCATCGAGGAAGTGCTGATTCGGCATCGGTAGCTCTCCGAGCTGTCACTTTCCGGTCGACTTGTGTCTGCATCAGGGCACACGCCCCCTCTTGCTCCGCTCGCCCCTACCCTTTAAAGGCGAGGAACGTGTCGATATGATCCCGAAACATCGCTGAAACCGAGGCACGGCCAAGCGTTCTCCATCTGGAAACATCTGGCTTCGAGGAGCGCACCTATGTCGACTGAAGCAACGATCGTCATTGAAACCGTCGAGGTGGGTGATCCCGGGAACGCCCCTGTCGGGATCGTCCCGTTCAAGCCGGAATTCCCAGACGCCACGCAAGCGGCGGAGTTCGTGGGCCGCGTCGACTACACGTACGAGATCGCGCGGTACGAAACCACGGTCGCGCAGTATGTGACATTCCTGAACGCCGTCGATCCGACAGGTGCCAATCAGTTGCAGCTCTGGGATCCATGCATGGATCCCACCAAGGACGCCTACCGCGGGCAGGTTGCGCGTGACCTCGAAATGCCGGCGGGGCAGCGTTATTCGGTGGCGGCACCCTGCTGGCAGAGCAAGCCGATCGCGTTCATTGATTTCTTCCGCGCCTCGCGCTTCGTCAATTCGATTTCCAACGGCCGGAGCGTCCGCACGATGATCGAGCCTGGCGTGTTCCGCTACGAGTGCCGTTTCTCCCTCGAAACCGACAGCGGCGTCTACAACCTGCGCAACCAGCGGACCTTCGGGGCCGCCGCCGGGCGACAGGCCGTGCGTGGATTCGTGCTCCCGAGCCAGGATGAATGGATCAAGGCTGCCTACTACTCGCCCAAGGAGCTTCCGTCGGGGCGCCACTACTGGCGCTTCCCCACCTGCTCTGATGTCGCGCCGACGCCGGTGACCTGCGATGCCTGCGGTAACGTCACCAATGCTGGCCCCGGTTCCGGTGCGGTGGCCAATTACGGCAACGCCGCTGTCTGGTGCCCGTCGGGGTGCGCTGCAGGCACTTCGTCCGGCTGCGTGCCGCCCGACGGTAACCCCGGCAACCTGACCGATGTCGGCGCATGCCGCTCTCCGAGCCCGTGGGGCACGTTCGATCAGGGGGGCAACGTGGTGGAGTGGACTGACACGATCGTGGCACCGCCGGATGGATCACCAAACCCGGCCAATCAGTGCATCTGGCGGCAGGTTCACGGCGGCATCGCCATCGCTGCCGATTACCAATTGTGGTTGAGTGCAACCGGCGCCACCGATCCCTACGGACAGGCGCTCGGGAACGTCCGTGCGTTCGGTGGCTTCCGCCCCGCCATGCTGCCGGGCTTCGATGCGACCGGCAACACCGGCGGATAGCAGGCTGCGGATCACGAACGGACTTCCTGGATGCTATCCCCCAAGATCCGAGAAGTTCCCGACGCTGATGGGGCGCGGCTCGACTCACGTTTCTCCGAGCGCTCGTGGAGCCGAGCGCCCTGATCCGAGCGCTCGCGGAGATAGAGCGTGCCGAGCGCCGCGGCGGTGAGGAGATGCCAGAGGGCGTGGCCCTGGAGCCAGGAATCTGGCCCCACCGGAAAACTTCCGGCGACGTCGCTCTGCCGACAGACGAGGCCCGCCGCGAGGAGGCACGCCCCCCCGCCGAGCCACGCCGATCGAAACTGCCCCGGCCGGAGCAGATGCTCCGCCACGGTCACCAGGGCCGTCGCGGCGATCAGGCTCGAGAGGACCGTCGTCGCCGACATCGACCACTTCCATCGCCACAGCACGATCTCCGCCACGATGACCGCCGCGGCCAGTAGGCTCCACGTCGGCAGGCCGACGCCGAATCGACGCCCGATCCGCGCAGGGAGAACCCGCGCCGCCGCGATCGCCAGCAGCGAGAGGAGCGGCGGATACATCGCCGCCACGTCGAGCCGCTGACCGGCCCGCGTCAGCGATGCATGGAAGAATCCACTTGAAAACCCGAGCCAGAGGCACGACAGGCCAAAGAGCGCCGACAGTGCCGGCGTGGCGACGACGATGTTCACCGGGGGCGCGTCGGGGCCGGCCTGCCTGGCGCGACGCCGATCGGCGAGTGCCAAGCCGCAGGCATAGAGGCCGACGGTGACGTAGGCCAGATTGGAGAACGTGTTGGCGCGGGTGCGGATCGGCCGGTCAGGCCAAACCCGCTCGGCATAGCCGGGCCGGCGCAGCTCGCGCGACTCGTCCCATCCATCCCACGGCCCCGTCCCCTCCGCCGCCGCTGCGGCGAGGAGCACGGCGATGGCCGCAAGGAACGTTCCCCCGCAGGCGAAGGCATGGACGGATCGTGGCATGAGGGTGTCCGGAGAGCGGGGCGACGCCAGCATACCCCCGCCCTCCGATCGCGGCCGCCGTCTACACTTGGGTCATGACCAGCGACGACGCCAACGACGACTTCGAGGATGACGAGCCGGTGGACGCCCCCGGCTCTGAGGCGGAAACCCTCGAAGGGCTCCCGTTCGACACCGACGCTCTCGATGTCGAGCCGAATCGGCTGGCGGCGGCGACGAAGGTGCGATCGTTCCCCACCACCCCCGGCGTCTACCTCATGAAGGATGGCGCGGGGCGGGTGATCTACGTCGGCAAGGCGAAGAACCTGCGGGCCCGGGCGGGAAGCTATTTCCTCCGGGCCGCCGCCGAGGATCGGCGGACGGCCGAGCTCGTCCGCGAGATCCGCGACATCGACTACCTCGACGCGGAGAGCGAGGTCGACGCCCTCCTCATGGAGAGCCGGCTGATCAAGGATGTCCAGCCGCGGTTCAATTCCGATCTCAAGGACGACAAGACTTTTCCCTACCTTCAGATCACCACCCACGAGGACTACCCGCGGGTGGAGTTCACGCGGACGCCGCGGCACAAGGGGGTGAAGCTCTACGGGCCGTTCACGAGCGCGGGAAGCCTGCGCGGGGTGATCGTCGTCCTCCAGCGGATCTTCAAGTTTCGCACCTGCACCCTCGACATCGATGCCTCCGACCCGCAGTGGCGCTGGTTCCGCCCCTGCCTCCTCGCCTCGATCGGCCAGTGCACCGCCCCCTGCAATCTGCGGATCTCGAAGACGGAGTATCGCGGCGACATCAACCGGCTGCGGACGTTCCTCGAAGGGGGAAAAAGAAAGCTCCTCGAGGAGATGCGGGCCGAGATGCTCGCTGCGTCGGGGCGGCTCGAGTTCGAGCGGGCGGCGCGGCTCCGCGACGAGATCAAACTCCTCGAGACGCTCGACCAGCGTGGCGACCTCGAGGAGCATGTCCAGCCGGAGGTGTTTCTCGTCGATCCGAAGAAGGGGCTCGCGGGGCTTGCGAAGGTGCTCGGGCTCGCGGCCCCACCGCGCGTCATCGAAGGGGTCGACATCGCCCACCTCCACGGCAACGAGACGGTGGCGAGCCTCGTCCAATTCATCGACGGGCTCCCCTTCAAGGCCGGCTACAAGCGTTACCGGATCAAGGGAGTCAGTGGCATCGACGACTTCAAGAGTATCCACGAAGTCGTCTCGCGCCGATTTTCGCGACTCGTGCGCGAGGGGGCGAGCCTGCCGGACGTGTTCCTCGTCGACGGTGGCAAGGGGCAATTGTCAGCGGCGATGGCGGCGCTGGAGTCGCTCGGGATCGAGGCGCCGTGCGTGATCTCGCTGGCAAAGCGCGAGGAGGAGGTCTTCGTGCCGGGGAAGAGCGAGCCGCTCAAGATCTCGCGTGACGCCTATTCCCTAAGGCTCCTCGAATACGTCCGCGACGAGGCCCACCGCTTCGCCCAGCACTACCACCACTTCCTCCGCCGCCGGCGGACGCTGGGAGAATGACCCGGCGGCATCTCCGCCGCCCTCACCCTCCTCTGGTGGGGCTTGGTATCATCGACGGGAGGACCGGTCGGCCCGGGCCCCACCGCCTGATGCGCCGCGTCCAATTTCCCGGAGGAGCCTGTCATGGTCCGTCGAGCTTCGATCGCTGCCTGCCTCGTGGCCCTTTTTGCCACGATCGCGGCGACACCTGCGCCTACCGCCGAGCCAGTGGGGGAGACCACCGCAGCGGTCGTCAACGGGACCCACGAAGCCGTCGCCTGGATCCGTGTGAACCGTCCTGCCGGTTCCGGGGAAGGCCGCGACGAACGGTACGAGACGGCCCGCCGAAAACTCAGTGAAAGGCTCAAAAGCCCCGTCATCCTTGTCGCGGTGCTGCGGGAGCCCGACATCGCGGACCTCGAGACGGTGCGGAACGAAGAAGCCGACCCGATGGCGTGGCTCGTCACAGCGCTCGACGTGACGGCGCCGGAAGACACGGACCTGATCCGTGTCGGCCTGCGGGGGGAGCGGGCCGCCGAACTCCAGCAGATCGTCGACGCCGTGGCCCAGACCTTCATCACCGACGTGGTCGAAAGTGAGAAGATCGCCCTTCTCGGCCGCCGTGATCAGCTCGAGAAAAAGCTCGAGGAACTGCAGAGCGAGCTCCGCGCGAAGCAGCAGGCCCGGGAAGCACTCGAGAAGGAGGCCGACGCCCGCAAACCCGCCGATCTGGCCGCCCATCGCAAGCGTCTCGACGCGGTGAAGGAGGAGTTCGAGCAGATCGAGCGGGTCTCTCACGCGCTCGCCGAGTTGCTCGAGTCGACCGAGCTCGATCTGACGAAGCCTCCGACGATCCAGCGGGTCGAGGCGCCGAAGAGCACGGTAAAGCCCTGACCACCCGCGGGTGCGGGGCAGGAAGCGAACTTCAGGCGTCGTTCCCGGGGAATCCGCCGAAAATTGGCGATTGGCTGTAGTTATCACGATCGGTAGAATTCCGCTCATGAGCACTGTCGAAGAAATCGAGGCAGCCATCCAGCGACTCGCGCCGGCGGACATGGCCGCCTTCCGCGCTTGGTTCGCCGAGTTCGACGCTGCTGTGTGGGATCGTCAGATCGCAGCTGACGAGGCGGCAGGAAAGCTCGACTGGCTAATCCAGGAAGGGCTCGACGATCTCGATGCGGGCCGCTGCACCGACCGTTGAGCCTTCCCGATGAGACACCGGGCCTCTCGACGATTCTGGCGACACTATCGCGATCTCCCGGAAGAGATCCAGCGGCTTGCCGACCGGGGCTACGAGATTCTCGTCGACGACCCGAGGCACCCGTCGCTCCACTTCAAGCGCATCGGCAGGGTCTGGTCTGCGCGTGTCGGACTTCACCATCGGGCGCTTGCCACCGAGCGTGAAGGCGAGATCGTTTGGCTCTGGATCGGGAGCCACGCCGAGTATGACTTGCTCCTTCGGCGTCAGTCGTGATGCGGCAGTGCTGCCCCGCCGCCCCGCGAGTGCGGGGCGGCGGGACAGGTGGCCATGGGCTCCGCATCAGCGTGGCTTCGCGTCAGCGCGGGGCGTCAGGATAATTCGACGACCGACTCCCCGGCATCGAACGCCGCTTCAACTCTCTCGAACGCTCGGGCGAACGCCGCAAGCAGTTGGGTGTTGCGGCAGTTTCCCAACCGCACCCACAGCAGTCGTCCCATCGCATCCGGCTGATTCGCGAGGTAGAGGAAGTCCTCGTCCTTGGAGACGATGATCCGACCGTCGGCTACGGCATGAGACCACAACGTCCGATCGTCGAGCCTAGCCAAGCCGGCGTCGTACGCGTGGACGGCATCGTGCCCACGAACGCACAACCAACCCGCCAGCGATGGCGGCAGTTGATTGTCGACGAGAAACTTCATGCCACTTCGACCACGACGTGATTCGTCTGTCGGGCGGCGTAAGCGATGGCCGCGAGTACGTCGTCTCGTTCGAGACACGGATAATCGGCAAGAATCTCCTCGATTGCCGCGCCGTTGGCGAGCAATTCGAGCACGTCACAGACACGAATCCGCAAGCCGCGAATGCACGGCTTACCGCCGCACTTGCCGGGCTCGATCGTAATTCGCTGCAGCAATGTGGTTTGCATGAGCGGATCATACTCGCGTTCGGGGATCGGGGCCACCTTTGTCCGCGAGTGGCGTGCCTACCGGCGAACACTCATGATGACACCGGATCGGTGGAGGCATGGCCAACCGACCCGAATCCGCCACGAGCTCGATCTGAAAAAGCCTCCGACGGTCGAGCGGGTCGAAGCGCCGAAGAGCCCATCAAAGCCCTGCCCCCCCGCCGCCCCGCGGGTGCGGGGCGGCGGGACAGGTGGCCATGGGCTCCGCATCAGCGTGGCTTCGCGTCAGCGTGAGTGCATGTCGCAGGACAGCCCGCCGGCTGCCGGGACATAGCAACTGCGGGCGTAGTCCATCACCATGCGGTGCGAACTGAACCGCCAGGCGAGCGAGCTGATCGAGTTCTTCATCATCTTGATCCACGTCTGCGGCAGGCCGTCGGCATCGCGTTCATAGAAGAGGGGGATGACCTCGTTTTGGAGGACGTCATAGAGCGCCGCCGAATCGCGGGCATCGGTGATCTCGGGGTTGGCGTGAATCTCGCCGCGTCCGATCGCGAAGCCGTTGCGGCCGTCGAATGCCTCCGCCCACCAGCCGTCGGGAATCGAGCAGTTGAGCCCACCGTTCAAGACGACCTTTTGGCCGCTCGTCCCTGAAGCCTCGAGCGGGCGGCGCGGGTTGTTGAGCCACACGTCGACCCCCTGGATGAGGTGCCGGCAGACGTTGATGTCGTAATCCTCCACGAACACGATCCGCCCGGCGAGGCGCGGGTCGTGGCGGAGGTTGGCGATCTTGCGGATCAGCCCCTTGCCCGGATCGTCGGCCGGATGGGCCTTGCCGGCGAAGATCACCTGAATCGGCCGGTCGGCGTCACAGATGAGCTTCGAGAGCTTGTCGAGGTCGCCGAGGACGAGATCGGCGCGCTTGTAGGTCGCGAAGCGCCGCGCGAATCCGATCGTGAGGACGTTCGGATCGAGAACCGACCGGGCTGCCTCGACGGCCTCATCGCTCTCGCCGCGCCGCTTGCACTGGCGCGCCAGCCGACGACGGACGAACTGGAGGAGGAGGTTCTTGAGGGCGTAGTGCGTCTCCCACAGCTCGCCGGGATCGCACTCGTGGATCTTCTGCCAGACGTCCGGCTCCCCCATCCGCCGGAACCAGTTCGCCGGGAAGATGCGGTCGTAGAGCTGGAGCATCTGCCACGACAGCCAACTCGGCACGTGGACGCCGTTGGTGATGTGGCCGATCGGCACCTCTTCCTCGACCCGCCAGCCCCACAGATCCTTCCACATCTTCCGGCTGACGTGGCCATGGAGGGCGCTAACGGCGTTGGCCCGACGCGACAGCTTGAGGCCGAGGACCGTCATGCAGAACGGCTCCCCATGGTTGCTCGGATCGACGCGCCCCAGCCCCATGAGATGGTCGTGCGAGATGCCGAGGGCATCGCGCATCGGGCCGAGATGCTCCTCGATCTGGCCGCTGTCGAAGCGATCGTGCCCGGCCGGCACCGGCGTGTGGGTCGTGAACACCGTCTGCCGGGCGACCTCGCGAACGGCATCGTCGAAGGAGAAACCGTCGCGATCCATTCGCCCTCGCACCGCTTCGAGCGTCGCGAAGACGGAGTGGCCCTCGTTGAGATGGTAGACACCGGGGACGATCCCCAGCGCCCGGATCGCCCGCACGCCGCCGATGCCGAGGACGAGCTCCTGGCGGATCCGGACACGGGTGTCGCCGCCGTACAGGCGGCTGGTCAGCTCGCGGTCCTCCGGCGTGTTGCCATCGACGTCGGAGTCGAGGAGATAGAGGCTCACCCGCCCCACGGCCATCTTCCACACCTTCGCCCGGATCTGGCCGGAACGGGTGTCGATCGCCACCTGCACCTGCTGGCCGTCGGTACCGATCGCCGGCTCCAGAGGCAGGGCCTCGACGCGCGACTGGAGGTATTCCTCGTGCTGGTAGCCGTCAATGTCGAGCTGCTGCTTGAAGTAGCCCTGCTTGTAGAAGAGCCCCACCGCCACCAGCGGGATGCCGAGGCCGCTGGCACTCTTGATGTGGTCGCCGGAGAGAACGCCGAGGCCTCCTGAATAGATCGGCACCGACTCATGGATCCCGAACTCGGCCGAGAAGTAGACCACCGGCTTCGAGCCGAGGACGCCGGCATGGACGTCGCTCCAGGTGTTCTCTGCGGCGAGGTATTCCTTCAGGCGCCGGTAGGCCTGGTTGATCCGGCTGTAGAGAACGAGTTCCGCCGCCCGGGCCTCGAGCCGCTCCGGCGTGAACTCGGCCAACAGCGCGATCGGGTTGTGATCGAGCTGCCGGAACCGGACCGGATCGAGCTCCCGGAACAGGTTCGTCACCTCCGGATGCCAGCTCCACCACAGGTTGCGGGCCAGCGCCTGACACTTGTCGTAGAGGTTCTGGGGGGAGAGTTCGATCAACCGCAGGGGACCGGGAGGGGGCCCGGAGGTATCCTGCTTGCCGGCCGAAAGGCGGCCCGTCGGAGAGGGTGTGGGCGCGCGGAAATCCTCAGGCTGGCTCATGATGGGCTCCGGGGCGGAGGGGACGTTCGCGGGTGGAACGAATCGGGCGGGAAGAACGAGGTGGGCACCAGCCAGAAGGATCTGAAGTATAGCTCCGCAATCGAGCGGGTGAAGCACTCCCCTCCGGGAAGGCATACTCTTCCACCATGTTCATCCACGATCCAACGCGCCCCGACGCTGCCAGCCTCGCGGCCCTCCGTGCCGACCTGGCCAGCCTCGCCAGGTCGACCGATCGGGAGGGCCCGTGGCACAGCGGCGCCTTCGCCAGCCTCGCCGAGCATGGCCTCCTCGCCGGCTTCATCGCCACCGAGGATGGCGGCACCGGGGCGACGGAGCCGGCGCTCCTCGAGGCGCTCATGGCCGTGGCATCGGCCTGCCTGACGACGGCTCTTGTGCTCACGCAGTGGGCCAGCGCCTGCCGGTTGATCGCCACCGGATCGACCGATCTCCGCGACAGCCTCCTCCCCCGTCTGGCCCGCGGCGACGTCACGGCGACCGTCGGCATAGCCCAGCTCACGACGAGCCGTCGCCACGTCGGCACCCCGGCCCTGCGGGCGGTCCACCGAGGCTCCTCGTGGTGGCTCGAAGGCACCTGCCCGTGGGTCACCGGCGCTGACTCCAGCGACATGATCGTCTCCGGCGCCGTCAGCGACGACGGCACGCCGCGGTTCTTCGTCATCCCCACCACGGCTGCGGGGCTGACGATCGGCGCGCCGATGCCGATGCTCGCCCTCTCCGGCAGTCGCACCTCGGGTGTGGCCTTCGACGGCGTCGAGCCGCTCGCCGAGATCGCCCCCTCGGCCCCCTCCCCCACCCGTGCCGGCGGGCTGGCGACCAGCGCCCTGGCGATCGGCGCCAGCCGAGCCTCGATCGCGATGCTCGATCACGAGGCGGCCGCCCGCCCCGCGCTCGAACCGATCGCCACTCGCTTCCGCCAAGAGGCCGACGAACTCGCCGCCCGGCTCGGCTGGCTTGCCGGGGAGGAAATCCCCGATCCGTCAGCACGCGATGCCCTCCGCACCGCAGCCAACAGCCTCGTCGTCCGCGCGGCCCAGGCGGCGCTCACCGCCACGAAGGGGGCGGGGTTCATCGCCGGCCATCCGGCCGAACGGGGCGTCCGCGAGTCGATGCTGTTCCTCGTCTGGAGTTGCCCCCAGCAGGTCGCCTCGGCCGTGATCTGCGAACTGGCCCACCTCGACGCCCCGGCGTGACAGGGGGAAGACGGGGCGAAAACGGCCTTGCCCTGCCCCTTCGATTCCTGTGGAATCCGCGCCATTCCCCGGGGAGTTTCCGGTCATGAATGCGCCACGCACGATCCTGCTTGTGAAGCTCTCCGCCATCGGCGACGTCCTCCACGGGGTGCCGGCGGCGGTGGCGATCAAGGAGGCGATCCCGGCAGCGACCGTCGGCTGGGTCGTGGAGGGACGCTCCGCCGATGTTCTCGACGGGCATCGGGCGATCGACCGCGTCTTCCGGCTGCCGCGCGGATGGGCCAAGCGACCGACCGAGGTCCTCCGCCTCCGCCGCGACCTGCGGGCCTTCGCTCCCGACGTCACCATAGACATGCAGGGGCTCTTCAAGAGCGCCCTGGTCACACTCCTCGCCGGCAGCCCGATCCGCATCGGACACGCCCGCCCCGAGGCCCGCGAGGGCTCTTGGCTCGTCACGAACTTCCCCGTCGCGCCGGCGGCCGCGCATGTCGTCGCACGAAATTGCGGCCTCCTCGCCCCGCTCGGCATCCCCGCGGGGTTTCCCCGGTTCGACATGCCGCGCTGGCCGCTGGCCAGAGCGCGGATGGAGGGCTGGGTCGAGTCACTCGGCCCGGGATCGCCCCCTGTGATTCTCAATCCCGGTGCGGGATGGCCTTCGAAGCTCTGGTCGGAGGATCGCTTCGCCACTGTCGCCGCACGCCTCGCCGATGACCATCGGGCACGCGTCGTCGTCGTCTGGGGTGGAGAGCGGGAACGCTCGATGGCCGAAAGGATCGCGTCTGCCGGTCGGGCGATCCTCGCCCCACAAACCTCGCTCCAGGAACTCGCCGAGCTCTGCCGGCTCGCGGCGTTGGTCATCTCCTCCGACACCGGCCCCCTCCACCTCGCGGCCGCCGTCGGCACGCCCTGCGTCGGCCTCTTCGGCCCCGTGCCGGCGACGCGGAACGGGCCGTGGGGCACGGGCCACGTCACCGTCGAGCCCCCTGCCGGAGCGCGCCCGCCGTGGCACGAGCGCAAGACCGACACCCGCTCGATGGCCGCGATCGACGTCGATGCCGTCGTGGGCGCGGCGGCGACCCTCCTCTCCGCCGGCCTCTGCCGGGTTGCCTGAGATGGCGGGTATACTCCCGCCCATGCAGCGCAAAAAAGTGAACCCGTTCAGCGTCCTCCTCGGCATCGTGGGGATCGCCTTCACGCTCACGGCGGCCTGCTACTGCCTCTTCGTCCTCCGGGGGGTTCGGCCAGAGACGGCCCGCGCCGCGCCGCACCTCCTCGAGCGGCTCATCGACCGTTGGGGGACGACGGCGTTGGTCGTCGAGCTCGTCGCGCTGGCCGTGGCCACGTTCGGCTCGATCGCCTACGACGAGATCGGGCACGACGCCATTCGCCGTCGACTTCGCGACGAACGGGAACGACTCCCGCTCCCTCCGAAGAGCGGCCTGGCAGCCGGAGAGGAC
>CANGGT010000071.1 GCA_947453375.1 Planctomycetaceae bacterium
CGCCAGCCTGACTCCGCCACGCCTTGGCGAGCGCCGATTTCGTCGCCACCTTCATGGCCACCGCGCGGCCGGCGCCGGCGGCAAACCAGTCGGGGGTGCCACGGGCGAGAAACGCCGCGGCGGCGAGTTCCTCCGAAATCGCTGCCATCGCATCCGCCTGGTCGGACGCCGAATCGATCGCCGGGGCAACAAAGGCCCCGTAGACCACGTCTCCGCTCACCCCCGCCTTGCCGGTGAGCCCCTTGGGGCGTTCGTCGCCGAGGACATTGACCCAGAAGTCGGAATAGTCGTAGGGCTTGTCGAAGACCATGAGGACAACCCCTCCCTTCACCAGCGGTCCGCCGGTGGTGCCGAGCGTCTCGGCAACCTCCTCCATCGCCTTCTCCGCCAGATCGGCGAGGCTCTCGAGTCTCGAGTCGGGGATGTTGCCCACGAGGCGGAGGTCGCCCCGGGTGATGACCTTCGGCTCCTCGTCGGCGATGGCCCGCCGCCACACGGCGTCGGTGGCCTCGAATCGGGCCGTGAGGAGATCGGCATGGGAGAGGCTGCGGGCCCGGCCGGCGGCTGCCACCGTCGCAAGCGGCGTCTGGGCCGTGAGGAGATCGAGTTTTGCCCCCTGATCGATCCACTTCTCGATCGTCGCGATCACCTCCGGGCTGAGGGGGGTCTTCCCGAGAGGCATCGGCTGCCCCTCGATCTCTTTCCCTTTGAGCTTTCTGACAAGCAGGCTCGCAGCTCCCTCGCCGCCGACGATCGGCGCCCCGTTGGCGCCGCCGCGAAGCAGGGATTCGAGCGACACCATCGAGAGATTGCCGTCGGGCTGCATCGCGTCGTGGCAGCCGGCACACTGCTTGACGAGCACCGGGGCGACCTCGAAAGCAAACGACACCTCTCCCGGCTCGAGCTTCACAGCCCCTGCAGGAGACGCAACCGCCGCCGTGGCCGCCCCCGGATTCTGCAGCGACACCAACGGATCGGTGCCATCAAACACGGCCCCCTCGTTGATCCAGGTGATGAGCAGAGCGCATTCGTCAGGCGACACCTTGCCTCCACCACGCGGCATATCGCCGGTGCGGATCACCTCGACGAGGCGGCTGTCGGCCCCAGCCCCCTTTTGCACCATCCCGGTTTTCATGAGGGTGTCGTAGGAGGTGAACTGGAAATCCCCCCGCCGGCCGGCAACATGACAGCCCCCGCAATGGCGCACGAGGATCGGGGCGACCTGCTCGACGAAGCTCACGGCGTTCGAGGCCTGGCCCTTCGCACCGGCGCCCGCCGGCTTGCCAACGGCCCCTTTCCTCACGGGCCCGGCCGGGGGCTTGGCTGGCTTCGCCGCGGACTCCCCCTTCGGCTTGGCGGCCGCCCGGGGGAGGGAGGGGAGTTCGATGGCATCGACCTCCACGCCCTGGAGTTCGAGTTCGTCGCGCAGCGTCCGGGCGCGGTCAAGCAGGCCGCGGGCCGCCGCCGGCGGCGGCTCTGCCTCGAGAATCGCAGAGAGCGCCTCGATCGCCTTCACAAACCGTTCACGAGCCGCCACAGGACGTTCCGCTTCGAGATCCTCGCGCACGCCATCGAGCAGCGACTTCACGACGGCCGCCGTCGAGGGTTTGTCATCCGCGCGACTCGCGGGCGTGATCGTCACAACCGCCGCCACAACGGCCGCCAAGATCGCTCCCGACGGCCATCCGCGTCTGTTCCCGCAGGCGACCGAAACCATGCCTGTGCCGATCATGATCCGCCCCCTCTCGAAGCCCACCACACCCCTGCGAAAAACGCTCCCACGGCGACGAGCAAAAGCGCCACGCCCCAAGCATACGGAACCCAGGCGGGAAGGGTCACCGCTCGTCGCTTTCCCGGCGCCGGCGGCTCAGCGGTGCGTTTCCCCCGGCGACGGCCCTTGGCACCAACTTTGACCGAGAACGGGGCGGCATGGAAGGGCTCATCCGCGGCGGGGACCAGAGCCTCGAGCGACTTTTCGACCGCCGCCCCCTCGAACGTCGTGACAACGCCCCCCGCAGCCTCGGCGGGCACCATCACCCGCGTTTCGCAGCGTGGGCAGACGATCGACGTCCCGTGCCAGCGAGCCGGCACATAGAGCTTCGAACGGCATCCCGTGCAGCGGAACTTGATCGGCATCGCTCCCACTCCATCGGGCGCCGGTCACCCCGCGCCAGGATCGCGTCGCTGGGAACGCCCACCATCGCCGGGTCGATCTCCCCATACTTCCTGCTGTGGCTCCCCTTCCATTCGCTCGCGCAGACGTCGTCGACGGTGCCGCCGCGGCCCCTTCCGGAGTCGGTGCCGGCCGGGCTCGCCACAGCGACGCCCCCCTTCGGCAGCAAGCGCTGCAATTCCAGCGAGGACCGCCGTCGCCACGACCGCCAGGAGCCAGATCACAGCCGCGAGAAGGGCCACACGCCCGCAGAAGCGGGCACCGAGGGCGTCCCCGAGCGCCGACAGCAACGCCCCGAGCCCGATCACAACCAACGCCAGGATCGGCAGGAGAAGCGAAGAGACGATGCCCCACGAGAGTGCCCGCCGCACGAAGTCGCCCATCGGCCCGCGCATCAGATTGGGATCCTCTCCGGAAGTTCGGTGGCGGTGGGGCGGGGAGCGATCTCCCCCTTTGGGATTGGCATCGGCGACGCCTCGATCTCCCGGAAGTGTACCGTTCCCGGGCTCCGCCGGCACGGCACGTGTCCCGCTGGCCCTCGGCGCTCCGGGAGCCGTCGCGGGGCCATTGGTGACGACCGGGAGAACCCCGCCTCTGGGGTCCGTTGCGTTCCTCGGTCGCTCCCGGGACACACCGCAGGTGTCCCGGACTGAAATGCCAGCGACTCCGGCGGCGGATCGTTTTTCACCGGGCTGCTAAACTGCCGCGGCGCTTTCCGCGGAGGAAGCAGAGCGCCGAAGGTCATGGAGGACACTCGATGAGATCCCGCGCCCAAGCCGCCGAGCCGTCGGCATGGCCATCCGCGCTTCGCGTCGACTGCCGCTGCTTGGCAGGCTGTGGCTGGATGCGTGGAGCGATCGGCGTTCTGGCGTTCGGCATGGCCCTCGGCGGCTGGGGCCTGGCGTCCAGGGCGCTTGCCGACCGGGTGGAAATGGCCGATGGCCGGATCCTGGAAGGGCGGTTTGCCCTCGTTGCAGGGGTGGCTGTCGATCCGATCGCCGAGGCTACCAACAGCCGGACTGCCGGAACTCCGGTGCTGATGTGCGATGACGAACTGACCCGGACGTTCGTCTCACGCCGTCGCGTGGTGAAGGCCGAAGAACTTCCGTTCGCGCGGCAACTCGAGCGGATCGAGGTTCCGCAGCGCGTGCCTGAGAACGGTCGCCGGGTCGCTTCGATCGGCGGCATCCTCGGCGCCACGCCGTTCGATGAGTTCGGACGCCGCATCCTCACGCTGTCGACGGCCTCCGGCCGGCTCGACGTCGTCCAAGGGATCACCGAGATCACCCCCCGTTGGACCCGCGTCCAGGGCGTCCTCACCGACAATCCGCTCCTCCTCGACATGCGGCTGTCGACCGGCGCGATCCCCCGCGATCAGATGCGCGTCGTCCTCGACCGCCAGACCGATCCGGCCAGTTCGGAGGAGCGACTGCGGATCGTGCGACTGTTCCTCCAGGCGGAACGCTACGAGGAAGCGCGGGCCGAACTCGATGGCGTCATCCGCGATTTCCCCGGCTTGAAGAACCTCTCCGAAGAGCGACGAAGCCTGGGGGAACTGTCGGCCACCAGGCTCCTCGACGAGGTCCGGCTGCGCGGCCGGGCGGGTCAGGATGCCCTGGCGATGGAGATTCTCGAAAACTTCCCCGCCGACGAGGCTTCGGCCGAGACCGTCGAAGCAATCCGAGAGGCTCGCGATGCCTACCGCGACCGCCAGGCTTCGGCGGAAAGGCTCCTCCGCCTCCTCCAGGAACGCTGCGATTCTCTTGACGACGACGAGACTCGCGCCGCCTGTACGGTCATTCTCGACGAGATCGCCGCGGAGATGACTTTTGCCACGCTCGATCGGCTGTCGGCCTTCGATCGGATGGGGACCGAGCCGGATCTCGCCGCCGACCGGGCCATGGCGATCGCCATCTCCGGATGGCTCCAGGGGGCCGCGGCAGCCGGCGAGAACCTCAAACTCGCCCTTTCCGCCGTGCGCGTCCGCGATTGCCTCCGCGATTACCTCCGGAGCAACGACGCCGCGGCGCGTCAAACGCTCCGCGACCAGATAGCCGACGAGGAAGCCGGGGACGCGGCGACGATCGCAGGCTTGGCGCGACAAATGCGTCCGCCGGTCGACCCTCCGGAGCCGACGGCCCCCGGGCTCCACGAGTTCGAGTTCACCGGCACCGACGGAAAGGCCGTCAGTTGCCTCGTGCAGGTGCCGCCGGAGTACGATCCACTCCGCCGCTATCCGACGGTGGTCTCGCTCCACGCCGCCTTCACGACGCCGGCCGACCAGATCACTTGGTGGGCCGGCCCGCCGGGGCCGGACGGCCGACGGGTCGGGCAGGCGACCAGGCACGGTTGCATCGTCGTCGCTCCCCGCTGGACGGAGGAGGGGCAATCGACCTACGGCTATTCGGCCCGCGAGCACGCGGCCGTCCTCGGCGCGCTGCGGGAGTCGCAGCGGAGGTTTGCGATCGACACCGATCGCGTTTTCCTCTCGGGGCACTCCCTCGGCGGCGACGCTGCCTGGGACATCGCTCTGGCCCATCCCGATCTGTGGGCGGGGCTCGTGGCGATCACGCCCGGCGCCGGCCGCTACGTCAACCACTACTGGCACAACGCCCGCACGCTGCCGATCTACGTCGTCGGTGGCGAACTCGACAACGGCACCTTCGCCCGCAACGGCATGGATCTCGACCGCTACCTCTCCAAGGGCTTCGACACCACCTACGTCGAGTACCGGGGCCGCGGCCACGAGCACTTCGCCGACGAACTGCTGCGGATCTTCGACTGGATGGAGCGTCGCAAGCGGACGTTCTTCCCCACGACGATCGACGCGGTGTCGATGCGGCCGTGGGATAACTTCTTCTGGTGGGTGGAGCTTTCCGGCGCTCCCCCGAAGACGGTCGTTCTGCCGTCGCAATGGCCGCCCGGACAGGGCGTCAGGCCGTTCACGCTCGACGCCAAGACGACGGCCACCAACGGTCTTGTCATCCACTGCGGAGCCGAAAAGGTCCGGGTGTGGCTCTCCCCCGATCTCGTCGACTTCACCCAGCCGGTGAACGTCAGCCTCGACGGCCGGAAGCTGTCGCGCGATCCGGTGCAGCCCGACGAGACGGTGCTCCTCGAGGACCTGCGAACCCGAGGCGATCGCCAGCACCCGTTCTGGGCCGTCCTCGAATCGACCCGTGGGCCCGCCGCTGGAGCGGCACCGGCTCGGAAGGCGGGCAAGGACAACGCCCCTCAGCCCCGTTGACCCCGCGTCCGGGCTGAGTTTCCGAAACGACAGACGCCGCCGGGACGAATCCCGACGGCGTCGTGGGTCGTTGTCAGTGGGCGGAAACCCTCGCTGTCAGCGGCCGACCGTCTCGGAAGGCTCGCGGGCCAGAGCATCGCTGCGACCGTCGCGGGGCAGGGCGACACCGGCGATGTACCACCCTTCGGGGACGGTCTCCATCCCCACCCCCGCGGCGCCCAAGTAGCGTTGGATCACGTCGAACTCCGGCAACGTGCTGCCGTCGATCCGCTGTTCGCGAACGCTCCCTTCCTTGCCGTCGCCGAGGACGACGTTGAGCAACTGCCCCATGAGGCTCTTCGACTTCGGCATCTCACCGCGACGGAGCATCTCGTAGGCCGGACGGATCGTCTCATCGCCACGCCCGAAGCTCCGCAGCGCCGTCTCTCCGGGAAACAACCGGGCCAGCTCCTCCGTCACGACGCCATAGTCGCCAGTGTCGCCGAGCGTGCCGTCAGTCTGGGAGGTAGCGAGGACGCGTTCGAGGAAGTCGCGGTGCGAGGCGAGGAGGAGATGGCCGTGGGCGATCGTCACCGCCGAGTGCGGCAGGAGTTTCTCCTCTCGATCACGAAGCCGTCCCCGCCGCCCCTTGGCCTCCGAATCGGACTCGGAGTCGGCGTGGGCCGACACGAGGCCAGGGGTCTCGATCTCGAGCTTCGGGATCGCGTCGGTGCGGTCGATGAGTTCCCAGATGACGTGTCCGTCGAACTCCACCTTCCGCATGTCCGGGTCGGTCGACATCGACTTTGCGACCGTCTTGGCGACCTGCTCGGGATTGTGCGTCTCGATGGCGATCACGAGCCGCTCGCTGTCGATGTCGATCGGCATCGTGTGGTCGCTGATGATCGACACCCGGGTGCCGAGGCATCCGACGAGGTCGTTCTCGACGTCGATCTGCGGGCCGTCCGGATCTTCCTTGAGCGACGCGATGACATCCTCGAAAACCCCCTTCTCGCCGACGACATCGTCGACGAGTGACTCCGCCGAGGCGAACGCCGTCTTCATGTCCCACTGCATCGTCACCCAGCTCGACACGTCGCGCGGCACCCAGGTCGGCGGATCGAGCCGGGCGGTGTTGGGGAACTGGAGCATGCGGGCGGCAAGTTTGTAGCGGTCGGGGGCGAACGCCTTCCGCCCCTCGAGCGGCGGGGCATGGATGAGGGTGTGGTGGCGGAGATCGTGGAGCCCGTCATCGAGCACGATCACCCCTCCGACGGCCTTCACAGCGTCGAAGCCCTGGCGACCGAGAATCGCCACGTAGTCTGGGCCCTTGCGCTTCTCGCGGGGCGGATTGGCGGCCTGGACGGCACGGGCGAAACCGAGCGGATCGACATACCAGCGGATCGGCGCGGCGGTCGCGGAGACCTTGTCGGCGCACCGGTCGCACACCGCCTTGTAGGACGCGACCGTGGCGAGGCCGTCGGCCCGGCCCGAGAGCGACGACGCGGTCTGCAGGACGACGGCGGGGTCGTCGCCGACGATCAGGGCATCGGGGCGGAGGACGATGGCGACGCGGGTCGGGAACGCGGCGCCCGGTTCCTGGGGCACGTCATAGACCGTCATCGTCGCGTCGTCGCCCGACGTCGAGGTCGCCTTCGTCGCCTTGCGCTCGGTAAGACGCTCGCCGATCGTCTCCACCAAGCGCGTCGCCTCGTCACCGTGGCCGGTGGTGTCGACGAGGAGCACGGTGGCGAGCTTGCCGGCGGCAGGCTCGATGACGCCGAGGGCCACCTCTCCCCCCGGCACGCTCGCGAAATCCTCGAAGGAGAGCCCGAGCTTCCCCAGACGCTGCCGGCTGGCCCTGCGGGCCTGATCGCGGACGCTCTCCACGAAGGGGCGCATCTGCGGGTCCTTGAGCAACTGGCCGTAATCGGTGTTGTCGAAGCTCTCTTGGAGCCGGCGAGGATCCGGGGTGCTCACCCAGACGCGCGTCGTCGCCGGAAAGACCGTCTCGCTCGGGGCGAACCCGGCGGCCTCCACCCGGAGGGCCGGACTGACGGAGGCGACGGCCACCATCCAGACAGCGGCGCGACGAATGACTCCAGGGAGGATCGTTCCCCTCCGCCGACGACCGGCCAACAAGCTTCCGTGCACGAGAACTCCTCCTTGAAGTCACCGCTGGGGCGCGACGGTTGGTGCGCTCCCCCTCCTTATCGTTCCGGCCCGGGGCGAATCTGGACCCGATCACGGTGGACGCATTCCCTTCGCCAACCGGCCGGGAAAGGTGCGCAAACCCGGCAAGATCGTCCTTCGGTCAGGCCGCCCGGTACGACACCACGGCCATCCACACCACGATCAGGGCGGCAGTCACCGCCGCCAGGGTGGTGCCTCCGTCGGCGCGGCGGCGGACGAGCGAAGCGACCCCCCAGGTGACCGCCGCGGTGACTGCGAGGGCAGCAACGGTCGAAACGGCGCCGGCCGATCGCTCCCTTTCACCGGCCAAGAGGGCGAGCGCCACCAGGGAGGGCCATCCGAGCAGGAGGGCATGAAAGCCGACCGAGTCGGTGGCGAGATCGGTCATGCCGAGTCGCTCACCGCCGTAGGCTGGTCGAAGGGGCACGGCGCCCATCAACCGTCCCCAGCCCCTCCCGAGGGAGACCGGCGAAATCGTGGCTTCGGGAACGGCCAGCGCTACGAAACAAGCGACTGCCAAGATTCGATTGGCAGCGGCCGACTCCGGCGCGAGGAAGAGGCAGATGACCATCCCCGTCAGGGCTGCCGCCATGCCGACGAGATCGAGCCTGCCCCGTGCCGGTTCACCCGAGGCGATCAGGCGACCGGTCCCCCGTGGCTTCCGGGGAGCGACGGGGATGTGGGCCACGATCGCTGCAGCACCGATCGCCGCAGCCACGGCGATGACAGTCGCTCCCCCCCTCGCCGCGAGGCTTTCGGGAAATCGGCTCCATCCTGCGGCTCCTGCCAGCCCCACTCCCGCGGTGATCATCAGCGCCGTGCTCGCCACATCCGCCCGGTTGGAAAGCGTCCGTGCGAGCCCCACACAGATCGCGGCATTGAAGCCGATTCCCGTAAAGAATCCGGCCAGCGCGGCCCCCGAGGGGCCTCCGGGGCTTGCCAGGGCACCCACGAATCCGCCGATCAACGGCCACGTGAGCCTGGCCACCAGGGCCGCCATGGTCGCCGCGGTGCCGCCGAGATGGCCGGCCGGCGCTGGGACGTGGGCTCCGAGCGCCGCCACTGTCAGGATTCCCCCGAGGAGGAACCCGACCGCAGCCGGAGGTACTCCGACAACCCGCCCGCTGCAAACGACCGAAACGCCACCGATCGCGGCGAGAAACAGCAGCCACGAAGCCGCCCTGCGGGCCTCGATCCCGAGCAGGATTGCGGTGGTGTTCATGCGTCGCTCCGCTCCGCGGGATCAACCGGGCTGCAGCCCTGCGGCGTGCGATCGCGGATGATGCCGCGGACGATCGTCGCGACCATGGCTGCGTTCGTGCCGAGGATGACCTCGTGGTGATCACCCGGGATCTGGTGCACGGTCACTCGACCGGCGCACCACCGCCGCCACACGCCGAGGACCGCCGGCAGGGAATCGGCCGACTGGAAATAGTCGACAGAACCGGCGTAGGGCATCGCCCGGTGGCTCGCCACGATCGCCCCATGGGCGTCGCTTTGGATCGGATCGACCGCTCGCCACCGTCGGGCGAGTTTGTAGCGACCAGGGAGCCTGCTGAGGTAGCGCCACCACTGCGCCGGGTGAGACGCGAACCGGCGGAGATGCTTCCAAACATACTGCCGCGAGATCTCACGCTCGGAATCTCCCACGACCTCGTCAGGAAGGATGCAATTGATGTGGGTGTCGAACTGAGCGAGGAGCGCCACGTCGTGCCCGCCGAGGAGCAACTGCCGGGCCGTCTCGTAGGCAAACCATCCCCCCAACGAGAAGCCGCCGAGGAAATAGGGCCCCTGAGGCTGGAAGGCGACGATCTCCGCGGCGTAGATCGCGCCAAAAGCCTCGAGCGAGGCCTGCATCTCGCCACCGTCGCGATCGATGGCCTGGAGGCCATAGACCGGCACGTCCGGCGCGAAGGCCCGAGCGAGTTCGAGGGTTTCCGTGACGCCCCCGCCGACACCATGGAACAGAAACAGCGGGGGCCCACCCCCCAACGGTTGGAGGGGAACGATCGAGCGAAAGCGAGGCGTCCACCCCTCGTCGCGGAGAAGTCCCGCCATCGACACCACGGTGGGGGCCTCGAACACCGCTGCGAGCGGCACCCGGCGGCCGAGCACCGAGGAGAGATCGGCGACGAGCCGGGCCGCCATGAGCGACTGCCCGCCGAGATCGTGGAAGAAGTTCTCCTCGTCGTCGAAATCGACGCGACCGAACACCCTCTGCCATGCGGACCGGATTTGCGAGAGAAACACCGGCAGGACGCGCGGGGAGCCGGCAACCAACGGTGCGCGGACGGCGGAGGTGACGGCTGACGCATCGATCTGCGCCATGAGCGCCCGCCGGTCGAGCTTGCCGTTGGGATTCACCGGCAGCTCTTCGAGGCTGACAAACCGGGAGGGAATCATGACCTCGGGGAGACGTTCGGCAGTCCACTTCCGGAGGGCGGCGACATCCAACACGTCTCCGCGCGGCACCACCCCGGCGACGAGTGACGCTGGGCCGTTCCCCATGCTCACCACGACCGCGACCGCAGCGACTCCCGGATGGCCAGACAGACATGCCTCGATCTCCGCCGGCTCGATCCGATGCCCGCGAATCTTTACCTGCTGATCGGTGCGAGCGACGAATTCGAGAAGCCCGTCCTGCCGCCACCGGCAGGCATCCCCCGTTCGGTACATCCGCGCTCCCGGCATCGGCATGAACGGATCGGGGAGGAACCGCTCGGCATTCAGATCAGGGCGATCGTGGTAGCCGATGGCCAGTTGGGCTCCGCCGATGAACAGTTCTCCCACCGCCCCCACGGGGAGCGGCCGGCGGCCGGCATCGAGGACATAGCAGCGGACGTTGTCGAGCGGGCGACCGATCGGCGGCGTCTCCCTGCATTCACTCTGCCGACAGACCCAGGCCGTCGCCCAGACCGTCGCCTCCGTGGGGCCGTAGACGTTGATCAGTTCCGCGGCCGATCGATCCAGGAATCGGTTCATCAAGCCGATCGGCATCGCCTCGCCTCCGCAGAAGACGCGACGGAGCGTCCGGCACGATACAAACGAGTCGTCATCGACGAGGAGGGCGAGGAGCGACGGTACGAACTGGGCGACGGTAACCCCCGTTTCACGAACCAACTCGGCGACCCGGACGGGATCGGTCCGCCCCGGCGGAAGAATGACAAGCGAAGCGCCAGCCATCAGCGGGGCGAAAACCTCGTAGACAGAGATGTCGAACGTCGTCCGGGTGGCGTGAAGACAGACGTCGGCGGCATCCAGTGGGAAGCGCCGCTGCTTCCCACGGAGATAGTTCACGACTGCCGCATGGGGGATCACGACCCCCTTCGGCTGGCCGGTCGAGCCCGACGTGTACATGACATAAGCAGGCGCTTCGGGGTCGACTGTGGGGAAGTCATCCTCCGCTCGATCGGCGCGATCCGGTGCCTCGAAATCGATGACGGCGATCCCTGCCGGCCAACCGCCGGCCGACGGCACCGAGTCGATGATCGCGGAAAGCTGCGCATCGTCGACGATGAACGCCAGACGGGCAGGCGGGGCATCCCGGTCGAGAGGCACCCAAGCGGCCCCGCTGCGGAGCACGGCGAGCATGGCGACCGTCGCGTCGATCGATCGGGGCAGCGCGATCCCCACCCGATCGCCACTCCCGATGCCTGAGCCACGGAGCCTCCTCGCCAGCCGCGCTGACCGCTGCTGAAGGGCGTCGTAGGTGAGCATCGCCTCCCCCTCGCGCACCGCGCAGGCCGATGGCGTCCGCGCGGCCTGCTCCAGCACGAGGTGATGAAGCGTTGTCGCTCGTCCCAGATCGACGTCCGTCTCGTTGAACTCCTCGATCACCCGTCGCCGATCCGCGTCGGGCAGCATCGCCATCCGCTCGATCGGAAGCGTCGGCTGGGACGCTGCCTCGGCAAGGAACGCCGCGTACCGCGCCGCGAATCCAGCAGCGACATCTGCGTCGTACCGTCCGGCCGGAACCTCGAGCGATCCCTCCAGGCCGTCGGGCCTGATCTCGAGGGTGAGCGAAAGATCGAAGCGGGCCATTCCGGCATCGATGGGCTCCGGCCGGAGAGTGGCAGCGCCGATCCTCCATGCCCGATTCCCTGTCTCGACGACGGTGAGGAGGACGTTGACGAGGGGCTGGCGGCTCCCTTGTCGCGTCGGCATCGCCGCGGCCACGATCTGGTCGAAGGGGAGATCGGCATGGTCGAGGGCGCGGAGGAAGATTCCCTGAACTCGCTCCGCGAGCCCCGGCAGGGTGAGGGGATCTGCCGAAGACCCCTCGTCGAAGCGCACGCGCACCGGGAGGACATTGATGAGGCAGCCGACTGCAGAGGTGGTTTCCGGCGCACCGCGTGTGGCCACCGGCGTACCGATGACGAGATCGCGCTCGCCGGTGATCCGCTGAAGCCAGGCGTGGACGGAGGCCAGGAGAACATTGAACACCGTCACGCCGGAACGTTCGGCGAGGCCGCGGAGCCGGTCGAGGGCATCCCGCTCGACTGTGAACCGGCTTGTCATGCCTCGCGACGCCTCGACGACGGCCACCGATCTCCCGGGGAGCGGCGTCTCCGTGGGAGCGGCGGCGAGCTCCTCACGCCAGAATTGTCGATCGCGTTCGATGTCGGCCGAATCCCGGGCCGACGTCACAACCGGCAGGCTCCCGCCGTTGAAGGCGTCGGCGGCGGCGTACGCGGCGGCCAGATCTGCGCGGAGGATCCCGATCGACCACTCGTCGATGATCGCATGATGAAACGTCAGCATCAGTACCGGGTCGGTCCCGGCTAGGTCGATTCGCACCGCCCGCAGGAGCGGCGCGACGGCGAGATCGAACGGTGTCGAGGCCTCGTGCTCGAGCGTCGCCTGAAGGCCCGCTTCTTCCGCGACCGTGACGACGCGCCACGGCACGGCGACAGCAGCCGTCGGCAGGACCCGCTGCACGAGCTCACCATCCACCTCCACAAGCGCCGTCCTCAGCGCCGGATGGCGGGCCACGACCGCTGCCAGGGCTCGCTCCATCCGCAGCCAGTCGATCGGCCCGTCGACGCGCCACGCGATCGGGACGTTGTAGGTGGCCGGATCGGGGAGCAGCGCATGGAGGAGCCACATGCCCCGCTGCGCCGGAAGCGGCCGACAGTCGATGACCTCGGCGCCGGCTGGAATCGTTGTCAGCGCCACGGTCGATTCGGGAAGCGCCGCCGGCGGCTGGCTGATTCGGGCGGCAAGCTCGGCGAGCCTCGGCACCTCGAATACGGTCTTGACCGGCAGGCGGACCCCGAACCGCCGCTCGATCGCCGCCACCAGCCGCATCGACAACAGCGAATGGCCGCCACGCGCGAAAAATCCGTCGTCGCGTCCCACCGCCGGGATCCCGAGCAGCTCGCACCAGATCGCCGCCAGGGCCTCTTCGGTCTCCCCGACCGGGGCGGACCGGGGCGTAGCCTCTACCGCATCGATTGCGGCATCGGGCAAAGGGAGCGCAGCCCGATCGAGCTTGCCGTTGGCGTTCACCGGGAGGGCGTCGACGCGCACGAACCGCCACGGCACCATCGCCTCCGGAAGCCGCTCCGCGAGGAGCACCTTCAACGCGTCGTCGTTCGGGGCAGAGGCCTCGGCAATGAAGTAGGCGACGAGCCGCCGGTCACCGGGGATGATCTCACGGTCGATGACCACTGCCCGAGTCACTCCCTCGATTCGTTCGAGCTCGGCCTCGATCTCCCCGAGTTCGATGCGGACGCCGCGGATCTTCACCTGGTGGTCGAGCCGGCCGCGGTACTCGATCTCGCCGTCATGACGCCACCGGGCCAGATCGCCGGTGCGGTACATCCGCTCACCGGGCCGCTCGAAGAACGGGTCGGGGAGAAACCGCTCGGCGGTGAGATCGGGGCGACCGAGGTATCCACGGGCCACCCCGACGCCGGCAAGCCACAGCTCTCCCTCGATCCCCACGCCCACTGGCCGCAGCGCCGCGTCGAGGACATACGTCCGCATGTTTGCGATCGGCCGACCGATCGGCACCGGCCCCGGCGGATCTTCCGGCCGGCATTCGTGATACGTCACGTCGACCGCGGCTTCTGTTGGCCCGTAGAGGTTGTGGAGCCGGGCAGGAATCCGCCGCAGGCAATGGCTCATCGCGGCCTCGCCGAGGGCCTCACCGCTGGCGAAAACGTGTCGAAGCGAGCGGCAGGATCGCTCCAGACCGGGCCCATCGAGAAAGACCTCGAGCATCGACGGGACGAAGTGGATGACGGTGATGCCTGCCGCCTCAACGAGGTCTGCAAGCGCCGAGGGCTCCCGATGCAGGCCGGGCGGCGCCATCACGATCCTGGCGCCGGTGAGGAGCGGCCAGAAGAACTCCCACACCGACACGTCGAAGCCGAAAGGCGTCTTCTGGAGCACGCGGTCTCGGGCGTCAATTTTGTAGGCGTCCTGCATCCAGCGGAGCCGATTGACGATCCCCGCGTGCGTGTTCATCACCCCCTTCGGGGCCCCGGTCGAACCCGACGTGTAGATCACGTAGGCGAGATCATCGGGCCCGACGATGGCGTCAAGCGGTCCGTCTCCGAAGGCGGCGAGTTCCTGCTGCTGGGCATCGACCTGAAACACCTCGCCGCCTGCGCCCCCGATGGCACCCGCCACCCGGTCACGAAAACGCTCCTGCACGAGGACGACCGGCGCGGAGGCGCTCGCGAGCATCGCCCCGATCCGGACCGTTGGATATTCCGGGTCGAGCGGCAGATACGCGCCACCGGCGGTGACGATTCCCAGCAGCGCCACCACCATCTCCACCGACCGCTCCATGCACACGGCCACCGGCACGTCGCGGCCTACGCCCCGGGAACGCAGGAATCTGGCCAACCGGTTCACCCGCCCGGCAAGCTCGGCATAGGAGAGGATTTCGTTGCCACTTTCGAGCGCCACAGCCGCCGGCGTGCGGCAAACCTGCGCCGCGAAGAGTTCCTGGAGCGTCGCGGGGGGCCCGAGGTCGGTCGCCGTGGCGTTGAAGTCGTGGAGAACCCGCCGACGCTCCTCGACGGGGAGCAGATCGATGTCTCTGATCGCCACGCCCGGATCGGCAGCCACCGTCCCGAGGAGCGAGATGAATCCGGTGACGAGCCGATCGACGTCAGCGCCAGCGAGAACATCGGTCGAGTATTCCACCGTCCCCTCGATCCCATCGCTGCCCGCCACGAGGGAGAGCGTGAGGTCGAAACGGCTCGTGCCGGTGTCGACGTCGACTCTCTCCATCCGCGCAGGCCCGAGGGCCCACGTCGGGATGATCGGCTCGAGGAACACGAACATCACGTTGGTCACCGGATGGCGGCGACCGGCATGGCGGCCGGGAACACACGTGACAATCTGGTCGAAGGGCAACTGCCCGTGGTCAAGGGCCGTGAGGAACGTGTCTCGCACCCGTCGGATCGCAGCGCCGGCCGTGCCCTGCGCGAGTGCGGGGTCACCTCCCCAGCGGACACGGATGGGAAGTGTGTTGAGGAAACAGCCCACCGCTTCTTCGAGGCCTTCCACGCCACGCCCCGCGACCGGCGTGGCGATGACCGTGTCCTCGCTGCCGGTCACCCGATGGACCCAGGCGTGAAACGCCGCAAACAGGGCAGCAAAAAGGGTGGCATCGGCCTCCCGGGCGATCCCCCGCCAGGCGTCGGCGACAGCAACGTCGAGCCGGAAGCGGCGTGTTTCACCCCGAGACGTTGCCGCTCCAGCGTGACCGATCGCCCCTGGCCAACGGACGCCGTCGGGGATCCCAGTCAGCTCGGCAGTCCAAAAGTTCCTATCCGCGACCGGATCGAGTGGCCCGGCGATCGCCGGCACCGCCATCGGAGCGAAGGCGGACGATGAGCCGTCGGCGCCTGATGATTCCGGCGACACGTAGGCCCGGCCAAGATCGGCGAGACACACGTCGATCGACCAATCGTCGATGATCGCGTGGTGGAAATTGAGGAGGAGGACGCCGTGTGGGGCCGCCTGCGGAAACAGCGTCGCCCGCCACAACGGCGCCCTCGCCAGGTCGAAGGGCATCCGGGCGTGAGCCCGCAGCGCCGCCTCGATCGCCGTCTCGTCAACGAGAGGCTCTTCTGACCAGGGGACCGGCACCTTGTCGACCGGCGCGATCCGCTGGACCGGGCCATCGTTCCCGACCTCGAGACTCGTTCGTAGCGCCGGATGGCGCGCCATCACCTGGTGCAGCGCAGCGCGAAAGCGATCCCAATCGATCGGTGCGTCGGGGCGGAACGCGAACGGCTGGTTGTAGGTCGCCCAGTCGGTAAGAAGGGCATCGAGGAGCCACATTCCCCGTTGGGCCGGCAGCGCCGGAAGGATCCGCTCTCGCTCGAGGGGAACGGGTGGTTCCGCCGTGAAGCTTTCGGCCGCCATCCTCGAGGCGCCGTCGGCCACCGCCGCATCAATCGCCGCCGCAAGGCGCGAGACCGTTCTGGTCTCGAAGATCGTCGTGACGGGCAGTCGGACGCGAAACTCACGCTCGATCGCCGACATCAGGCGCATCGCCATAAGCGAGTGGCCGCCGAGGGCGAAGAAGTCGTCGTCGCGGCCGAGCGCCGAAATCCCGAGCAACTCGCACCAGATCGCCATCAGGGCCTCTTCCATGGCCCCCCGGGGGGACGAGAAGGGCGACTCGTCCTCGGATGAGGCGGCGTCAGGAAGCAGCAGCGCCGCACGGTCGAGCTTGCCGTTGGCGTTCATCGGCAGGCTGTCGACGCGAACGAATCGCCATGGGACCATCGCCTCCGGAAGCCGAGACGCAAGCTCGGCCTTCAGAGCCTCGTCGTCCGGCGCATCGTCGTCGACGACCAGGTAGCCGATGAGCCGGCGATCGCCAGGGTTGACTTCTCGGCAGACGACAACAGCACGCCTGACTTCCTCGATTTGTTCGAGCGCCGCCTCGATCTCCCCCGGTTCGACGCGGTATCCCCGAATCTTGATCTGGTCGTCGAGTCGGCCGAGGAACTCAAGGTTGCCGTCGTCGCGCCATCGGCACAGGTCGCCGGTACGGTAGAGTCGGGTGCCGGGACGCCCACTGAACGGGTCAGGGATGAACTTCTCCTCGGTCAACTCCGGCCGCTGGAGATACCCGATCGCGATCCCATCGCCGCCGATCAGCAATTCCCCCGGTAAGCCGATCCCCACCGGTTGGAGCGCATCATCCACGACATAACAGGTCGTATTCGCCAGCGGCCGACCGATCGGCACGTTGCCACCGCGGAAGCCATCTTCGCGATCGATCGGGTGCGTGCAGGCGAACGTGGTCGATTCCGTGGGCCCGTAGCCGTTGGTGAGCCGGATTCCCGGCAGCCTGTCGAAGGCCCGGCGGACATGCCCGACCGACAACGCCTCACCGCCAGTAATCACGTGATCGACCGGCGACAGAATCCCCGGAGCCGTGTCGACGACATGATTGAAGAGCGCCGCGGTGAGCCAGAGGCAGTTTACCCCACCTTCCAGAACGATCTTCCCCAGACGCTCGGGATCCGGCAGTCGATCGGGAAACACGACGCACGTGCCGCCGCTGAGGAGAGGAGCCCAGAGTTCGAACGTCGACGCGTCGAACGCGACGGGGGCCAAGAGCAGCGTCCGCAACTCAGGGCCGAAGCCTGCGTACGACTGGCCGCAAACGAGCCGAACGACGGCCCGATGTGGCACGACGACACCCTTCGGCTTTCCCGTGGACCCCGAGGTGTACATCACGTACGCAGGCATGGTCCCGTCGGCAGCAACGACGCTCGGCGGCGCCTCTTCCCGGCCCCAGAACGCCTCGTCGGCATCGATCAGCACTCGATCGTCCGCTCGGGCGGGAAGCAAACCGACCAGCGCCCGGCAGGTGACGATCTTTGTCAGCCCGGCATCCTCGATCATGAAAGCGAGCCGATCGGCGGGATGGTCGGCCGGGAGCGGGACGTAGCCACAACCTGACTTGAGGATGCCGAGCACTGCCACGACGAAATCGATCGACCGCTCGAGAAAAATCCCGATGAGGCGTCCCGGTGCGACTCCCGATGACGACAGGTGGCCGGCGAGTCGGTCGGAGGCCGCGTCGAGGGCGGTATACGTCACCTCATACCCCTCGCAGAAGAGCGCCACCGCATGCGGTGTCTGCCGTGCCTGTTCGGAAAAACGATCCTGGAGCGTGGCTGGGGGCCCGAGATCGGTCGCCGTGTCGTTCCAATCATGAACGACACGTTGCCGTTCTTCCGCCGAGAGGAGCGAGACGCGTTCGAGAGGCTCGGCAGGGGCGGAGAGCAGCGACCGGAGGAACGTCGAGAACGACGCCGCGTAGCCGGCGATGGTCGGCTCGTCGAAGCGCCGTCGGTCGTACTCGAACGCGCCTTTCAGATCCGCGCCGTTCCCCTCGAGGAAGAGCGTCAGATCGAACTTCGCCGTGCCCGTATCGACCGGGATCGGCTCGCAGCGGACGCCACCGAGCCAAGCCGCTGTCGGCCCTTTCTCGGTGTGGACAAAAACCGTCGTCACGATTGGCGACCGTTCCGCGGCCCGAGCATCGGTGGCCGCCGCCACGATCTCGTCGAACGGCAGATCCCCATGCGAGACCGCGGCGAGGAACGTCTCCCGCACGTGCCCGACGAGATCCGTGAGTGCCCTCCCGGCGATACCCTCGTCGCCCCAGCGGATTCGCACCGGCAGCGTGTTCAGGAAGCAATTGACCGCGTCCTGAACCTCGGGCGTGCTCCGCAGCGACACCGGCGTGCCGACGACGACGTCATCGGTGCCGGTCACCCGATGGAGCCAGCCGTGGAACACGGCCAGAAGGATCTGGAACGTCGTCGCCCCGGTCTCGACAGCCATTCGATGAAGCGCCGCGGAGGCATCTGCATCGATCGCGAATCGATGCATTCCGCCCGTCCGTCCGCCGTCCCAAGAAGACCACCGCCCCGGCCAGGCAAGCTCGCCGGAAGCGTCGGCCAAAGTCTCGCGCCAGAACCCGACGCAGCGATCCCGTTCGGCGGGGACGAGGCCGGGGAGCCGGAGGTGGGATGCCTCGACCGGAGGTCGCTCACCGTCGGACTCCTCGGCCTCCGGCTCGGCAAGCTCTTGGAGGAGGAGATCCATCGACCAGAGGTCGATGATCGCATGGTGGAAGTTGAGGAGCAGCACACCGTGCGGCACCGCCGCCGGGAACAGCGTCGCCCGCCACAGCGGCGCCGTCGCCAGTTCAAAGGGAATCCGAGCGTGGCCCCGCAGCGCCGCCTCGATCGCCGTCTCGTCAACAAGAGGCTCTTCTGACCAGGGGACCGGCACCTTGTCGACCGGCGCAACCCGCTGGACCGGGCCATCGTCCCCGGCCTCGAGACTCGTTCGTAGCGCCGGATGGCGCGCCATCACCAGGTACAGCGCTGCGCGAAAGCGATCCCAGTCGATCGGTCCATCGGGACGAAACGCGAACGGCTGGTTGTAGGTGGCCCGATCGGGAAGAAGGGCATCGAGGAGCCACATTCCCCTTTGGGCCGGCAGCGCCGGAAGGATCCGCTCTTGCTCGAGCGGAACGGGTTGTTCCGCCGTGAAGTCCTCGGCCGCCATCCTCGAGGTGCCGTCGGCCACCGCCGCATCAATCGCCGCCGCCAAGCGGGAGAGCGTCCTTGTCTCGAAGACTGTCGTCACAGGCAACCGGACGCGAAACTCCCTCTGGATCGCCGCCACGAGACGCATCGCCATGACCGAGTGGCCGCCGAGGGTGAAGAAGTCGTCGTCGCGGCCGGGCGCAGGGCCGCGGAGGAGCGCCCGCCACAGCAAGGCTACCCGCAACTCCGTCCCCGGTCGCGCCGGTTCACCCTGGGTGGGCTTGTCATGGTCATCGAGACGCGCGAGCAGCAGACTGCGATCGAGCTTTCCGTTGGCGTTGAGGGGCATGTTCTCGATCGGCACGAGTCGTGCCGGAACGAACGCCGACGGCAGGCGTGATTCGAGCCAGGAGCGGAGCCCGTCGATCGATTCGTCGCTACCATTCCGCCGGACAAGGAACGCCGCCAGGCTCGTCTCGTCTCCGTCCCTGAAGGGGAGCACGGCGGCAGCCCGCACCGCAGGATGCGTCAGGAGCGTCGTCTCGATCTCTCCCGGCTCGACCCGGTGACCGCGGACCTTCACCTGATAATCGGCCCGTCCGCGATATTCGAGTTCCCCGTCGGACAAGCGTCGCGCCAAGTCGCCGCTGCGGTAGAGCCGCGCCCCGGGGACGCTGCTGAAGGGATGGGGTATGAAGCGTTCCGCGGTCAATTCGGGCCGCCCGAGGTAGCCGCGCGCGAGCCCGGGGCCACCGACATGGATCTCGCCGGTATCACCGTCGGCCACCGGGAGCAGGTCGTTGCCGAGGAGGAGGATCTCGAGGTCGGAGAGTGGCTCTCCGATGAGACTCATCCGCCCGACATCGGCCGCCGAGAGCACCCGCCAGGTGACATGGACGGTCGTTTCGGTGATCCCGTACATGTTCACGAGCCGGGGGCGCTCATCGCCCTGCCGCTCGAACCAGGGCGCGAGCATCCGCATGGGGAGTGCCTCGCCACCGAAGATCACCCAACGCAACGCCAGCGTCGATGGCCCCGCCTCGGCCGAGTGATCGGCCTCGATGAGTTGCCGGAAGGCGCTCGGAGTCTGGTTGAGCACCGTGACCTTTTCCGTCACGAGCAGTTCACGGAAGGCCATGGGATCGCGCGCCGTCGTCGCCGGGACGACCACGAGGCGGCCCCCG
>CANGGT010000072.1 GCA_947453375.1 Planctomycetaceae bacterium
AGAAACTCGACCTCGAAGGGGACGAGAAGCTCGGTGCGTCGATCGTGAAGAACTCCCTCCGCTACCCGCTCGAGGCGATCGCGGCCAACGCCGGCGTCGATGGCCCGGTGGTGGTCAACCGCGTTCGCCACATGAAGGGGAAGAACGACGGCTACGACGCCGACAAGGAAGAGTACTGCGACCTCGTCGCCGCCGGCGTCATCGACCCGGCGAAGGTGGTGCGGACGGCGCTCCAAAACGCCGCCAGCGTCGCCGCGCTCCTCCTCACGACCGAGTCGCTGATCACCGAGATCCCCAAGGCCGAGGAGGAGCACGGTGGCGAGGGCCACGATCACCACGGGATGGGCGGCGGCATGGGTGGTATGGGCGGCATGGGCGGCGGGATGGGTGGCATGGGCGGTATGGGTGGCATGGGCGGCATGATGTGAGTCGCCCCCCCTCTCCCGTCCTTTGGTGTCCTTCCCCTGCAAACAGATTTCCTTCCCTCTTTTTTTTCCGGAGTGATTCACGATGGCTGCGAAGAACCTGAAGATCCGTCCGCTCGATGACCGTGTCGTGGTGACGCCCGTCGAGGCCGAAGAGCGCACCGCCGGGGGGATCGTTCTCCCCGATTCCGCCAAGGAGAAGCCGCAGCGTGGCCATGTCGTCGCGCTCGGCCCCGGCAAGCTCCTCGACAACGGCACCCGGGCCCCCCTCTCGCTCGCCGTCGGCGACGAGGTGATCTATGGCAAGTACTCCGGCAGCGACATCGAAGTCGACGGCCATGACGTGAAGATCCTCCGCGAGAGCGAGATCCTCGCGAAGGTCTCCGGCTGACGTTTTCCGGCCCGCCCGGCCCGGCCGCATCCGCGGCGGGCCGTGGCCGGCCGCCTCCGTCACACAACCCACCCTTCCACACAACCCGTTCCCAGACACACCCAGGCTCCCGAGGAGATCGTCCCGTGCCCAAGCAGCTGCTGTTCGACGACAACGCCCGTGCCAAGCTCCTGAAAGGCGTCGAAAAACTCGCCGGCGCCGTGGCGGTGACGATGGGGCCGACCGGCCGCAACGTGATCATCGACAAGTCGTTCGGTGGCCCGACGGTCACGAAGGACGGCGTCACGGTGAGCAAGGAAGTCGATCTCGAAGACGCCTTCGAGAACATGGGCGCCAAGCTCGTCAACGAGGTTGCCTCGAAGACTTCCGACCTGGCCGGTGACGGTACGACCACCGCCACGGTCCTCGCCCGCGCGATTTTCCGCGAGGGGACGCGGATGGTGGCCGCCGGCTCCAACCCGATGGCCGTCCGCCGCGGCATCGAAAAGGCCGTTGCCGCCGCCACCGTTCGGCTCCACGAGATGGCCAAGAAGGTCGAACGCCCGGAGGAGATTGCTCAAGTCGGCGCCATCTCCGCCAACAACGACCGCTCCATCGGTGACCTTCTCGCCGAGGCTCTCCAGAAGGTGGGCAAGGACGGTGTGATCACCGTCGAGGAAGGAAAGACGACCGAGACCACCGTCCGCTTCGTCGACGGCATGCAGTTCGACAAGGGCTACGTTTCCCCTTACTTCATCAACCGCACCGCGGAGATGGATTGCGAGCTTTCCGACGCCCTGATCCTCATCCACGAGAAGAAGATCTCGAATCTCCGGGAACTCCTCCCGCTCCTGGAGAAGGTGGCGCAGTCGGGGAAGCCGCTCCTCATCGTCGCCGAGGACGTCGATGGCGACGCGCTCACGGCGTTGGTCGTCAACAAGCTCCGCGGAGTCCTCAACGTCTGTGCCGCCAAGGCCCCCGGCTTCGGCGACCGCCGCAAGGCGATGCTCGGTGACATCGCCGTGCTCACCGGTGGCACGCTGATCAGCGAGGATCTCGGCCTCACCCTCGAGAGCCTCGATCTCTCCCACCTCGGCAAGGCGAAGACGATCACCGTCGACAAGAACGAGACGACGATCGTCCAAGGGGCCGGCAAGACGGCGGACGTCACCGCCCGCGTTCAGCAGATCCGCAACCAGATCGACGCCACCGACAGCGAGTACGACCGCGAGAAACTCCAAGAGCGGCTTGCCAAGCTCACCGGCGGCGTGGCGATCGTCTCGGTCGGTGCCGGAACCGAGGCGGAGATGAAGCAGAAGAAGGCCCGCGTCGAGGACGCCCTCCATGCGACCCGCGCTGCGGTCGAGGAAGGGATCGTTCCCGGTGGCGGCGTCGCCCTCCTCCGCTGCCGTGAGGCGGTCGAGAAGGTCCGCTCGCAGGCCAAGGGGGACGAGAAGATCGGCGTCGACATCGTTCTCCAGTCGCTCGAGGCCCCGATCCGTCAGATCGCCGAAAATGGCGGCATCGATGGCTCGGTCGTTGCCGACGAGGTTGCCGACAAGCCGCTTCACGTTGGCTACGACGCCAACAAGGGGGAGTATGTCGACATGCTCAAGGCCGGGATCATCGATCCGGTCAAGGTGGTTCGCGTCGCTCTCACCAATGCCGCGAGCATTGCGGGGCTCCTCCTCACCACGGAAGCGCTCGTGACGAACCTCGACAAGGACGAATCGAAGCGGAAGCGCGTCGAGGGAAGCGTGCGCTGAATGTCCGTGGAAAAAGTCATCCCTGACCTTTTTCCACTTGAGACACCCCCGAAAAAGCCAAGGTTTTTCGGGGGTGTTGGTCGCCGCATCCAGCGGCGGGGTACTTCATCCACAGCCGGCTCAGGTTCGATCACGACGTCCGGAGGATTCCGGGAGGAGGGCGGTGCCCCGCGGGCCGCCCAGCCCCACCATGGCCCAACAGCGTGACTTTTACGAGATTCTGGGCGTCGAGCGCACTGCGACGACGTCCCAGATCTCGGAGTCGTACCGGAAACTCGCGATCCGCTTCCATCCGGACAAGAACCCCGGCAACGAGGAGGCTTCGGACCGCTTCAAGGAAGCCGCCCGCGCCTTCGAGGTGCTCTCCGACGAGCAACTTCGCGCCCGCTACGATCGCTACGGTCACGCCGGCCTCCAGGGGGGCGGGACGCACGAGTTCAACGACATCACCGACATCTTCGAGGCCTTCGGAGACATCTTCGGCGGGGGAATGTTCGGTGGCGATCCCCGGCGGCGGACGAACCGGCCGCGGCAGGGGAGCGACGTCTTCTGCACCCTTTCGATGACGCTCCTCGAGGCTGCCCGTGGGGCGACGAAGACGGTCGAGTTCACTCGCCATGAGGCCTGTGGCACCTGCGACGGCAGCGGCGCCAAGAAGGGGACAAAGCCGGTCCCCTGCGATTACTGCGGGGGGCGTGGGCAGGTGCTCCAGTCGGCCGGGGTGTTCCGGCTCCAGACTACGTGTCCGGCCTGTCGCGGTGCCGGGAACGTCATCCGGGAGAAGTGCCCGGGCTGCGGTGGCGACGGCCTCACCGAAGAGCAGGTCGAGCGGAAGGTGACGATCCCCGCCGGCGTCGACCGCGACGTCCGCGTCCGGTTGGCCGGCGAGGGGGAGCCGGGGCAGAACGGCGGGCCCCCCGGCGACTGCTACTGCGTGATCGAGGTCGAGGACCACCCGTTCCTCAACCGTGACGGCCGCGACCTCCACTGCGAAGTTCCGGTGACCTTCAGCCAGGCGGCGCTCGGGGCAACGATCGAAGTGCCGACGCTCGACGGCCCGAAGCCGCTCCAGGTGGCCCGGGGAACGCAGGCCGGCGACGTGATTCGGGTCCGCGGCTTGGGGATGCCAGAGGTGCGCGGTCGCGGGATCGGCGATCTCCATGTCCATGTCCACGTCGAGGTGCCGAAGACGCTCTCCCCCAGGGCTGAGCAATTGCTCCGGGAATTAGCTGCCGAGGAGCAGAAGGCCGTGAGCCCGAAGCGATCGAGCTTCTTCAGCCGACTCAGTGAATACTTCCAACCGAAAGACTCCGTGCCCGAGAGCGAGGAGAAACCATGACCAGCGACGATTCCCACGATCTTCCTCCGGTCGACCCGCAGCCGGCGTCGGCCCCCGGGGCCGATCTCCACGAGAAACTCCGTGACGCCGAGGACCGGCTCCTCCGCACGCAGGCGGAGCTCGAGAACTTCCGCAAGCGTTCGCGCCGTGAACTCGAGGATGCCCACCGCTACCGGGAGATCGATCTCCTCCGCAGCCTCCTCCCGGTGCTCGACAATGTCGAGCGGGCCCTCGACGCGGCCGGAAAGAAGGCCGACGTGGAGAGCCTCATCGCCGGCTTCCGGATGACGGGGCAGCAGCTCGAGAAGCTGCTGATGATCCACGGCTGCAAGCCGATCGAGACCGAGGGGCAGCCGTTCGATCCGGCCGTTCACGAGGCGATCCTTCAGCAGACCGTCCAAGGCGTCGCTCCGGGAACGGTCGTCGGCGCGGCGACGAAGGGGTACAAGCTCCACGACCGCGTGGTGCGCCCCGCGCAGGTCATCGTCTCGAAGGGGGAGTGATTCGATGCCGACCTACGACTACGTCTGTGACGGCTGCGGGCATGCCTTCGAGCTGTTCCAGTCGATGACCGACGCCACGAAGAAGACCTGCCCGAAGTGCAAGAAGAAGAAGCTCCGCCGGCTCATCGGGGCCGGCGGCGCGATCGTCTTCAAGGGAACCGGCTTCTACAAAACCGACTACCGCAGCGAGTCGTACAAGAAGGGCGCCGCTGCCGATGCCCCGGCGAAATCCTCCGAGGGGGGGAAGTCGTCGGGGGAGAAGTCGGGCGGATCCGGGGGGAAGGACTGACGTCCCCCTTCGCACGCTCCGAGCCGATGGCCCGCGATGATGCTCGTTCGATGGCCCCCGGTGACCGGGAGGATTTCGCCATGCCCCGTTGCCCCGTCTGCAGTGCCAACGTCGATCTGAACGCCGTCGTCACTCCCCCCTTCTGCAGCGAACGCTGCCGCGTCATCGATCTGGGCCGCTGGCTCGACGAGGCGTATGCCGTTCCCGAGATCCGTCGTGGCGACGACGACGAGGGGGATGGCGAGGGCCCGATCCCGCCGGAACTCCTCCGCGGCGATGAAGACGAAGGGTGAGCGCCTGCGGCACGGTCATCGGTGCGTCCCTGAAACGCGTTTGGACGCAGCGTTCCGACCCTGTGCCCCGGTTCACCGCCCCGGCGGAAGGCCATCTTCCTGCCGACGCGGATCGGTGAAGCTGAATCGCTGCGGGGAGGCCAACGCGTTCTGATAGACCACGACCTCCGGCAGGAGGGGGGGCTGGCGATAGCCACCCTGAGTCGACGTGCCTGAGGAAGCCTCTTCGCTCGCCCCGCGGGCCGCTGCCGCGCCGCGCGGAGGCATGCGGGGAGACCGCGGCTTCGTCCGCGGCGCGATCGCCGGGCAGGCCTCGGCGACGAGCTTCGTCAGCGTGTTGGGGCTGACGCCGAGGAGCCGGGCGGTGATTGCCCGATGGCCGCCGGTATGGACCAGGGCACGCCGGACCGTTCGGCGCCGCAACTCCTCGAGATTGAACTCGAGCGGGCCGGGCTCGAGCCCGGCCGCTTCGGGAAAACTCGTCGCGGCCCCGGCAGGGGACTGGTTCGCACGGATCGATTCGGCATCGAACACCTCCCGGAGGACCTCGTCGATGGAGTCGTGGAACACGTAGATGCGCTGGATCGTCTGGGCGATCTGGCGGATGTTCCCGGGCCAGGGATGACTCAGGAATCTGGCCAGCAGCGCCGCGGACGGCCGCCACAGCGGGAGTTCGTACTTGGCGGCGAAATGGGCCGAGAAGTGGGCGATGAAGGCGGGAATCTCGGGCGCTCGCTGGCGGAGCGGAGGGATGGCAAGCTCGAAGGCATTGAGGCGGTGGAAGAGATCCTCGCGGAACGCCCCCCGTCGAATCTCGGCCGGGAGATTCCGGTTGGTGGCGGCGATGACATGAACATCGATCGGATGCTCCCGGCTCGCCCCGACCGGCATCACCACCTGACGCTGGAGGGCCTGGAGGAGGCGGGGCTGGAGATCGATCGGCATCTCCCCGATCTCGTCGAGGAACACGGTGCCCCCGTCGGCCGTGCGGAACGCGCCCAGGGAGGCGCTCGTGGCGCCGGTGAAGGCCCCCTTCTCATGGCCGAAGAGTTGGCTCTCGGCGAGGGTGCTGACGAGGCCACCGCAGTTGACGGTGACCAGCGGCCGGTCGCGGCGCGGGCCCGCGCCGTGAATCGCCCGGGCGACTTCGTCTTTGCCGACGCCGGTCTCGCCCGTGATCAGGACGGTGCATTCGAACCGTGCGATCCGCTGAATTGCATGTTCGACGCTGCCGCTGCCGCGTGCCGCCGCGGGGAGCCTCGACCAGGAGAGCCCCCGAAGAGGGTGACTGTCCGCTTGTCCGAACGGTTTGCCGCGCATGGGTGAGGCTCCCCGAGAGCGTCGATCGACGTGGGTGTGGCTGGAGGCAAGCTCACGGTAACGGCGCTCGCGGCGATTGCGAGAGTCTCTCAATTTCTGCGACTCGCCTCGGCGAATGTTGCGCCCCAAAACGCTTCCGTCGCGCGAAACGCCCTGGTGACGGAGAGCACCGCTGCCCCATGTTTTCTGCAGCGAAGGAGTCGCCCGGCAGCGTAGGAGCCGCCGTGGCAGGGCGGTTGCGCTTTCCGGAGAGCAAGCTCGCCATTCCCCCTCCCCAAGGTGTCTTCCAGATGCGCTGTTCTTTTGGATTCTGCCGTTTGAGCAATGTTTCCGCCGTCTTTCGGGCAACCCGAAGGCGACCGCTCGTGGCGGTCGCCTTCCAAGTGGCCGTGAGTTCCCTCGCCGCGACAGCTGCACATTCGACCGTTTCCTGCGGCACGACGACGATCAACTCGGGAACGAGTGCACCGGTACGTACGGACACGTGCTCGTTGCCCCGAATGGCATGGACGCTGTCGGGTGTCTCCGGAGCCTCTCCAAAAAGTTGCGAGAGATTCGCAGAAGTTGCGTGGTTGATGCGCATTTATCGCGTTGCCCGGGCCGCGCGAGATCTCGGCAGAGCGTGGGGCGTCTGAAGGTTCGACGCTGAATCGAGGGCCGCTGTGATCGCTGCCGCGAGGCTCTTTCCTTCCGGCACGCCGCTTGCTTCTTCAGTGGGGCAGGTCGCCATCATCCGTTTTCAAAGACCGAGATTGGCTCTTTCAGCGTGCGCTGTTCAGCCGGAGGTGCCGGCGTGCAAGGAACGAGCCAGCGTCGGTCGCTCGTGGCGGGGCCCAAGGTATTTCGGCGAAGCACCTGCTTCCGCCGATGTTTCTCTTTGATTACTCCTAAGGATCTACGATGAACGCTCCCCGTTGCTTTCTCCGAGCCATCGCTGCGTCGCTGACGACGGCCCTCGTGCTCGCGGCTGCCACCCCGTCGCTTGGTGGCACCATTTATCAATTGACGAACTCGCCCAGCCAGCAGACGGGAAACAATGACATCTGGGACCTTTCCGGATCGATCGAAGTTTCTCGCACGGGCCTCATCGGGAAGGCAGAGATTGTTGCGTACTCGTGGACGATCACCGGACGAAACACGCCGCAGTCCTACTCATTTTCCGGAACAGGGGCGGAGGCCAGCGTCGGCGGTATAGACCCCTTGATCGCATTGATCGCAACCGATTCCACGCTCACGCTCCCGTTCGGCAGTGCTCTGAACCTGGCCCAACCACAGCCGGGCGACGGCAACATCGGTTGGAATAACGCTGCGAGTTCCACCTACACGATGTACGCGTTTTCAACATTTTTCTGGTACACAGGGTCGCCAGCGAGTTCCAACGTCGTCTCCGGGAGTTGGGTCATTGGTGACTCCGGCCATGCTGTTCCCGAGATCGATCCTGCAACGGGTGGCAGTGCCCTCTCCCTCGTCGCCGGGGTGCTGGCGATGATCGAGCAGCGGCGTCGGCGGGCCGCGCTGGTGGCCTGATCAGGTGGGCTTGGCGATCGCTGACGTCACACCGGGCCGGGCATCGCAAGGTGCCCGGCCCGTTTTGTTTTCGCGCCGTCGAGTGCCGCGCGCGCCGGATGACGGAGGAGGGCTGTCCCCCCAGTTCCTCCAGAGATATACTTTCCGGGGGTTGACCTCTCCTTGTGTGGGGGGAGTTGTTGAAAAGGGGGCTCATGCAAATTCTCGACAACAACTGCTGCACGTGCGGGCAACTCGAGGCGGCCTTGTCTGAGGTGATGACGCGATTTCATCGCGAGGTCATCGGCCGCGGTCCTGACCAAGTGACCGCGTCGCTCAAGGGCTGCACGTTGGTGATCCATCTCAAAGGCGTGCTCACCACCGCGGAGAAGCACCTCGTCGTCGCGGATGGCCAGGCGAGCGAGGGAATCGAGATGGTGCGGGCGATGCGCAACGAGATCGTCCGACAAGTCAGGCCTCTGATCCTCGAGGCGCTCGCCGCCACGATTGGCCATCGGTCGACGTCGTTTTTCCATGACTTCGTACCGGCCTCGAACGAGGAGGTGTTCGTCGTCATCTTCACGCCAGGTCGAGGAGTTCCCCCGCGGCCGGAATGAAGGAGCCCAGTGGATTGTCGGACGGAAAGTGTCCGCACTCCCGTATCGGCGGTTCAGCGGTCGTTCTCTTCGGTGTTGTCTGCGGAGTGTCGGCTCCGAAGAATCAGCATGTCGCAGGCAGGGACGCGGCGTGTTTCCGTTCCTGCCCCGCCGTTGGTGCCAGCTTCTCTGCCCAACGGTTGCTGGGGAGTCACCGATGCAGACTCAGCCGACCGTGTCGTTCGATGGCATCGCCGTCGCGGACCTCGTGCGTTCAGCCGCATTGACGCACATCGCCCACCTCGAGTGCATGTGTCGTGACATCCTCGGGTGTCATGTCGTTCTTTCACAGCCCCATCGCCACCGTCGCCGAGGTCGCCTCCGGCGTCCTCGCGGAGCAGCCCCGCGGCATCGTCCTTTTGCCCATGGCCGTGGGAGTGGGCGATTGAGTCCGCGCAACCGATTTGTCGCCGCGATTCTCCACGAGGCCAGGTTGGTGTGTGCCCCACTCCGGAAGTGCTTGCTCATGACCGTGTCTTCCGATCGGAAACAGGCCGGAGAGAGGCTTCTCGAGCGTCTCCGGGGATGCGGAGGCCTTTCGTCAGGATCGCGTCGCCCCCTCGTTCTCGCCATCCCGCGTGGTGGCGCCGAGGTGGGGGCGGTACTCGCTCGCGGACTCGATGCCGATCTCGAGGTTGTGCTCGTGGGAAAGCTCCGGGCCCGTGGTCAGCCAGACCTCGAGCTCGGCGCGGTGTGGGAGTCAGGCGAGCTGTACCTCAAGGTGATCGTGGCGTTGCCGGTGGCCTCCGCTGCTTCGATTCCGGCGCCCGAATCGCTCCGTGACCGCCTGGAGTGCCTCCAGAGTCCGAAGGACTTCATGGCCGTCGCAGGCTGTGGATAACGTCCCCGCTGCTGGATGCGGGGCCTCGTGCCCCGAAAGGCCTCCGCGTTTCGGGGGGCCCAAGGAGGGATTTGTCACGGATGACGCTCGCCCAGGACCTTGGGAGCCAGCGGTAACGCTGGCGCCCTGTGTCCCGCAGCTGGCAGGACGCGTCTGTCGACCGTGTTTCATCAATCCTTTTCATGGAGTCGTGCCATGCCCCTGCCCAAACTGCTTCCGGTATCGTGGGAGTCCCTCCGGATGCTTCTGCTTCCCCGGACGGCCCCCTGCATCACGATCGTTCAACCCACCCAGGGCCCACCCCGCGTCGAGGGCACTGGGACAGCGCTGCGGCATCTGATCGATCGTGTCCAGATGTCGCTCGCAGCGACTCGCAGCCGTGAAGAGGTCGAAGCCCTCCTCGCTCCTTGGCGCGCCCTCGAGATGGATCCGCTCCTCTGGAGCCATGGCTGTGACGGATTCGCCGGATTTGGTGCCAGGGGCGAGGCATGGCTCATGCCGCTCGCCGGGCCGCTGACACCTTCTGCGACGGTCGCGTCGAGGTTCCAGACGCTGTCCGTGATCGAGAAAATCGCATCCATTCAACGGTGCCGCGTTCTGGAGATTTCGAGTCGATCGGTGCGCGTTCTCGACGGTGTCGGCGACGGCGAGGGAAAGGCCAACCTCGTCCCGGTGCCGCTTTGCCGGGGGGCGAGCCAGTCGTTTCCCGACGGCAGCGTATCGCGGGACACGATCGTCGAGTTGGAGCGGAAGGAACCGCATCGTGTCCTTCGCGGCACGGGGCCCGGCGGAATCAGGGTCCACGGCGGTTTTGGATCCCGGGCCGAGGGCGTCGCGGCCGACACGCGGCGATTCTTCCACGAAGTTGCCGGCATGGTGGCTGCCGTCGGATCACCACCTTCGGGCGGGTTCCTCCTCGTTGGCCAGCCCCGCACGGTCGCGGAATTTACCGACGCAATGCCGCTCGCTCAGCACCCTTTCGTGCGGATGACGGTTCACCCCCACCTCATCGGCGACGAGGAACTCGCGCACGTCGCCGGCGATGTGTTGCGGGCATCGCGACGCCGACGGGAGATCACGCTCACCGAGACCTTTCAGGAGGCCCGCGTCCATGGAAGGGGCACCGGAGATTTCTCCGACATCGCCCGCGCGGCCGCGGCCGGGCAGGTGGGCACGCTCTTGCTCGAGAGCGGTCGCCGCGAATCGGGGAGCATCGATCCCGTCACCGGCACGATCGACTTCCCGCCGGAGTCTGAGGTCGGGGAGACGCACGCGATCGCGGGGAGTGACGAGCTCTATGGAGGCCTTGCCGAATTGGTGTTGGCCAATTCCGGAGACGTCGTCTGCCTGCCCGCGTCGAAGATGCCGACACGCACCGGTGTTGCAGCCATCTACCGATGGGGGGAGAGGGCAATGCAGGGTGCGGGGGTGGCCTCGAGGGCCCGGGACAGCGGCGAGTATCGCTGACGGACGAACGGCGGAGTCATCGGGGGGGCACGGCGAGCGTCGTGTCCCCCCCGATGATATCCCGAACGAACGTCTAGGGCTTCCGCTTTGGCCGACATGGCGGCGGCTCCGACAGCGAGAAGACCAACATCTCCTCTCCAGTCAACGTGGAGATGTCATGGTGAACGCTGACAAGCCTCACCCCGACGGTTTCCTCGATCAGACGACTGAGGTGGCTCCGTCCATTGGTGACGACCGAATCCCGTACCTGCTTCACCAACGCTCGGCCGTTCCCCCCTTCGTGAAGCGGGGGCGAGGCTGGGGCCCCATGGCCATTCCCGTTTCCTGTTCCCTTCCCCGGCGGGTCGAGGATTTGCCTCTCCGCAGGGGTGAGAACGCCCTGGAGGCGGACCACCACGAGCGAGCCCAGGAGGTGGCAGTGGATGTCCTTCGGCCCCCGGCCGATCCACTCTTGCTGAAACCTCGAGACCCCTTCGCAGACGGCCGCCTCGATCTCTCCCTGTGATTTCATGATCTGCCTCCATAAACGCGGTTGGTGTAAAGGCTGTTGCCTTCCGCGGGCAACTCGACGAGCCGGCCATTGCCATTGCCATTGCCATTGCAGATTCGATCCCATACCTCCCGGCGATGAATCGGCGTGGAGATGTCCCCCTGGAATCCGAGGCGGACCCGTCCCGCCTCGATTCCAAGAATGGTGATCTCGAGAAGGACGGTGAGATCCTCGGTCCTCCCGATGACGACGCTTTCACGGTTCTTTCGACTGAGCACGAGCATGGTCAAGTCTCCAGGTGTGGGGAAGGTCCTTCCGGAAAGGTTCTCAGAGACGAACGGATCCATGGCCGTTCGTGCAATCGGCGTGTCGATGGTGGTTGACCGGGACACCCAGTCCGGGGACGCTGCCTCCGAGAACGAACAGATCGACCGAGGGATGGGTGCTGAACGTCTTCAGCACCATGCAACTGTCGGTGTCGACGTGGGCCACTGCCCCGCGGAGCATCACGCCGGTCGCTCTCCGCACGTGGGATCGAAGAGAATCGAGCGAGCTCTCGAACAGGAATCGGTGGAACTCCTCGACGCGCTGCCGCCCATCGCCGGCCGTCGCCATCCGTCGTTCCACGGCATCGAAATCCTCGTGGAGGTGGACCACCATCCATTCCTCGGAAGCGACGACGCTCACGCTTCGTGGAACGCGATGCAGGAGCATGTTCTCGAACGTACCGGTTGCCTGCGCGACCTGCCGCGCGAGACGGTTGAGATCATCGGAACCGGTGACTCCGGTCAGGCGGTTTGTATTCATCAGACAGACTCCTTCTCTGTGACGAGAGTGATGGTTGTTTCCGATCCTGCGACCGAGGAGCCGGCGTTAGCGCGCACCGGTTCCACGGACATCGAGTCGCTGAGCCCCCTTTCGGTAGACCCCACCACAGGGAGGGGTGTCCCGAACAAAAACAAAAAAAGCCGGCGGGGAGGCGAGCCAAAAGGCACGCTTCCACGCCGGCTTACGATGCGAATGACCTGGCTGATGCCGTGTCTGTCGCCCCGTCCTCCGGTCCTGACCTCGATGAGGTCGAAGACTTCGTGGGCGACATCGCTTAGAGGCATCGGAGCCAACGGCTCCGATGAATCTCACCGATTCCTCCCACAAACCTTGGGTGAAGATATCAATGGCGAAAGGAAAGTCAAAAAAGTTTTCGAGGGAATGTTCTGCGGTGGTCCGGACAATGTTTTGGCAGCGGAAATCCGGAGGTGACGACATGAATCCGCGAGACGAGGCTGCGGACACTTCGCGTCGACCGAAGGTGACGTTCGTTGCGCGATCGCTGATGCATGACGCAAGAACGGCGATGGCCAACATCGCGTAACCTGTGGCCCAGACGCAGGTTTGCGTGAGACACCTCGGGCGACCGATCGGCACGGGGGGCTGGGGGGGTGTGCTGCCCGGATATGGGCGGGCTCATGGCGCTCCTCCGTAGGGAGCTGCCAGCTGCCGTGAGCGTCGTCTGGAGCGGAGGAGACCGCGACCGCCCGGTGCCGTGTGGGCACCAGGCGGCACCGGGAATCTCACGCGTTCTGCCTTCTGAACCCTTTCCATCCCGCGATCGACACTGCCCCGGAGAGGCATGCACCCGCCATCGGGAGCGTGCCCCGCTCGGCTGGAGTCAGCCGGCATCCATGCCTGTCCGGTGGGCTCGTCTCGCTGCTTCGGAGGCCCGCCTCCACGCCAGCTGCATCATTTCTTTGCATCCGAGCCGCTTGCAGTGACCGTGATCTTGTGGGCCTTGTTCGCAGGCTTCTTGGCTATCGTGACGGTGAGCACGCCGGCCTCGAACTTCGATCTGCGGATCCCATTGGAGCGCCGTCAGGGCGGCCGTCGCGATGTCGGTATCGGATCGCTGGTGCGTTCCCGGTAGGACGACCTCGATGTCGTTGGCGACGGCACGGACGCCGTACACCCGCTTCGCGATCGTCTCGGCCTGGCACTTCTCACGGAACGTTGCCCCCGCGCCGGTGAGTGTCACCACGTCATTGGTGGCGGTGCCGCCTCTTGCGACGCCATTCCGTCACCGCCAGGACGGCAGCAGCCGATCCGAGGGCCGCAGCGGCCGACAGTTCCGGGGGCGCGACAGCATGAGCGGTCGAAGGTCCCTTGATCTCGTAGGTGCATCGCCCCGGCCCCAAGGGAAGCGTCTGAATCGTGACGACGTTCCGTCCGGGGTAAAGGTGAGAGCGGATGGACGTCGCGTCGTTGTAGGTCTCTGCAAAGGAGGAAATCGAAGGCAGCAGACGGGGCGACAAGGGATTGGTTCCGGGAATGGAGCCGAACGCGGAGTCGCCTGCCGCGTCGAAGATGTCGAGGGCGATGCGGTTGGAGGCCTCCGCCTTGTCGTGGTTGAGCGGATCAGAGAACACCGCCAACCTCTCCGCGGCGTCGAGGTCGTTCGATACGGCCGCCCGGTGAGCGGTGATTCCGTTGGTCTTGAAAACGCCGGTGGCGGCCCACTGAGACACCCCCTTGGGGAGTGCTGCCTCGGTGGGAACCAACGTGAGGAGTACCCGCTCGCCGGAGGGTATCGAAAAAGCCGCGGGGAGCGGCCCGCTGTGGTTTTCCACCGGTGCGGCGGGAAGGGAGGGCATTCCGTAGGCTTGCAGGCCACCAAGCCCATCGTTGCGGGCAATGCCGGTCCCGATCGCCCTGATCGCCGCATCGGTGCTCATCTTCACCGAGAAGCCGATCGGGTCGCCGCTGATGGTGGCGGTTGAGCCGGGGACGGCGGTGACAATCATGCCGAAGATCTTGCGCTCGGCGAACGCGGAGGACGCGGCCTGGGCCGGGGAGGAGAGCGACGCGAGCATGAATGCCGCGACGATCGGCAGGGCCGGAAGCCAAGAAAGGACGCGCATGACGGACCTCATGGACGCGGGAGAGGGGGAGAGAGCGACGCGGTCGCCATGCCTGGCGCGCGGGGTCCGTGGGCACGCCATCTGGCGTACCCCCCGCAACGGCCCACGTCCCACCCAGCGCCCCCTGAAGTGGGAGCACTCAGCGCCTCGTCGGCCTAGAAGAAGCGGGTCCGCCCCATGTCCTTGGGGCGTTTGATCCGTCCTCCACCCATCGGGTAGGTGACGGCGTTCAACTCCGCTCGAGTCAACCCTTCGTGCATCCGGGCGTTCCGGCAAACAGGCGGCAAGTAGCCGCCGGATTCACGACATCTTCTCGCCAGACACGTTGGGGCCGCCGGGGTTATCGGCTGCTGCATCCGGCGCCGCGGCAGGCTTCCCGCAGCCGGCTACGCCCTGCCTCGGGCGCGGTAGACGAGCTGCGTGAAGGCGCCGCGGGGATCGTCGTGGATGGAGAGGAGATGGAAAAGGCCGCGGCGGAGGCGGGCTTCGTCGTAGCCCATGGCGACAAACTCCGGGATCGCCGGTTCGATGTAGTCGGCGGTGTAGCGCGTGTGCCGGGCGAGGGAATCGTCGCCGGAGCCGACGAAGAAGTGGGCGCCGACGAGCCGATTGGTGACGGCTGAGAATCCTGCCTCGACGAGGAGTGGCCCGAGACGGCGGCCGGCATGGGCTTCGCCATGGGCTTGGAAGTGGCGGAACATCGCCTCCTCGAGATACTCCCAGTCGGCGTTCTCCGGCCAGACGTGATACGACTCGTATTCGGTCTCGTTGATCGTGATCGTGCCGCCGGGCTTCACCACGCGGCGGATCTCCTGGAGGATCGGCTCGATCCCCTGGACGTGCTCCACGAACCACATGAGGTAGGCGTGATCGAAGTGCCGATCGGGCCAGGGGAGCCGGTTGGCATCGCCGACCCGGAGATCGGCCGAGGGGACGCCGAGGGCCGCCAGGTGCGCCGTGGCCGCCTCGATCTGCTTCGGCTCACGGTCGATCCCTGCGAGGTTCAGCCCGGGAAAGGCGCTCGCGATCACGCCGAGGACGGCCCCTGCCCCGCAACCGACATCGAGCAGACGCTCGCCGGCCGCATAGGGGAGATCAGGGAGGATGAGCCGCTCCCGCCAGTATTCGGCCTGCTCGACGAGCCGGGCCTGCTCCTCCGGCGAATAACCGTGGAGGTAGCGTGGGAGGGGAGCCGAGGCGTCCATCGGGAGCATTCCTGGAAACGAGGAAATAGGGGGCTCTTCCGGAGGCCGCCGATCGGACGGGGGATCGGCGCCGCCCAAAAAACCTCCCAGACGTATACTCCGGCCGCAATGGGGACTCCCGCGCCCCGGGCGTCGGCCAAATCGGCCTCCGCCAATCCGGCCGCGGAGATGTTTCCCCCCACTCGATTCGTCTTTTCCCCCCTTTTTCTCATTCGAGCACCAGATCACATGTCGGGAATCCCGGGCACGTCCACCACCACGGATACGTCAAACATCCCCGCCGCCGGTCGCGATTCGATCCAGGGGGACGGGATCATCCATGAGATCCAGTGGAGCGACGCCCTCCCCTGGTGGCTCCTGTTCCGGGCCGCCGGGGGGGCCTTCTCGTCGGCCGTCATCCTCCTCGCCGCTCTTGGAGCGCTGGCCGTGTGGGGAGGCTGGTCGCTCGCCGACCGGCTCGGCATTCCGGCCGCAGGGGAGGTTTTGGAATCGGTTGAGCCTGCCGGACGCGCCGGGAAGGAAGCGGGCAACGAAGCGCAGGCCGTGGCCCTGCCTAGGGCCACGTCACGCGGCGTTCTCCCCCTGACGAATCTCGCGCCGATCGTGGCTTTTACCCGGCCGTTGCCACAGCCGGCGGCTGATCTCCTCCGCCTCGTGGCGGTTCCCTTCAACCCGGCGGCCGGACTGAGCCAGATGCTCGGCGCGCTTGCCCGGATCGGCTGGTTTGTTGCGGTCTGGTCGATCTTCGGCACCGCCATCGCCCGCCACGTCGCCCTCAAACTCGCTGGCGAGGAGGTGCCCGGATTCACCGCCGCGCTCTGGTACGGAAGTCAGAAGTGGCTCTCCGCCTTCAACTCCGTGGCGTTCGTCCTCCTCGGAATCGTCGCCCTGAGCCTCCCCGGCGCGCTCCTCGGGCTGCTGATGCGCACCGACATCGGCCTGGCGATCGCCGGTGTCGCCTGGCCGCTGGTTCTCCTCGGCGCGATCGTGCTGGCGATCCTCGCCATCGGCGTCGTCGCCGGCTGGCCCCTCATGGTGGGGGGCGTGGGGGTGGAGCGGGGTGACAGCTTTCAGGCGATCTCGACCGCCTTTTCCTATCTCTACCAGCGCCCACTCCACTACATTTTCTATCTCCTCGTCGCCCTCGCCGTGGCCCTCCCGGCCCTGGCCGCCGCCGAACTGTTCGCCTCCGCCACGACCAATCTCGCGCTCTGGGCGACGAGCCTCGGCATGGGGCACGCCCGGACGGCCGAGGTCCTCGCGGGCCTCGAAGCGGTCGGGAGCGGGGGGGACGGGGCGTTCGGGATCCGCGCCCTCGGTTTCTGGTCGCGGGTCGTCGGGGCGATCGTCGGATCGTTCGGATGGGGCTATTTCTGGTCCATTGCCACCGCCGCCTACCTCCTTCTCCGGAGGGATGTCGACGGCACCGAACTCGACGAAGTCGTCGTCGAGGAGCTCCCCGGCGAGGCTGGGTGAATTGACCGGGCTTGAAGTATGATGGGAGCGTCGGGGGGAGAGGCGGTGTGTCGTGCTGCGCCCCCCCTCCCCCGTTTTGGGAGCCCTCATGATGATGTCGAGCCTTCCGGTCCGCGCTGTCTCTCGCCTCCTGTGGGCCTGCCTGCCCGGGCTTTTCGTCCTCTCGCCGGGCGGCTGGGCTACCGCAGCCGAGGCCCCGGTCGAGGGGCCCGTCAGCTACCACAAGCAGATCCGCCCCCTCTTCCAGGCCACGTGCCAGGGCTGCCATCAGCCGGCCAAGGCCAACGGGGCCTACGTGATGACCGACGTGGCCCGGATGTTCGCCGCCGGGGATTCCGGGATGGCGGGGATCGTTCCCTCCAAGCCGGAAGAGAGCCGGCTCCTCGAGGTGATCACGGCCGGGCCCGACGGCGTCGCCGAGATGCCGAAGCAGGGGAAGCCGCTGTCGGCGGCTGAAGTGGCGCTCGTGCGCCGCTGGATCAGCGAAGGGGCCCAGGACGACACCCCCCCTTCCGCCGCCCAACGCGTCGATGCCGATCATCCCCCCGTCTACTCCCGCCAGCCGGTGATCACCTCGCTCGATGTCTCTCCCGACGGCCGGCTCCTTGCCGTGTCGGGCTTCCACGAGGTGCTCTTGTACGACGTCGCGGGGGCCGAGGTTCCCGCCGCTCCCGTCCGCCGCCTTGTCGGCCTCTCCGAGCGCATCCAGCGCGTCCGCTTCTCCCCCGATGGAAGCCGGGTGGCGGTCACCGGCGGCAACCCCGGTCGGATGGGGGAGGTGCAGGTTTGGAACGTCGCCGACGGGACGCTGCTCCGTTCCCACCCGGTCACCTTCGACACCGTCTTCGGTGGCTCCTGGTCCCCCGACGGCAAGCTGATCGCCTTCGGCTGCACCGACAACACGGTCCGTGCCATCGACGTCGACACCGGCGCCCAGGTGCTCTACCAGGGCGCCCACGAAGACTGGGCCCTCGACACCGTCTTCGCGCCGAAGGGGGATCACGTCATCTCCGTCGGCCGCGACATGTCGACGAAGCTCACGGAGCTTGCGACGCAGCGGTTCATCGACAACATCACGTCGATCACCCCCGGCGCGCTCCGCGGCGGGCTCTCCGCTCTCGACCGCCATCCGACGCTCGATCAGATCGTCGTCGCTGGCGCCGACGGCACGCCACGCGTCTACCGCATCCATCGCCATGCCACGCGCGTCATCGGCGACGATGCCAATCTCATTTTCCCTCTCTTTCCCTTGCCGGGGCGCGTGTTCGGCGTCCGCTTCTCGCCCGACGGCAAGCGGGTGGCTGCCGTCTCGAGCCTCGATGGCCATGGCGAACTGGTGATCTCCAGCTACGACTACGACGCCGACGTGCCCAAGCCGGTCCTCGACGTGATGGCGAAGGTGCCGGGGGATGCCAACCGCAACGGGAGCCAACGCTCGGCCGAGGAATGGAAGACCCTCGACGACTACCGGGCCACCGGCACCCGTGAGTTGGCGCGTGTGGCCCTGCCGGAGGCGGCGGCCTATGCCGTCGCCTTCCAGCCCAACGCCAATGGACAAGCCGCGGCCGTCGTCGTCGGCGGTGCCGATGGCCTCATCCGCTTCTATGACGCCTCGAACGGCGCTCCGCTCCGCAGCTTTCCGGTCGCGAAGATCGACCAGACGGCCGCCGCCCGCGCTTCCCTCTCGCTGCCGTGGCCGATCGAGGCCTCACTCGAGCCGGAACTTCCGCCGCCGAGCGTCACCGGGATCACCGTCGAGCCGGCAGCGATCAGTCTCGACGGCCCGTTTGCCGCCAGTCAGATCGTCGTCACGGGGCAGATCGCCGGCGGAGGCTCGATCGACCTGACGCGGAGCGTTCGGTTTGAAGGTGCAGGCGAGGCGATTCCTGCCACGAGCCTCGTGTCGGTGGGCCCGGGCGGGCTTGTCCGCCCGGTCGCCGATGGTACGGCCACCCTGCGGATCGCTCATGGCGAGCCGGGCAGCCCGGGGCTGGTGATCAAGGAGATCCCGGTCTCGGTCGCGGGCACGAAAAACATCCCCGACGTCGACTTCGTCCGCGACGTCAATCCGCTCCTGGCCAAGATGGGCTGCAATCAGGGCACCTGCCACGGGGCTGCGAAGGGGAAGAACGGCTTCAAGCTCTCACTGCGCGGCTACGATCCTCTCTACGACGTCCGCGCGCTCACCGATGATCACGGCGCCCGGCGCGTCAATCTCGCCAGCCCCGACGACAGCCTCATGCTCCTCAAAGCGGCTGCGGCGGTGCCCCACGCCGGTGGCCAGCTCACCCGCCCCGATGATCCTGCCTATCAGGTCGTCCGCCGATGGATCGAGCAGGGAGCGAAGCTCGACCTCACGACGCCGCGGGTCACCGGGATCACCGTCTTCCCGACCTCTGCCGTGATCGAGACGCCGGGCCGCCGGCAGCAGTTCCGTGTCGTCGCCAGCTTCGCCGACGGTCGGACGCGCGACGTCACCCGCGAGGCGTTCCTCGAAAGCGGCAACGGCGAGGTCGCCACCGCCGACCGTCAGGGGCTCGTCACCGCCGTCCGTCGTGGCGAGGCGCCGATCCTCGTCCGCTATGAAGGCTCCTATGCCGCCGTGACGCTCACCGTGATGGGGGATCGCTCCGGCTTCCAGTGGGCGCAGCCCGAGGCCTGGGGACCGATCGATACCCTCGTCGCCGGCAAGTGGGAGGCGATGAAGATAGAGCCGTCGCAGATGTGCAGCGACGACGAGTTTCTCCGGCGCGTCGCCCTCGACCTCACCGGCATGCCCCCCTCGGCGAACGAGGTGAAGCGCTTCCTCGCCGATTCGCGCGACACGCGGATCAAGCGGGCGGAGGTCGTGGCCCGGCTCGTCGGCAGCGAGGCCTTCGTGGAGCACTGGACGAACAAGTGGTCCGACCTCCTCCAGGTGAATCCGAAGTTCCTCGGGGACGAGGGGTCGAAGGGCCTGCGGAGCTGGATCCGAGGGAAGGTGGCTGCCAACACCCCCTACGACCAGTTCGCCCGTGAGATCCTCACCGCCACTGGCTCCAACCGGGAGAATCCGGCCGCGGCCTACTACAAGACGCTCCGCGACCCGCTGGCGACGATGGAGAACACGACGCACCTCTTCCTCGGCGTGCGCTTCAACTGCAACAAGTGCCACGACCATCCGTTCGAGCGCTGGACGCAGGATCAGTACTACGAGACCGCCGCGTTCTTCGCGCAGGTGGGGCTCGACCGCGATC
>CANGGT010000073.1 GCA_947453375.1 Planctomycetaceae bacterium
CACGGTCGATGATACGGGCTCCGCTGTCGACCTCGTGGCAGCGGTCGACCACCGCTCCGACCACCTCCGGCGTCCAGGTGAATCTCGCTTTGTAGGCGTTTTCCACGCGGCGGCGGATGCTCTTGAGCTTGAGTTCGCAGATCCCCCGCATCACGTCGTCGGCCAGAGGGTAGTAGGGGATCACGTTGACGCGCCCCAGGAACGCCGGCTTGAAGACCTTGAGGAGGTCGTCATGGAGGGCGTCGGCGAGTGGGCCCGGATCGGGCCGCGTCTCGGGATCGGCGCAGAGCTTCATCACCGTGTCAGTGCCGGCATTGCTCGTCATGATGATGACGGTGTTCTTGAAATCGATGTCGCGGCCCTCGCCGTCCTTCATGCTCCCCTTGTCGAACACCTGGTAGAAGATGTCCTGAACGCCGGGGTGGGCCTTCTCCATTTCGTCGAGCAGGACCACGCCGTAGGGACGGCGGCGGACCGCCTCGGTGAGAACGCCCCCCTCGCCATAGCCGACATATCCCGGCGGCGATCCCATGAGGAGCGACACTTTGTGCTCCTCCTTGAACTCGCTCATGTTGATGACGGTCATGTTCGATTCGTCGCCAAAGAGCAGTTCGGCAAGCGCCAGCGCCGTCTCCGTCTTGCCGACGCCGCTGGTGCCGGCAAGCATGAAAACCCCGGTGGGGCGATTGGGATCGGTGAGCCCGGCCCGCGACGTGCGGATCCGCTCGGCGATCACCGCCATCGCGTGCGACTGGCCGACGACGCGTTCCTCGAGCCGCTTTTGCAGTTCGAGCACCCCGCGGATCTCGTCCGACACCATCCGGCCAACCGGGATGCCCGTCCACCCAGCCACCACCTCGGCGATCGCCTGCCCGTCGACGCAGGGGCTCACCAGCGGCGTCTCCCCCTGCACCTTCTTGAGCTGCTGCTCGAGGCCCACGAGTTTGGCCCGCAGCGTCTCCTGATCCGCCTCGGGGAGCGTCGCGACGCCTTCGGCGGGCTGCACGGCCGCCATCAGCGTGGCCCGCTCGGCCCGGATCTGCTCGACGAGCTTCGATTCCTCGGCAAAGCGGGCTTCGAGGGCCGCGAGCGTCGAGGCCGTCTGGCTCTTCTTGGCTTCGAGCTCGGTGATCGTGGCGGCGTGATCGGCCCCCGCAGCCTGCTCCCGCTCGAGAATCCCGATCTCGATGGCCAGCGCATCGATCGTTCGCCGCGCATCCTCGATCGCCGGCGGCGTGGCCGCCTGGCCGATGGCCACCTTGGCGCAGGCCGTGTCGAGCAGGCTTACCCCCTTGTCAGGCAACTGCCGGCCGGGGATGTAGCGGCGCGAGAGCTTGACGGCCTCTACCACCGCCTCATCGAGCACCGAGACTTTGTGATGTTTTTCAAGCGTCTCGACCATCCCGCGGAGCATCCGGCAGGCCATCTCGTCGGTCGGCTCCTCCACCTTCACCACCTGGAACCGGCGCGCCAGCGCCGCGTCCTTCTCGAAATACTTCTTGTATTCGGCCCAGGTCGTGGCGGCGATCGTCCGCAGCTCGCCGCGAGCGAGCGCCGGCTTGAGCATGTTGGCGGCATCCCCCTGCCCCGCCTGGCCGCCGGCGCCGATGAGGGTGTGGGCCTCGTCGATGAAGAGAATGATCGGCGTCGGCGACTTCTTCACCTCGTCGATCACGCCTTTAAGCCGGTTTTCAAACTCCCCCTTCACGCCAGCGCCGGCCTGCAGCAGGCTGAGGTCGAGCGTGCGGAGAGAGACGTTCTTCAGCGGCTCAGGGACGTCGCCATCGGCGATCCGCTGGGCGAATCCCTCCACGACCGCGGTCTTACCAACCCCCGCTTCGCCGGTGAGGATCGGATTGTTCTGCCGCCGCCGCGTGAGGATGTCGACGATCTGCCGCACCTCCGCCTCGCGGCCCCGCACCGGATCGATCTTCCCTGCCTTCGCGCGGCCCGTGAGGTCGATCGTGTATTGGTCGAGATTCGGCGTCTTCGTCGGCCCACGGGGCTTCCCATCGGCTCCCGCAGCCGCGTCGCCGGCAGGCGCGTCGCCTGAGGCCGCGCCGCCGGGCATGAAGTCCGATTCGGTCGACCGGGTGAACACGCGCGATGCCTCGCGGCGGAGCACATCGGGCGAGATCCGGCGAAACTCATCCGACGCAGCGAGAAGCCGCTGGGAGAGCGATTCATCGGAGAGCAGAGCCACGAGCAGCCAAGCCCCGCGGACCTTCTCGTCGCCGAAGTCGACGCTGGCGATCAGCCAGGCCTGCTTGATGAGGTCGCAGACCTCGGGCGAGAGCAGCGGCGGACGGGCGTTACCCGTCTTGAGCCGATCGATCGCCTTGGTGAGATCGGTGAGCACCCTGCCCTGGTCGACGTCGAAAGCTTTCAGAAGCAGGCAGATGTCGTTGCCGGGTTGCTCGAGAAGCTTCGTGAGCCAGTGCTCCACCTCGACGTTGTAGTTCGTCCGCGACAGGCACAGCCCGGCGGCTCCTTCGAGCGCCCGCTGGCAAACGGGGTTGAGCTTGCCGATGAGTCCCTTGAGATCGAGCCCGGCCATGCCTTGAATCCTTCGTGCCTACACCGAGGCCGTCGGCTCCATTGAGCCCCCCCCGGGAGACCGTGCCGACGGAAAGAGCACTATAGCAGCCCTTCTCGGTAGCCGAAACAAGCTCCGGCCGAGCAGACGAACGAACCACCAAGAGCTGCCCAGGGACATCGATCCTGTCTTGCGGCGGAGAGCATCACCTTTCCGGTGTGCCCCCCGAGGGTGAGTCCACCGACGCTCGCCGTCCATGGAAAACTTCATCCCTGACCTTACTCCACTTGAGATCCCCCCACAAAAGCCGAGTTCTCTCGGAGGTGTCGGCCGCTGCCTCCGGCGGCGGGCACGCTCTCCACAGACTGCTAGCTCGCAACAGACCCTTGGGCCTGGAGCCGCATCCGGCGCAAGTCCTCAAACGTCTCATCGTCGACGGTTTCAAGACTCACGTCAGGTATGACGATCCACTCGTCCTGCATGAAGAGCTGATGAAACTCCGCATCGGTGAAAGCAAGCGAGTTGTACATGTTTCGCTCGTCACGCGGCTGATTCCGAAACCCCTGCTCGTTGGCGTTCACCGCGAGTCGCCGCTCAAGCACCTCCCAGGCCTTGGAAATGAGATAGCTCACGGCATGGCTACGATCACTCATCGGCTTCAAGCGGGCATGCTCCTCGGCCGCTCGCATGATATTGCAAAGAGCACGTGACTTTCGCTCGATGTTGACGGCATTCTCCCAGGAGAGGTGGTGATAGACCTGAAGTTCGCGGTCCATGTCGGCAATCTGGTCCTTGCGTCGGGCCATCACTCCGACGTAGCTGATTCCCTTCCATTCCTCGAGGGTTGGCAGATCGTCTCGTTGTCGCTGTTGGTTGCGGCCGATCTTGCGCTCAAACTCCGCTCGCTTTGACTCATACCTCGCCTTCGTTGTCGCACCCGCACGATTCAAGTCTTCGATGGCGGTTTTGACCTCTTTGCCCCACTCCAAGACACCCTCGGGAGTGGCATACAGCCTCTTGTGGGACCGTCCCCTGAAATAGGTCGCTCCCCCAACTCGAAGCGCCAGATAGACGGTGCCGCAGCAGTTCAGGTATCCGGAAACCGTTTTATACCGGTTTCGGGCATTCCAATCATCGCGGCGGACACCCGAGAGCTTGCTCTGCATCGCCAACTTGCCCGCATAGCTTTTCCACCAATGGAATATCTTCTCGGTGTCGATGCCCAGTTGGTTCGCCGTGAGCGCCGGAATTTCGACCATCTCCGTGGGCGGTTTGTAGATCTGTCCCGCCGCGAGAACCAAGCTCATCCGCGAGCTTCCTCTCGCAGGCCGAACCTGAATCCGTCTGCCGACTGGCTGCATCTCCGCGTTATCGGCTTGATAGACGTCTTGAACTTCCTTGACGACACGCTGGCCTCGCCTGAGCCCCATCCCGCGAATCTCCGCATGGCGATTGAGCCTGAGGGGATTATCGGAGTACCCCCCAACACCGCCCATGAGGCGCAGTTCCTCAGGCATACTTGGGGCGAAGCCTCGCTTCTCAATCAGATCGCTTAACTCGTAATCGCTATTCTTTTTTCCCCCGTCGTCGATGTGGGGGTACATGGTGATGTAACTCTTGAGGCCTGCTTGCGTCTGCACGGCCATCCCCAGATGCCCAGTATCCCAATACCAAATCTGGACCGAGGCCATAATGACGTTCCTTCCTGATATCAAAACAACCGCATCACATCCGATGCCCCGAGCCGATCAAAGGGCTGGGTCAGCGCCGGCCGGTGCTTCCTCCTCGTGCACAAGCGTCTTCAGAACGGTCAGCGCCGCATCGTAATCGGGCTCGAACGTCACCTCTTCCGGTACATCCGCGTAGCGGAGGATCCCGGCGGCATCGATGACGAAAACGGCTCGCGCCAGCACTGCCGAATCCTCGAGGAGGACTCCATAGGCACGACCGAAGTTTCTGTCAAAGTAGTCGCTGGCGCCCACGGTGGAGATGAGCTCCTCGTTCCGAAAGGCACGATTGATCGTGAACGGCAGATCCGACGAAATCTGCACACCGAGAACCGTCTCTCCAAAAGACCGGAGCCGATTGTCAAACACCTTTGCCTGAAGGCGACTGATCGGCGTGTCAAACGACGCGAAGACGCTGAGCAGAAGAGGCACGCCGTTGGCGAGAAAATCTGAGAGCGAGATCTCCACGCGTGTGGCATTGAGCCACGAATGCAGGCGGAAATCGGGGGCTGGGGAGCCGACTTCAGGACCGACGCCGGACAGGGCGTAGGGCTCTCCGCGAAACGTGATGAAGGCCCGCTGCTTTCGAGAAGCCGGTGCAGACGCAGGGGTCGAAGAGTCGATGTCGCTGTTGCTTTCCGTCATCTCATAACCTCGCAGGGTCGGATCCAGACGCCCAGTAACACTCTCTCTCGAACGCACTTCTTAGAACGATAGCCCAGCCAAAGAGATCTCGGCAAGCGAGTACGGATCGAGAGCATCGAGAGGGCATCGACTGGATCAGGAAATCCAAGGCAGGCCAGGATTTCCGATGCCGGCCCTATGCATCTTCAGAAATCACGGTTGATCCGAAGGCGTTGGTCTGGCTCGCAACAGAACCATGAGCCTGCGGCCGATACTCACGGCGTACGTCTCCGAACTCGGCGTCATCGACGACTTCGACACGATCATCGGGCACAACAATCCATTCATCATGCATGAAAAGTCGATGAAACTCCGCGTCGGTGAAGGCGAGCGATGCGTATTGGTCTCGCTCAACGCCTCGCCAGTCATCCTCCGGCAGAGGGTTCTCCTCGAGTCGACCTTCCAGCACCTCCCACGCCTTGGAAATGAGGTAGCTGACGGCGTGGCTCCGATCGCTTTTCGGCTTTAAGCGGGCATGCTCTTCGGCAGATCGCATGATTTGCGAAAGGCAACGCGCCTTCTCTTCCGTCTGGTTCGGATCGCTCCAGACGAAACTGTGATATCGCTCGATCTCGCGGTCCATGTCGGCAATCTGTTCCATCCGCCGGGCAAAGACCCCGACATGGCTGATTCGCTTCCACTCCGCGAGGGTTGGCAGATCCTCCGGATTACGTTGCTGATTACGGCCGATTTTTCGCTCAAACTCGGCGCGCTTCGCTGCATACCTTGCCATTGTCGTCGTGGCCGCACGATTCACATCTTGGACGGCAGTCCCGACTTCCCTCGCCCATTTCATAACACCATCCGGAGTTGAATAAAACCGAGTGAACGCTCTTCCTTTGAAAAACGTCGCACCGCCGACGCGGAGTGCCAAATAGACGGTGCCCGCGCAGTTCAAGTGGGTCGAGAGCGCTTTGTAGCGGTTGTGGATTCTGGCAGTCTCGAATCTCCTCGTGTGCAACTGCCTCGCGGACCGGCCCGCATAGCTTTTCCACCAGTGGAAAATCTTATCTGTGTCGATGCCGAGCTGATCAGGGGTGAGCGCAGGAAGCTCGTATATTTCCGTGGGCGGACGGTAGATTTGGCCTCCCGCGAGGAGAAGGCTCATCTGAGGCCCGCCCGCCGGTCCTACCTGCCTGATGGACACGCGTCTGGCCCCTGGGGCCACCGCGTATTCACCCCCTGCAACCATCTGACCGGGCCTGGGTGCGAACCCGGGTTGCTGCCGCCGTGCCTCATGGTGAACGATTCCATTGGCATCAAAGGCACCTCGGATGCCGGTCATGTTGCGCAGTTCATTCGGCAGCGAAGGGGCAACACCTTCTTGCTCCCTGAATGGATTACCATCACCGTCGTTCAGCATGGTGATGTAGGTCTTGTTGCCATTTGGTGTTTGCACGACCATGCCGAGATGCCCAAAAGGACCGCTCGCCCAACGGTAGATGTGGATGAAGGCCATCGTGAGCTTCTTTCCGGATCTCGAGAACATCGCAACGACCAGGGCTGGCCCGGGCCACACACCCATCAGGGACATCCCTCGGACCAAGACGACCGACCTCGCCCCACCCGTCGCCCGAAAGAGGATCTTCCGGGGAGGACGAATCACGAAGTGTCAGGGGAATCACGCCCCCGAACCGTCACCCTCGGTGCTCTCCGAGTTCACTCCGTCGTCGCAGGCCCGCGACTGCGTCTCGTGCAACAGCGATTCCAGCACGGACAGGGCGGCATCGTAGTTGGGCTCACACGTCACCTCACCCGGAACCTCCGCATAGCGGACGATACCGGCGCCATCGATCACGAAAACGGCTCTCGCCAGCACGGCCGAATCCTCGAGGAGGACTCCGTAGGCACGGCCGAAGTTTCTGTCGAAGTAGTCGCTGGCGCCCACCGTGGCGATGAGTTCCTCATTCCGGAAGGCACGAGTGACCGTGGACGGCAGATCGGACGAAATCTGCACGCCGAGAACCGCCTCTCCAAAAGCCCGGAGCCGATTGTCGAAGACCTTCGCCTGCAGGCGACTAATCGGCGTGTCAAACGACGCGAAGACGCTGAGCAGAAGAGGCACGCCGTTGGCGAGAAAATCTGAGAGCGAGATCTCCACGCGTGTGGCATTGAGCCACGAATGCAGGCGGAAATCGGGGGCTGGAGAGCCGACTTCAGGAATCACGCCGGACAGGGCGTAGGGCTCGCCGCGAAACGTGATGAAGGCCCGCTGTCTTCGGGAAACAAGTGCCGACGCAGGGGTCGACGTGTCGCTGTCGCTGTCCGTCATTTCATGGCCTCGTGGGATCGGAAGCAGATACCGAATGCCGCCCCCTGTGAAACGCCCTTCCTGAAGATCGAGGCAGGCCATCCCGCGGTGGAGGGGTTCACATGACTGACACTCGCCTGACGCTGACTGATTCAATAGCGTAGCTCAAGCTGTATTCCAGAATCACGCTGTCGATCCACAAGTGCGCCATATCCAGAAAAATCTCGCCCGTGCCGGAGTTCGGGTCGAAATACATGGCATTCCTTCGGTCGGCTGAGAATCGGATACCAATGGCGTGACCGGTCGAACCCGCGTTATTGAAGTAATCACGGAAGATAAGAGACAGCATCCACCCGTTATCTGCGTCGCCGTTGACAAGACTCGCATTCCGATCACGCCTCAAGAAGTCCATGATCAGATTCCCTACCAGACGCGGCATGGATGCGTCGCCTGGAGCGCGAATGCCATAGCATCGCTGCTCTTCAGGGGCAATAAGCCAACTATAATCAGGATGAAAGAACATGTCGTCGAAGCGCTGATTGAAACGCTGAGCAGCGTGGCCGTCCCTCGTGACATAGCCTCCCTGGTAGGCATCCTGACGGGCGTGCGGTGCATCCGGATTGACGATCCTGACGGTGTTGACTCCAGGGACAAATGCATTGCCGGCTCCACGTTGTCGTATCTCGAGTTGATCTCTCTGCAGAGCCTCGATCGCGCCCATCTTCTTTTGGATCTTTGCGCCTGAATAGCCGTATTTTCCCTTGAAGCTCCTTCGGAGCCAATCGAGGACAAAAGCCCAGCAGGCACCGTCATGCCCCCTGGGAAGCCAATCGCCCTGGGAAAACTTGTGCGCATACGGCACTTGAAAGAGTTCATGGCAGAGACCAGCTATTTCGTACACCTGCGCCTTGAGTGTGTCATTTCCGGAATAACCTTGGCGCACGAGCGAACCGTATCCCTTGTAGGCGTACAGGATGCGATCGACCTTTGTCTTCTTCTGGGCGTTGTTGCCCATCCGCCCCACTTGAGCTCTGGCATTCTCGAAAAGTCTTGTTACGTGACGATGCACCGCTGGATTCGTCAAAGAATCGGCCGCGCTCCGCGCCCACCACGTCCTGAGGCCCGACTCCTGAAGCGTAAAGTCACCGGTCTGCTGGTTGATCAGAAGCTTCGTCCCCAGCAACGATCGAACGTTGCCTGCCGTGGCGAACCGGCCCAGCAGATCGAGTTTGTCATCAACGCTCTGCGTTCCACCCCGCGGCGCGTTGGCGAGAACGTTAACGATCGGATAGTCCATGGTCATGCCTTTGCTTGGAGCGGGGGATGGTTGCGTGACGATTCCAGGGCCGGCCTTACAGCATGGCCGCGAGTGCCGCGATCGCGGCAGCGTAGTCGGGCTCGGTCGTGATCTCGTCGACGACTTGCTCGTAGCGCACGATGCATTCGTGATCGAGGACGAAGACGGCACGCGTCAGAATGCGTGGCTCCTCAATGCGGACACCGTACGCCTCGCCGAAGCTTCCGTAGTAGTCGCTTCCCCCCACGAGGCAGCGGAGATGCTCGGCCTCACGAAACCGGTTGAGCGTGAAGGGCAAATCCGAACTCACCAGGAGTGCGGTCACGCGTCCGGAAAACTCCTGCAGCAAGCCGTCGAACGTTTTGGCCTGGAGGCTTCCCACGGGAGTGTCCACCGAGGTGATGACACTCAGCAGCACCGGCTTTCCGGCGTCGAGAAGGGCCTGCCGATCGATGACGCGCTGCACCCCGGCCTCGAACTGGACAAGCATGAAGTCGGGCGCCGGCGATCCGACCGGCAGTGGGGACCCGCTCAACGCATACGGCTCGCCGTGAAAAGTGATGTAGCCAGGGTGGGGCATGGGGCTGTTTCCGAAGCGAGTGAATCGTGACGCACACACCGTGAGCCACTGAGGATAGCGTGTTCCGGGAAAATGCCTGCGGTGTGGCGTGCTGACCGACGGTTTCTGCCGTCTTTTGCTGGCGAGCGGGCATCGAATCATGCTGTCGGCTAACCGACGGTGAACACCGCATCGCCGCGATCGCGCCGCGGCCCCCCGCCGAGCCAAGTCGTCCAGCCGAGCCGCGATCCCGATAGCGAGCCCGAAGGTTCGTCGCCGCCGAGTTGGCAGGGAGGGACCGATTGCCCCGCCAACACCAACCGCACGCGAATCTCGAACTGCGGCCCCGCGTAGAGCCGCAGCAGATCTCCGAGTGCCGCGAGCCTCGCCGTGCCTGGCAGCCGCGACCGGAAGCCCCCGGCGGTGAGCGGTCCGACGGCGACCTCGAAGGTCGACTCCACGTCCCAGACGCGCCGGCCGGCGATCGCATCCACACCGAGCCTGGCGTTGAGCCCCTCGGGGCGGTCGCGGCTGGCAAGCGCTGTCTGATCAGGCGGCTCCAACTCGAGCCATCGTCCGACGAACTGCTCCACCCGCACCGGCACCCGGTAGACATCCCGCAGGAGCCGCTCGAGCGATTCGGCCGATCGCGGCTGGCGGGAAAAATGGGCCGCATGGCGGAAGACCACGTCGTCGGCGGCGGCAAGACGGTGCGTCAGCCCCCTTCCGCCGAGCCCGACAAGCGACGCCACCACCGTCGTCACAGGGTCGCGCGGCGCCTCGGCAGCCTCGTCCCACGTCACCCGCTGCCCGGCGAGGTGCGTCAGTTCCTGCTGCACGGTCGGCCGGTACTTCGCCCAGGCCCGGCAGAGCAGCGTTGTCGTCCGCTGCACGAAGATGTCGAGAAACTCGCGGAGTGTTGTGTCGCGAAAACGCCGCGACCGCTCCACCACCAGTGCCGTGTAGTGCTGCGGGAGCGTACCGGTCGGGCCGATCATCCCGAAGCAGGAGATATCGACATGGGTGTCCGCGGCCCCTGACGACCCGTCCGTCGGCGCGCCACGACGGATCGCGGTGATCGCCCCCGAGGGAAATCCGAGCGTGGCCGAGGAATGAAACCGGATTGCCGCCCCCGGAAGGGCCCCGAGCCCATGGCTCCCTGACGCGGGCGTCGCCTGGCTCTCCGCCGCTGCTGTGTCGGTGACGGCCTCCGCATAGAGGAGCCTCACGGCCTGGAACAGCTCGAAGCGTTGCGGTTCGCGGTAGAGCCGCTCCAGAACCGGACGATTCGTCGACGCGGTGCCATCTCTGGACGAAGGCTCGGACGGGGACGAGACGCTCATGCGAGCACCCTGCTGCCGGCCCGCGGCGGCCAGGTCCATTGCTCCCGACGGCTCTCCCGCTCCCGCGACGTCGACACCAGCCGCGTGAAGGCGTTGATGTTCACCCACGCGCCGAGGAACCGGTCGAGGACGCTCGAGAACAGATACGCCGCCTTGTCGGAAAACCGCTCCTCGTCGAGCTCGAGGCGGACCTCGAGCCCCTGGCAGACGCCCCCCCGCCCCCCGACCCGGGCCGCGACACGACGACTCGAGACGCCGATGATACCCTGGATCCAGCGCTGCTTCTGGTCGTAGTCGTCGAGGTCTTCAAGGAGGTAAAGCCTGAGCATCTCCCGCAAAGCCTGCGCGGCGCGGCCGTCACCTGAGTCGGTCAGCGAGAGATGATTGAGCGAGAGATGAGAGATGATTCGCCATGCCGCTCCCCGGCCGGGGAGCGTCCGCAGCGGCCGCGTGGGCCGCGTCAGGCATGTCACCGGCCCAAGCGGTCCCTGCCCGTCGGGCAGCGTCAGCCGCGGGCGCCCCACCGCAAAGGGGAGCCGACTGGGGAGATTGCGGTTGGTGCACAGCGCCCGCGTGTGAACGATCAGGTCGGCAACCGCGGCCGGGCCGCCGACCTCATCGACCAGGGAGATCCAGGTGTCGGTGGCCGCGTCGCTAACGCCGTCCGGCCTCGGCTCGCGGTGCGTGCGCCGGGACGCCTGCCAGCGGAGCCGTCGCCGCCCGCCGCCGGTGGCCGATGCCACCGATTCGTCGCCGGCGGCCACCGCGTAGAAGGGGAGGACATCGACGGGGTCGTCCCCGGCCGGCGCGGCCTGCACCGACTCCAGGGAATAGATCTCCACAGCCCGGGGCCGGCGTGCGTCGGGGGTGACGCAGTATTCGCTCCGCGCCCCATCGAGCCGCATGGGATCGAGTTGCTGCGTGAACAGGTTGACGATCGGCGTGCACCCCAGCCGAATCGCTCGCACCGAGAGCACCCGCTCCAAATCGCGGCTCGTCGCCGAGAGCAGGATCGAAACGTGCATCTTCGTCCCGATCCGACCGATTACCCCGGGAGTGAGCCCCTTGAGATCGATGAACATGAACTTTTGCGGGAGCGTGAAGAACTCCGACAGCAGCCTGTAACCGGAAAAACTCCTTGCGTCGTCAGGGATCGCGGCATCCGTGGGCTCGAATCCCGCGGCCACGAGGCAATCGCGCGGCAGCACGACGGCCTGCGGATCGGCCGGTCCATCGGCGATCACCACCCCTAGACACTTCGTCAGCAGAAGCTCGTAGAGCTCGTGCATCGACTGCCCTGCCTCGGCGTGGAGGTGCAGCCGGAGCGACTCGAGCGCCATCTGCCCAACGCGGACCTCGCTGGAGAGGGTCTCAATGGCTATCGAGAGGACGGCCACGACGCCCGCGGGGGGAATGACAGGCAACTGGAACGGGGCCCCAGAAAGGCCAGCCGACGCGATCTTCAGCGGCCAGAGACGCTGCTCGAAGCAGGTGCGGTAGCGACACCGCTCCCCGTCCACCTCCTCGGTCTCGAGCGCCGTGCCCCGGGGAAGACGGTAGCCGGTCGTCAGCTGCGCCTGCTTTGGGTCGATGGCGAATTCCGCGATCGCTAGCGACGGTATCGGCCGGAGGTAATGGGGATAGAGGAGATCGAGGAGGCCGTCGGTCAACTCGGGGAAGTCGTCATCGAGCCTCTTCTGAACGCGGGCTGCAAGGAACGCCACCCCCTGCAGCATCCGCTCGACATGGGGATCCTGCGACTCGTCACGCCCCAGGCTGAGCCGGCCGGCGATCTTCGGATGACGCTCGGCGAATTCGCCGGCCAGCGATCTCAGAATCGCGAGCTCACGGTCATAGTACGGCAGCAAGTCGTCGCTCATGCCCCGCCCTCCACGGCGAACTCCCCGCTGGCGACATCGAGCGAGGAAGAGAAGAGCACGGGCTCCCGCAGCGGTTCGACGACGAGCACGGCCTCGATCTCAAACCGGACGCGGCGGTCGATCGGCTTCTTGTCATCGGCGTCGACGACGGGTCGCACTCGCACCCCCTGGAGCCGGGGCTCGAAGGCCTGAATCGATTCTTCGATGAGCCGACACAAGTGCCCGAGGTCGTGGTCTTCCCGAACCTCCATGCTCTGCAGGTCGGGCAACCCGTAGTTGAGCAGCGACGTTTTCAGGGCTGCGTAACGCTCGGGGATCACCGCTAACATGCGACTGGCGTTGAGGAGATTCTGGAGGTCGCGACAGAGGCTCGTCTTGAGCAAGCGGACCACCTGAACCTCCCGCCACGCCGGCTCCCGGCTTTCCTCCGGATGGTCATCAAGCAGCCTGTCGAGGAGGCTGGGAAGAAGTTGGATCTCGTTGGGAAGCGACTTGGCCATGGGTCGAATCTTACCCGCAGGAGAGGCCTTTCCGCCATGCTGACCGGACAGCGCCCGTGCTACAACATCGTCTCCGCCGGCCCGATGCGCCAGGTACCGCGACCATGCCATCAGAAACGCCCACCTCTGCGGGCTACGTGACCGACGTCTCCTATCTGCCCGGCTATTACCCCTTCATGGCCCCGGCCCGGATGCGGTACGTGGCAACGTTGCACGGCATCCGGCCGCCAGCCATCAGCAAGGGATTCGATTTCCTCGAGCTCGGCTGCGGCTTCGGCAGCACGCTCCTCACGCTTGCGGCGGCGAACCCGCAGGGCAGCTTCACCGGCGTCGACTTCATGCCCGTGCACACCAGGCACATCGAGCGGGAGATCGCCGCCACGAACCTGGGCAACGTCCGGGTCCTCTGCGCCGACTTTGCTGCAATGCCCGCTGATCTGCCGAAGTTCGACTTCATCGCACTCCACGGCGTGTTCAGCTGGGTCAGCCCGGAACTGCGGCAACACGTGCTCGGGATCATCCGCCGACACCTGAAGCCCGACGGCATCGTCGAAGTGACCTACAACTGCATGCCCGGCTGGTCGAGCCTGCTTCCCGTTCGCACGCTGCTGCGGCACTTTGCCGAGCGGGCTGAAGGCGACAGCATCGACCGCGTCCGTCAGGCGCTCACCATCGTCGCCGACATGCGCAAGGCCGACATTCCCCTCTTCCATGACCAGCCGCTGGCAGCACAATTGGTCGACCGGCTCGTCCAGGCCGACCTGCACTATGTGGCCCACGAATACCTCAACGAACACTGGACGGTGTTCCACGCGGCCGACGTGCTCGCGATGTTCGCAAGCATCGGCCTCGGGCACGCGGGCCGCCTGCCCTACCACCACAACCACTGGGAACTGTGCGCGAAGCCGCAGTTCGCCAGGCAGTTTCAGGGTGCCGACCTCTCGACGCTCGAGACGCTCAAGGACCACCACGCCAACGCGATGTTCCGCTGGGATCTTTTTTCTCCACGGCCGCGGGAACCGTGGACGCCGCGGCAGCGGGCCGAGGCGGCGGACGATCTCTTCTTCCGTACCGCCTCGCCCCAAGCGTCACTGCCACACACCGTCACCTACGGCGGCGTGACGGCCGGAATTGCCGGTCCCCCTCACGATCGGATGCTCGAGGTCATGGGGCAGGCGAGTTGGTCGCTCTCCATGCTGCTCGACGAGCCGCAACTGTCGCAGTTCACCCCGGAGTCGCTCATCGAGGCGGTGGATGTTGGGATGGCGATGGGGCTGTTTCGCGTCGATGGAGGGCCGGTCACTGATCCAATTCCGCCGGTCGACACGATCCTGGCAAGTCGACTGAGCGTTCCGCTCCCGTTCAACCGCCGCGGGCTCGAGCGTCACGACCTCGTCAATGAACAGGTCGGCCTTGCGAGCCTGACAACCGGCGCGGGCCACGAGATCGGCGACCTCCATGCCGTAATCCTCGACGAACTGATCTCGGGCGGCCCTCACGGCCTCGAGGAGCGCATCGCCGATCGGCTCGCGCGGACCGACAAGCATCTGCGTGAACACACCACGGGACGACCGATCACCGATCCGGCCGAACGGGCAAAGGCCATTCAAGCCATCTGCGCCGATTTCTTCACGACGGTGCTGCCGGAGTTGGTGCGGCAGGGGATCGTAGTGTGGGACCGGGATCACGCCGCGGGCAACGCGTTGTAAATCTGCTTCGCCAACTGCACCATGCCGTTGCGTCGATCGCTCTGCGGTTTGGTCCTCAGGTGCTCTTCCGCCTCCTCGCAGATCCAACAGGCGATCCTTATCCAGGCGGCCTCATTTCCAGCCCTACGATAGGCATGATAGTAGGGAAGAAGCCGATCGATCGTCGCCACCTGATCACCGCGGCTGCCAAAGAAGACTTTCGTCGCTTTCTCCCATTCACCCAGCGTAAAGACTTGGCCCTTTGGCAGCGAATTGGCGACGTTCTCCTGGCGAACGGCTTTGGTGATCTCTGTTACCAACCGATCGGACACGGCCCGGATCTGATCGTTCGCCGGCCGGACTTCCAGGGTGTAAATCAGCGGCGCATTCTGAAGCCCGAGCCACAACCTATCGTCGCTGGTCATCGTCGCCGGATCGTCGAGCGACCGGGCGGCACCGATGGCGACGAGCAGTTCGTAATTCCGCGGAAACTCGTTGGAAAATCGACTGAAATCTGTTCGGCGAATCCAGCCGTGCTTGTCGATTCGATCGACCACGAGCCCACAGCCTCCGTTGAAAAGGCCGGCGTGATGGGCATTCACGTAGAAGGGATGCGACCGATAGTCATTTTTGACCAAACGCGATCGGTCGTTCAGCCAAAGCGGCGGGAAGACCCAGCGACTGATGCCCCAGGAAGTTGCGGCCTTCTTGGATTGCTTCTTCGTGATGCGGTGGAGTGCCAAGGTGGCGTAGTCCTCGACGAGCTCCCGATCCTCACGAATCCAGTCGAGGATCGCAAGCTCCGCGGATGAGCCATTGTCGGTAAGAAAGCTCGCCAGCAGGTGGGCGGAAATGCGGGCTGTTGGATACGCCGCGAAGTCGGATTTGGTGGCGTCGCCGTGCTTTCCCGGCAGGGGGTATTGCGTGATAGTCGTATTGCCAAGCTTCCGTAGATTTCGCCCTTCGCTGAGGCAGGCAAAGAAAGGATCGCCGGCGTTTTCCATGAGAATTGACGTGTATTCATGGACATTGCTCGGGATCTCGAACGGACTCCCAACGCCGAATGAAAAGTCGGAGTATCCGCCCGGAACGGGATCGATGGCGAAAATATTGACCCGAATGGCCTGCAGGCCCGCCGTTGCTGCCATTGCATGGGCGAGCATGATGCACGTCACCGCACCGCGGCTGTGCCCCACAAGATTGACGCTCCTCAGGGGCGGGGGAAATAACTGGCGTCCCTGGAGCCACACAATCGATTCCGAGACGTTGTTTTGCCAGCCCGTCCCAAAGCCTATCCCCCGGGCCTTGCCATAGCCGCCCGGTTCGTCCTTCGAGCCGGGGCCACCCTTGCGTAGTCGGTTGCCGGTCAACTGCTGATGCATCAGCGTAAACAGGTGTTGGTGGCTGACCCCGGTTTGCTCGTTCAGGAACTGCTTGCCCACCTCATGCCCGGTTCCCATGAAGAACAGCGTTACCACATTGTCCATGGCTCGATTCTCCTTGGTCGTCGTCAGGTCAGGCGGCGTCCCGCCAAGTCACACCAATGCGACGTTGCTCACACCGGCTCGAACGCCACCCGCTCGAAAACCGGGAAGACGACGGAAAGCAGTGGCTAGAAAGTATCGCGGGTCATGGAATCGGTGAAGTTCGCCACCAAGCCCCCATAAGCTTCGAAACCATGATTTTTCGCGATGTTTTCATCCCCCCACAATTTGAGGTTGAGATTGCCGACAACCCGGTGCTTGAGCACCTGCCAGCCGCGCGTCAGCAGCGCGGCAACCGCGTGCCTGCGATCGCTCTTGGGCTTGAGGGCCGCGTGTGTCGACGCCTGCCCGATGATCAGGCACAGAGAGGCGGCCTTTCTATCACGCCGGTAGATCGCGTCTTCGTCGTAGTCGTCATCGCCCGGCCAGGGGCCGGCCTCGTGATAATCCTCCAGGGCGCGGTCGATGAGGGCGATCTGCTCCTTCCTCGATGCCTTGCCGGTAAGGAGCCCTACCTTTACGCGGCTCATGGCCTTCCATTCGGCGACGGTGGGCAGTTCGACGTTCGCACCGGAGACGGTGAGCCCCTTGAGCTTCGCACCGAGCTCCGCCATCGAGCGGGCGATCGCCCCGTTGGTGCGATTGAGTTCGTCGATCGTGTCAGCAATTTTTTCGGCGTACGCGAACACCTCGGGAGGCGTCAGATAGACCGATTTGAACCACTTTGAGCGGTAATACGAGGCCCCGCCGATGGTGAGCGCACGGTAGACGACGCTGCAGCAATTCCGCGACGTCGACACCTTTTTCCAGGGGACAGCCTTCGCTCCCGGCACCTTCGCCCGAGCCTGGGCGTTCACGCCTGCGGAGCCCGCATCGAAGCTCATCCACCAGTGATAGATCCGCTCGACATCGAGACCGAGTCGGGTGCCCCCCGTGGTGTCGATCGCCGGGATTTCGCACATGAGGTCGGGTTGTTTGAAAATCTGCCCGTAGTTGAACGTGTACGACTGGGTCCCCACCTGCACCTGGGTGGGCGTCTTCGTGAGGGTGTTGGAGAGCCGGTTCGTACGCACCTGCCCCGGTCGCAAAGGCCCCATGCCGAGGGCGAACGCCTCGTTTTTGGCATCTTCACGGATGCCCGTCTGGACGCGGAAGTCGTCCTGAAGTGCCTGCGTTGCGCCCGGCTCTCCCGACCGCCCCTCCGGCACCCACGTGATGTAGGTCTTGCCGGCGTCGGCCTCGACGGCGAGACCGAGGTGGCCTGATGTCTTGTGGCCCGGACCCCAGTAACAAACGACCACACCCTTGGCCATGATGCTTCCTCTCAACTCTCACGTGGATCACGAGGCCATTCCGTGATGTGGCCGCCTCGCACCTGCTAAGCCTCAAATCAAATGTCGAAGCTGATCGAACCGAGGGCCATCATATCGACCTCCGTCTCGCCGTCGACGACGAACGTTCGCCGGCCCACGCCCACGATCGCCTCTCCCTCTTCGCCCAACCAGTCGGTTCGCCGGCCGAGTCGGGACGCCGCATCGGCCCCCTTGATCGTGCCGTAAACCGCGGGGAGGTGAACCTGCGCATCGAACGCGTCCTTCACGACCATCCGCACGGGTCGCCAGATGAGGTCGAGCGGCCGCTCCGGCGGCGTGAACTCGATCAGCTGCACGCGCCGCATCTCGATCCAGTAATACTTTCCTGTCTGCGTGAGCACCTCGATGACCTCTGCCGTGATGTCGTCGAGATCACGGAAATCGGAGAAGCTCCGCTCTTCTTCATTGGCCGGCGTGAGTTTGCCGGCGAGGGCCGGCCGGGACTTCTCGGCACGCTCGACCAACTGCCCCGCTTCGGCCGCCTTCCCCGCGCGAAGCAGCACGAACGCCTCCAGACGATCGCGAAGCTGCTGATCGGCGCCGTCGAGCAGTTCGGGCACTCGCCCCTCGTCGTAGAACTGCCGTCGCGACGCCTCGGCGCGAAGAAGATGCCGGATCGGAATGGCCGACACCGCCGCACGGGGCTCGACGGCAATCATGGCGTCGAACTGCGCATCGGCGCGGTCGTGCTGGCCGGCGAGGACGAGCAGTTCGGCGAGCAACCAGCGTGCCTCGAGGTCTTTCGGCTTCGCCTTCACCTCAGCGGTCGCCGCCTGGATCGCCTCGTCCAGATTCCCCGTCGACAAGAGTTTCCCTGCCGTAGTCATCGTATCCCCTCTTTCGTTGATCAGGAGCGTTTGTCGGCCCTTCGCACCAAGGTAACGAGCCTCAGCGTCGCATCGAGCCGGTCGAGTTGAAAGTGTGGTTGAAGCCGCATGATCACGCGGTAGGCCCCGGCCGTGCCGGGTTCGTCGCGGACCTCGACGTGGGCCGCCCGCAGCGGCATCTTGGCCCGCGTTTCGGCCGAGGCCTGATCGTCAGGGGTGACGTACTGGTTCACCCATTCGGAGAGAAGGCGCTCGAAGCCCGGGCCATCAGCGAACGCGCCCACTTTGTCCCGACCAATCACCTTCAGGTAGTGGGCGAACCGCGACACGCAGAGGACATACTGGAGCATCGACGAAATCCGGGCGTTCACGGTGGCGACGGCAGAGTCGTACCGGCGGGACGCATGGAGCGAAGCATTGGAGTGGAACACCGCGCGGCCGTTGGGCCCAGAAGAGGAAAGAGCAATCAGCCCCGCCTGATCGAGATCCATCTGCACCGGTTCGGTGACAAAAACCTCGACCGGCCCCCTCACCGCGGCATCGTGGTCGAGGCCGACGAATCCTTCGACGGGCAGTCCCTCGACGACACCGCCCCCCTCCAAGCCGCGCGAGCCCCCGCGGATGTCGGCAAACCAGCCCGACCGCCCGAACTCCCGAATGATCACGCCGGCCAGCGGCCAGATGGCCCCGTTCCAAAGCCTCCCGGAGCCGTCAGCCAGATCCGCCTCTTCGCGGTAACGGAAGCCCCGCCGGGCCCACGTCCGCTCCTCGGCCGCCGCTCCTTCCGGGCGGCCGATCCAACCGTCATAAGGCAGCCGTCCCAGGACACGCGGCAGTGGCAGGCCAATGAACCGTGACTCCTCCCGGTCGCGGAGCGCCCGCCATTTCACGAAGTCGGGAGACGCCTGATAGGTGTCGGGAAAAGGCAAGGCGTCGAGTTGCTGAAAGGTATCAAGTCCCAACAGTCCGGGCGCTGGGTTGACCAGCAGCGGCGAGAAAGCCGCCGCAGCGACCTCGGCCATCCCCGTCAGGAGACTGACATCGTCGGGATGATGACTGAACTGGTAGTCGGCCAGAAGGAGACCGTAGGGCGTCCCCCCCGCAGTGCCAAACTCCTCCTCGTAAACCTTCCGCCACAACAGCGAGCGATCGAACTCGACGGCCTCGGAGCGGTCGCGTGCCAACTCACGCTTCGTCACGGAGAGGATCCGTATTTCCACCCGTGCCGGGCCATCCGCGGCGTCGTTGGCATCGAGAGCCTGGCCGACCAGCCAAGCCAGACCGCGCC
>CANGGT010000074.1 GCA_947453375.1 Planctomycetaceae bacterium
GATGCTCACGAACGAACTGATGAATCTCGACGAAGTCCTCTGTAAATAAACGAACCCGTTGCCGCTCGCGGAATCTTCTCAGGGTTCCTGAGAAGGGTTCCGTTCGATCCTCAATCGCCTCCCGTTGGCCCATAGGAGTCTTCTCCATGAACCCGCTCCCTTCCGACCTCACGGCGCTCGGCCTGAATCTCACGCGCCGCCGGTTCTTCGAGCGTGGCAGCCATCTCCTCGGCGGTGCGGCGCTCGCGACGCTGGTGGGGGAGAGCCTGGCCCGCGGCGATGGCGGCGGCGCGGCGGTCGTGGGGAACGACGGCGTGGCGCGGGTCCCCGGCGCCCATGGCCCCCACTTCGCCCCGAAGGCAAAGAACGTCATCTATCTCCACATGGTGGGCGGCCCGCCGCAGATGGATCTCTACGACTACAAGCCGCTCATGAACGATTGGTTCGACAAGGATCTCCCCGAGAGCATCCGCAACGGCCAGCGGCTCACGACGATGACCTCGGGGCAGACCCGGTTTCCGATCGCGCCATCGAGGTTCAAGTTTTCCCAGCACGGCAAGAGCGGGATGTGGGTCAGCGAACTGCTCCCTCACACGGCGAGCATGGCCGACGAGATGTGCTTCATCCGCAGCATGAACACCGAGGCGATCAACCACGAACCGGCGATCACCTACATGCAGACCGGCAACCAACTCCATGGTCGTCCCTGCCTCGGGTCGTGGGCCAGCTACGGTCTCGGCTCGCTCAATCAAGATCTCCCCACGTTCGTCGTCCTCGTCGCCAAGCCGACGAATACCGAGCAGGTGCAGGCGATCGGGGCCCGGCTCTGGTCGAGCGGCTATCTCCCCGGCGAATATGCCGGCGTGAGCTTCCGTTCCGCGGGCGACCCGATCCTCTACATCAACAATCCCTCCGGCGTCCCCTCCGAGGTGCGTCGCAAGACGCTCGATGGCCTCCAGGCGCTCAACCAGCGAACGCTCGAGCAGATCGGCGATCCCGAGACGCGCACCCGCATCGCGCAGTACGAGATGGCCTTCCGGATGCAGTCGAGCGTGCCCGATCTGACGAATCTCGCCACGGAGCCGGAGAGCACCTTCGGCCTCTACGGCGAGGAGGCGAAGAAGCCCGGCACCTTTGCCAACACGGTGCTCATGGCGCGGCGGATGGTGGAGCGGGGCGTGCGATTCGTGCAGGTCTATCTCAACAACTGGGACACCCACGCCAACGTCGCCGGCCGGCTGCCGATGCAGTGCAAGGACATCGATCAGGCCTGCCACGGCCTCGTTCAGGATCTGAAAAGCCGTGGCCTCCTCGACTCGACGCTCATCATCTGGGGCGGGGAGTTCGGGCGGACGATCTATTCCCAGGGGGGCGTGTCGCGAGAGAACTACGGCCGCGACCACCATCCGCGCTGCTTCACGATGTGGATGGCCGGCGGCGGCGCCCGCGGCGGCCAGGCCTACGGCGAGACCGACGACTTCTCCTACAACATCGTCAAGGATCCGGTCCACATCCGCGACTTCCATGCCACGGTGCTGCAGCTCCTCGGCTTCGACCACGAGCGCTTCACCTACCGCCACCTCGGCCTCGACTTCAAGCTCACCGGTGTCGACCACGCCCGCGTGATCCCCGAACTGATGGCCTGAGCCGGCGGGGCGGACTGCGGAGAGCAGCCGAGGCGGATCATGGCCCCTGGCGCCGTTCCATGAGGCCGGCCACAGTTCAATTTTTGCAGCCTTTTCTTGAATAACGTCCTTCGGTATTCAAGTTCTTCACCATGGCTCGCAGGGTCAGCGGCAAGGGGGAGAGCCGCTGTGAGAGGCGACGCGTCGCTCGGGCCCGTTCAAGCCCTCTTTTCAGCCGGCTGGACACGGGCCCCCGTTGGAGCCCCTCCCAGCTATAATGCTCCCCTTGAACCTTCCCTGCGGGGGTTCAGGGGTGGACCGATCGTGACCTTTGGGGCATCACCATGCGCGATGGCGCGAATGCGGTTGGATGGAGAAGAATCGGCATCGCGGCGGTGGCAGGCATCAGCCTGACAGCGACCGTTTGGCTCGCTGGCCGGGCCACCACAGCCGCTGACGCTCCGCCGGCGGCCTCTTCCGAAGACGCCGCCGCCAAGGCCGCCGAAGAAAAGGCCGCCGCCGAGAAGGCGGCCAAGGAGGCGGCCGCCAAGGCCGAGCGGGAGGCGGCCTTCCGCACCGCCCGCGAACTGCTCACACCCGAGCCCCGCCCGGCCCGCCCGGCCCTTCCCCAAAGCAGCCTCCCGCTGCAGCTGCTCGATGGCGAGCGGGTGGCGCTGGTGGGAAATTCGACCGCCGAACGGATGAACCTCTTCGGGCAGTTTGAAACGCTCCTCCACCAACGCTTCCCCGACAAGCATCTCGTCGTTCGCAACTTCGCCCGACCGGCCGACGAGGTGGCCAATCGTCAGCGTGGGGGCGACTACACGGCGCTCGACGATCCGCTGTCCGCCTTCGGCGCCGACACCTTCCTCCTCTTCTTCGGATTCAACGAATCGTTTGCAGGCCCGGAAGGGGTGTCGGAGTTCCGGACCGGCTACGAGAAGCTGCTCGATGACCTCGCGCGCCGCTATCCGCGCGACGATTCTGGCGCTGCCCCCCGGTTCGTGATCGTCTCGCCGATCGCCGTCGAGCCCTCGGGCGACGCGCTCCTCCCCGATGCCGCCGAGCAGAATGCCTCCCTCGCTCTCTACCGCGACGCTGCCCGCGACGTGGCCAAGGCCCGGGGCATCGCCTTTGTCGATCTCCTCCCCGAGACGGAGCGGGCCTTCACCGCCGCACCGGGTCTGCAGTTCACGATCAATGGCTGCCATGTGAATGCCGCCGGCGATGCGATCGTGGGAAACCTCCTCGACCGTCTGCTCTTCGAAGGGGCCGGCCAGGCGCCGGTTAAGCTCCTGCCGAAGGATCGCTTCGAGAAGCTCCGGGCCGCCGTGATCGACAAGTCGTGGATCCATCTCCAGGACTACCGGATGGTCAACGGCTGGTACGTGTACGGCGGCCGCCGCACGTTCGATACCGAAACCTTTCCCCGCGAATACGCCAAACTGCGGCGAATGGCGGCGGTCCGCGATGCTTATGTGTGGGATCTCGTCGCCGGTCGGACGGTGCCCCCGGAGCCCGACGATTCGGGAACCGGCGATCTCCTCACGCCGCCGACACGGTTCGGCGTTCCCGGACAGGCCTACAGCGAAAACCAGACCGGTGGTCCGGTGATCGTGCCGCCGGCCGACCTGATCAAGTCGTGCACGCTCCCCCCCGGCTTCGAGATGAAGCTGTTCGCGGATGAATCGCGGTTTCCCGAGCTGGCCAAGCCGGTGCAATTGTCGTTCGACGGCCGGGGCCGGCTGTGGGTGAGCACGATGCCGAGCTATCCGCAGTGGCAGCCGGGTGATCCGCGCCCCCAAGACAAGCTCGTGATCCTCGAAGACACCAATCGCGACGGCACGGCCGACAAGAGCACGGTGTTTTATGACCGGCTTCACTGCCCCACCGGCTTTGCCTTCTTTAACGGCGGCGTCCTCGTGGTCGATCAGCCACGGATCCTCTGGCTCAAGGATGGCGACGGCGACAGCCGGGTCACGCCCGGCAATCCCGCCGACAGCATCGTCCATGTCCTCGATGGCTGGGCGACGGAAGACACGCACCACACCGTCGGCGCCTTCGAATCGAGCCCCGCCGGACTCGTCCACATGCTCGAAGGGGTGGCGATGAGCACCACCGTCGAGACGCCGTGGGGCCCGTTCCGCAACTACGGCTCCGCCGGTGCCTACGTCCTCGATCCGCGTACCTGGCAGATCAGCCACTTCGTCACCGCGGGCTACGGAAATCCCTGGTGCTACGTGTTCGATCAATGGGGGCAGGGTTTCTGCGGCGACGGCACCGGTGCCAATCAGCACTGGGATACGCCGCTCTCGGGCAAGCAGTACCGGGGCCGTAAGGGGATGAACCCTGTCTTCGACGTGGAGGGGATGCGGCCGGTGGTGGGGAGCGAGTTCCTCCACACCCGGCAGTTTCCCGACGACGTGCAGGGACAGTTTCTCTATGCCTGCGTCATCAACACCAACGGCATGCCGCGCTGGACGTTCTCCGACGACGGCGCCGGCTACAAGGGAGTGCGCGTCCGGCACGACCCGGCCGACCCGAAGACGGCCTTCGATCTCATCAAGAGCACCGACAAGCACTTCCGCCCTGTCGATCCGCAGATCGGGCCCGACGGCGCGCTGTGGTTCGGCGACTGGGCCAATCCGCTCATCGGCCACATGCAGTACAGCCAGCGCGATCCCAACCGCGATCATGTCCATGGCCGCATTTATCGCCTCTTTTACAAAGACAAGCCGCTCCTCGAGCCCGAGACGCAGGTCGGGAAGCCGATCGCCGTCGTTCTCGATCAGCTGAAATCTCCGGAATGGCGGACGCGCTGCCGGGCCCGCGATCACCTCCAGGCCCTCCCGCCGGCCGAGGTGCTCCCCGCCGCCGCCGCCTGGTTCGAGGCCAACGCGAGCGACCCCGCCGCTGAGCGACTGGCGTGCGAAGTGCTCTGGCTGCAACAGAGTTTTCATGCGGTCGATGGCGACTTGCTCAAGAAATTGCTCGAGACAGCCACGCCCGAGGCGCGGGCTGCGGCCACCCACGTGCTCTCCGACGAGCGCCTCCGGGTGGAGGGGGCCGAGAGCTTGCTCGTGGCGCAGTCGCTCGATCCTCATCCGCGAGTGCGAACCGAAGCCCTCCGCGGCCTGAGCTTCTTCCCGACGGCGACGGCGATGGCCGCCGTCGTTGCCGCGGCCAATGCCGATCCTTCCGATCGATTCCTGGCCTACACGGCCGATGCGGCCCTGGGGGCGAATGTCGACGTGTGGCGCGGTCAGCATCTCAAGGGGGAATTGGCCGCCAAGGGTTCACCCGCCGCCGGGATCCTCGACAGCGTGATCGCGCTGGATAAGAAAGCTGCCGAGGTGGTCCCCTATCTGCAGATCCTCCTCAGCAGGGAGCCGACTCCGGAGGAGCAGCGATCGAAGGCGATCCAGGCGATTGCCGACGTCCAGGGGGGCGATGCCGGCAACGGACAGGCCGTCTTCCGCCGGCTCTGCGTCAGCTGCCACAAGGTCGGCGACGTGGGGGCCGATTTCGGCCCCGAGATGTCGAAGGTGGGGGAGCGGCTGACCGGCCCGAAGCTGGTTCAGTCGATCATCGATCCCAACGCCGACATCGCCGAGAAGTACCTCTCGACGTCGGTGCTCACCCACGAAGGGCAGAGCATCACCGGTCTGGTCGTCAGCGAGACTCCCGAGACGCTCGTGATCTTCGACGGCAAGGAAAAGAAATCGATTCCGGTGGATCAGATCGACGAACGCACGGTCCTCCGCCAGAGCAGCATGCCGGAAGGGCTCGCAGGCACGCTCTCGCCGACCGAGTTCCTCGATGTTGTTGAGTACATGCGCCAGCTGAAGTAACCGGGGCACGATGGCGTGCTCTCGGTTGGCGGTACGAAGTGGTCCCTCGTGCCGTCTGCCCTCCAATCTCTCCCGCTCGATCTCTTGGAGCTTCTGTGATGTCTGCAGTGATTCGTGTGGCCGCGGTTTTGTCGATCGCGGCGGCGGTCCTCGCCCCCACGGCCCACGCCGCCGGGCGGCTCGAGATTCGCGAAGGGGACCACATCTGCATCATTGGTGGCGGCGTGGCCGACGCCATGCAGCACACCGGCTGGCTCGAGACCTTCCTCCACTCCCGCTTCCCCGAACAGCGGCTCGTGATCCGCAACCTCGCCTACGACGGCGACGAGATCGATCCGGCCAAGCGGCTCCGCTCGGCTGATTTCGGCACGCCGGACCAGTGGCTCGCGGGCGCCGCCCCGATCCCCAACCCAGGCGGCCTGAAGACGAAGGATTTCGTCCGCGAAAACCGCTTCGAGCTCGCCAACACCCGGGCCGACGTAATCTTCGCCTTCTTCGGGGCCAACGAATCCCACGCCGGCCCCGCCGGTGTGGACGCCTTCAAGACCGAGGTCGAGAAGTTCCTCGAACACACCTTGGCGCAGAAATACAACGGCGTCTCGGCGCCGCGCGTGGTGATGTTCTCGCCGATCGTCCATGAGAATCTCGAGCGTGCCCACTGGCCCGACGGCAAGGCCCACAACACCAACATCGCCCTCTACGCCAAGGCGATGGAGGAGGTCTGCAAGGCGAAGGGAGTGACCTACGTCGACCTCTTCACCCCGTCGCGCGAAGCCTGCGAGAAGATCAAGGAGCCGCTCACCACCGACGGCATCCACCCGACTCCCCGTGGCGACCGGGAGATCTCCCGGATCATCGACGAATCGTTGTTCGGCGCCCCTCCGGCCCGCGATCCCAAGAGCCTCGAGCGGCTCCAGAAGGCCGTGGCCGACAAGAACTTCTACTGGTTCAACCGCTACCGCGTCACCGACGGCTACTCCACCTACGGCGGCCGGGCATGGCTGAAGTTCGTCGACGATCAGACGAATTACGAGGTCGGCCAGCGTGAGCTCGACTATCTCGACGTGAAGACGACCAACCGCGACAAGCGGATCTGGGCCACCGCCGCTACCCTCGGCAACCCGAGCGCGCCGCTGCCGCCGGTGGAGGAGTCGGGCCTCCCCGAATTCATCCCGGTGGTGACCAACAAGCCGGGCCCGCTCGAGGGGGGCAAGCATGAGTTTCTCTCCGGCACCGACGCGATCGCGAAGATGACGGTCCACTCCGGGATGAAGGTCGAGCTCGTCGCCGACGAGTCGATGTTCCCGGAGCTGATCAACCCGGTGCAGATGGCCTTCGACACGAAGGGAAGGCTGTGGGTCGCCGCTTGGCCGACCTATCCGCACTGGCGGCCGGACGAGCCGATGAACGACAAGCTCCTCATCCTCGAGGACACCAACGGCGACGGCCGGACCGACAAGATCAAGACCTTCGCCGGCGACCTCCACAATCCCACCGGCTTCGAGTTCTGGGGGAAGGGCGTGATCGTCGCGCAGGGCCCCGACATCCTCTATCTCGAAGACACCGACGGCGACGACGATTACGACATCAAGACGCGGATCATCGGCGGCCTCGACACCGCCGACACCCACCACGCCGCCAACAGTTTCACCTTCGATCCTTCCGGCTCGGTCTACTTTCAGGAAGGCACCTTCCACCACTCCCAGGGGGAGACGCCGTGGGGCCCACCGGTGCGCGTCGCCAACGGCGCGGTGTTCAAGTACGAGCCGCGGACGGGGAAGTTCGGCCTCTACACCTCCTACGGCTTCGCCAATCCCCACGGCCATGCCTTCAATGCATGGGGGGATGACATCGTCGTCGACGGCACAGGATCGGTCCCTTACTGGGGCTCGGTGTTCTCGACGCGTCTCAACGGGATGGACAAGCACGGCGGCGCTCCGAGCGTCTACAACCAGCGCACCCGCCCTTGCCCCGGGATCGAGTTTCTCTCGAGCCCCCACTTCCCGGCCGAGTTCCAGGGGAACCTCCTCGTCGGCAACGTGATCGGCTTCCAGGGGATCCTCCAGTACAAGCTCGACAAGGGTGACGGGAGCTATCCGGAAGCGACGGAAGTCGAGCCGATCGTCTCGTCGAGCGATCCGAACTTCCGCCCGGCCGATCTCGAGATGGGGCCCGACGGTGCCATCTACTTCACCGATTGGCAAAATCCGATCATCGGCCACATGCAGCACAACCTCCGCGACCCCAGCCGCGACCGGATCCACGGCCGCGTCTACCGGATCGTGATGGACGGCAAGCCAGTGGCCAAACCGGTGCCGATCGGAGGCCGCCCCGTGGCCGAGCTCGTCAAGCTCCTCGCAGACGGAACAGATCGGGTGCGCTACCGGGCCAAGCTCGAACTCGACGGCCGCCCCGAGGGCGAAGTCGTGCCGGCCGTGACCGCCTGGATCGCGAAGCTCGATCCGAAGTCGCCTTCCTTCGAGCACGACCGGCTCGAGGGGCTGTGGACGCTCCGCCACTTCGATCAGGTGCCACTGACTCTCCTCGAGCAGGTGCTGACGAGCGCCGACGCCCGTTCGCGGGCTGCCGCGATGCGCGTTCTGGCGGGAGTCGCCGATCGGGTGCCCAAGGCGCTCGAATGGGTGGTTCGCGGCGCCGGTGACGAGAGCCCGCGGGTCCGCCTCGAGGCGGTTCGCACAGCGACGTATCTCCGCGACCCCGCCGCCATCGAGGCCCTCGCCGTGGCGGGCGAATATCCCGCCGATCGCCACATGGACTACGTCAAGAAGGAATCGGCCCGCGTCCTCGAGCCGGAGTTCCGCGCCGCCCGCGAGGCCAAGCAGCCAATCGCTTTCACGACCGACGCCGGGAAGCGATTCCTCTACCGGTCGCTCACCAACGACGAGCTCGTCGCCGAGCCGCGGTCGCCTGTGGTCTTCCGCGAAATGCTCCTCCGCCCCGGCCTCGACGAGCGGCTCCGCCAGGAGGCGGTCGAAGGGCTCGCCGCAGCCGACTCCAAGAGCGTCGTCCGCGTCACCGTCGACGCCTTGAGCGCGCTCGACGCCCGTGAAGGCGCCGTCGATTCGGCCACCGTGTTCGATCTCATCCGCGTGCTCCTCTCGCGGCCCGCCAGCGAGCTTGCCGAGCTCCGTGGCGACATGGAACGGATGGCCACCTCGGCCCGCCGCCCGCAGCTGCGCCGCATCGGCTATGTGGCCCTGACGGCGATCGACGCCCTCGGTGGCGGCGACCCGAGTGCGAAAGTGTGGGAGCTTGCCAAGGCGGAGCCGCGCCGGCTCGTCGACCTGGTCGAGGCCCTGCCGCTGGTGAGTGATCCTGGCGTCCGCACGAGCCTGTACGATCGGGTCCTCCCGCTCGTCGACGGCCTTCCCGGCGGCGCCCCGGTGAACCCCGGGACGGTCGGCCGTTTTGTCCGCATCGAGCTCCCCGGGAAGCAGCGAACGCTGACGCTCGCCGAAGTGGAGGTCTATGCCGGCAACGACAATCTCGCCCGCGCCGGCAAGGCGACCCAAGTCAACGTCGCCGCCGGCGGCGAGCCTGGCCGCGGGATCGACGGCAACACCGATCCCGAATATGGCAAGAACGGCCAGACTCACACCCAAGAAGGGATCGAGAACCCCTGGTGGGAAGTCGATCTCGGCAGTCCGAGGGCGATCGACCGGATCGTCGTCTTCAATCGAGGTGACGGCCTCGCCGGCCGCCTCAAAGATTTCAAGCTCTCGATCCTCGACGGCGAGCGGCAGGAAGTGTTCAAGGTGGAGAACCAGCCGGCACCCGAGACATCGAGCGAGATCGCCGTCGCCAGCGAGGAAGCGCGGTTGACGGCCGCCGTCCGCCGGGCAGCGTTCGGAGCGCTGGCTGGCGTCCGTGGCCGCGAGCAGGAAGTGTTCGAACGGATCGCGCCGTTTGTCATTCAGGGAGAGGATCGCGATGCAGCCATCGCGGCCCTCGAAAAGATCCCGGTCGCGCAGTGGCCCGTCGCTCAGGCGGAGCCGATGCTCGATGCGTTGATCTCCTCGATGCGGACAGCTTCGGTCGAGCAGCGGTCGAGCGATGCCGGGCTCGCCGCCTGGCAATTCGCCGAGAACCTCACGACGCTCCTTCCGGCGGCCGAAGGGAAGGCCCGCCGGGCGGAGCTTGCCGATCTTGGGGTGCGCGTCGTCCGCATCGGCACGGTCTACGAGCGGATGAACTACGACAAGGAGACGATTGCCGTCCAGGCTGGCAAGCCGGTGTTGTTCGTCCTCCAAAACGCCGACGTCATGCCCCACAACTTCGTCGTCGCCAAGCCGGGAACGATGCAGGCCCTCGGCGAGATCGCGGAGAAGCTCTCCCAGGATGCGTCGTTTGCGAAGCGGGCATTCGTGCCGGAGTCGGCCGACGTCCTCGTGGCGAGCACGCTCCTCCAGCCGCAGGCCGCGCAGAAGGTCCCCTTCAACGCTCCCACGGAGCCTGGCGTCTATCCGTATGTGTGCACCTACCCGGGCCACTGGCGGCGGATGTACGGGGCGATGTACGTCGTCGATGATCTCGAGGGGTATCTCGCCGATCCCGCGGCCTACCTCGCCGCCCATCCCCTCACCATCAAGGACGACCTCCTCAAGGACCGTCGCCCGCGGACGGAGTGGACGCTCGCCGATCTCGAAGGGAGCGTCAACGGCATGGAGAAGGGGCGGTCGTTCGTCCATGGCCGCGAGCTCTTCCGAACGGCGAGCTGCGTTTCCTGCCACAAGCTCGGCGAGGCGGGAAATCAGTTCGGACCGGAACTGGCCAAGCTCGACGCCAAGATGACCGCAATCGAGATCGCGAAGCACATCCTCGATCCGTCTCTGCGGATCGAGGAGAAGTATCGTTCGACGACGGTCGTCACCGACGACGGTCGCCGGCTCACCGGCCTCGTGGTCGCCGACACGCCGGAGGAACTGGCGCTCGTGGAGAACCCCGTCGCCAGCGCCGAGCCTGTCCGGATCAAGAAGACCGACATCGAGGAACGGGTCACGTCGCCGGTGTCGATCATGCCCAAGGGGCTGCTCGACAAGCTCACTCGCGACGAAGTCCTCGATCTCGTCGCCTACGTGACGGCGCGGGGGGAGGAATCAAACGCGCTCTTCAGCCCCGATGGCTGCCCGCATCACAGCGACGCACCGCCGGCGCAGGGGAAGTAGACCCGCAGCAAACTCGAGACACGGCCGGTGACGGGGCCATTTCCCGTCACCGGCGATTTTCCCCAGGGAAGGAGCCTACTTTTCGCATGGAGAGCGACACAGAACGTCCGGGGTCGCGGGTTCGCCCGCTCGACGCCGTCGAGAGGCGCGTCTTGGGCGTGCTCATCGAGAAGGGAAAGACGACGCCGGAGGCCTATCCGCTCTCCCTCAACGCGATCATCACCGGCTGCAACCAGAAGAACAATCGCGATCCGTTGATGAACGTCGACGAGGATCAGGTCGGAAGGGCGTTGGAGACACTCCGCGCCGCCGGTGTCGTCGCCGAGATCTACGGCAGCGGTCGCGTCCCCCGCTATCGCCACTACGGTTACGAGTGGTTCGGTGGCATCGAGAAGGAGGATCTGTCGATCCTCGCCGAGTTGCTCCTCCGCGGCGAACAGAGCGAGGGGGATCTCCGCGGCCGCGCCAGCCGGATGGACCCGATCGCAGATCTCCAGATCCTGCGCGCCAGGCTCGATGGGCTCGCGGCCCGCGGGCTCATCGTCTGGCTCTCCCCTCCGGGCCGGGGCCGGATCCTCACCCATGGCCTCCTCCCGGAGGAGAAGCTCGAGAAAGTTCGTGCCAAGCTCGGCGTGGCCGGGCAGACGTTCGCCGCCGACGCGGGCGCGGTTCCCACCGCGACGGCTGGCGGCATTGATGACGACGAGGATGACGAAGACACCGACGCTGGCGCCGTGACCGTCCCCCGTCCGGCGCCCCACGCGGCAACTCCCGCGAGCGCGCAGCCGATCGCTTCTGAAAGCGTCCCCTCCATCGCGCTGGCGGCGCTGGTCGAGAAGATCGCAGCCCTCGAAGGCGAGGTGGCGGCCCTGCGGGCCAGACTCGACGCCCTCGAATCGGCCCTCGGCAACTGATCCCGGTCCATCGCCTGAAACAGACGCGTCACCCCGGCCCCCAGGAGTTACCTCGTGAAACGACCGCTCTGTTCCTTTTGCATCCTCCTCTTGGGGCTCGCCGCAGCCCCGCTCCACGCCGACGACTGGCCTCACTGGCGCGGTCCGCTCGGCAACGGCGTCGCTCCTGACGCCAAGCCGCCGGTCTCGTTCAGCGATACCGAGAACGTCGTCTGGAAGGTGGCGATCCCCGGCCGGGGATCCTCGTCTCCGGTCGTCGTGGGGGATCGCGTCTTCGTGACCACCGCCGTACCGGTGGCCGGCAGCGACGACACGTTCGAGTTCCGCGTTCTCTGTCTCGACCGGGCGACAGGGAAGGAACGGTGGTCGAGAACGGCCGTCACGGCGAAGCCCCACGAAGGCACCCACCAGACCAACGGCTTCGCCTCCGCCTCCCCCTGCACCGACGGCGAGCGGATCTACGCCCATTTCGGATCGCGCGGCCTGTTCTGCTACACCATCGACGGCGTGCCCGTGTGGGACCGCGACTTCGGCGACATGAAGGTCCGCAACGGCTTCGGCGAGGGGAGTTCGCCGACGGTCTCGGGCGACATCGTCCTCGTCCCCTGGGACCATGAAGGGCCGTCGAAGCTCATCGCCGTCGATGCACGCACCGGGAAGACCGTCTGGGAGACGCCGCGGGACGAGCCGACAGGGTGGTGCACGCCGCTGGTGACCGTCGACAAGGGCGGGCGGAAACAGGTCGTGATGAACGGCCAGAACGCAGCCCGTGGCTATGATCTCGCCACGGGCAAGGAGCTGTGGCGCTGCGCCGGGCAGACGCAGCGCCCGTGTGCCTCCGCCGTGGCCGCCGACGGTGTCGCCTGGGTGACCAGCGGCTTCCGCGGCGCCTTTCTCGGCGCTTTCGACCTGGCCGGGAATGGGGATCTCGACGGGGGGAAGAGCGTCCTCTGGACGCGCACCAAGGACACGCCCGACGTCGCCTCACCGCTCCTCTCGGACGGGCGGCTCTGGTTTTACAAAGAGAAGTCCGGGCTCCTCACCTGCGTCGATGCCGCGACCGGCAATCCACTGTGGGAATCGGCGCGGGTCGAGGGGGTGAACAACACTTACGCCTCGCCGATCACGGCCGGAGGGCATGTCTACCTCACCGACCGGCGCGGCACGATCGCGGTCGTCGAGGATGGGCCGACGTTGAAGATCGTCGCCACGAACGACATGGGGGAGGGGGTCGATGCCACCCCGGCAGCGGCAGGCAACCAGCTCTTCGTCCGCGGCGAGGCGCATCTGTTCTGCCTGGGGAGACCGTGACGGAAGGCGGCAACCGTTCCGTCTCCCCCCTGCTACTTCCCTGATTCAACAACGCCGCCGCCGTGGCCAAGAGCCACGGCGGCGGACGTTTTTTCGAGGGTTGTCGCCGCGTTCTACCGGCCTTCGCGGCTCCTTCGTGCCGCGACTACGTCTTGTGGGCCTTGTGGCAGGTGCCGCACGATTCGGTGAGCTTGGCGAACTCGGCGGCGACACCGGCGTGATCCTTCGCCAGCGCCTTCACGAGGACGGCGTCGCTCGCCGTCCGGAGGATCGTCGAGGCATTGGCCCACTCGGCATCGGGGCAGCGGCCGTCCTCCATGAGCGTGTAGGAGATCTCGTTGAGGACCGCGGCGTGGGTCGCGACCTTCTCCCAGGCGGCGTCGTCGGCGGGGGCCTGCTTGACCGCTTCACCGATCGCCGCACAGTGCGGCTGGACGATCCCGCTCATCAATTGCTTCGTCGTCGCCGGGCGGGTCTTTCCCTTTTTCACCTGGGCATCGGCCACGGCGGCCACGAAGGCCAACCCCACGGCGATCATGGCCATCAGCATGGTGCGTTTCATCGCGACTCTCCCTTGCATTCCGGTGGTGCGCAGGGCCGCATCGGCCCCACCATCCCGGCGAAGGAGACGGTCCATCCACCGGGGTATGGCCGACAGTGTAAGCCCGCGGCCGGGGCGCTGCACCGCGGTGCGACCGGCACTTTCGCTTGTCGCGACAATCTTCCCCCCGCCGCCGTCAGTTCGCGCGCTCATCCACCGGAACGGAGCGAGGGGCGGAGGATCCCCAATTCGAATCCCAGAGCCACCGCCTGCGCCCGGTCGGCGGCGCCGAGCGCGGCAAGGATCGCCGAAACGTGGGCCCGGGCCGTCCGCTCGGAGATCCCGAGGAGCGAGCCGATCTCGTCGTTGGAGTAGCCCTGGCGGACGAGTCCGAGCACCTCCACCTCGCGTTGCGAGAGCGGGCCATCCCGCAAACTCGCGGCCGACGCCGGGGGATCGATCACGCCACCGGCATGCACCGTGCGGATCGCCGCCGCGAGTGCCTCGTGATGGATGGTCTTCACGAGGTAACCGCGGGCCCCGACCATCATCGCCATCCCCATGTCCTCGGGAGCCTGGGAGGAGGTGAGCATGATCACCCGGGCAGCGGGGAAGTCTCCCAAGAGCCGGCGGAGGGTATCAATGCCGTCCATCCGCTCCATGCTGACATCGAGGAGCACGATGTCGGGGACGTGCTCCCGGTAGAGAGCGATCGCCGAGGGCCCGTCCTCGGCCTGAGCGACCACCGAGAATCCGTGGCTCATGGAGAGCACGCTCGTGAGCCCCACTCGCATCACCGGATGGTCGTCGACGAGCATCACGCGGATTTCGGGAGATCCGGCGGGTGTGTTCACGGCAAGACCTCCCGAAAAGACTTCCGACGGGCGGGCCACCGGGGCTTTCGGGAGGCACCGCAGGGATGCCCCCTTCGATCCACCGATGACCCGCCGCGCGGAAAACGCCCCGTTGACCGACGGTGAACCTGCTTACGATCACCGTCCGTCCGATCATGGCCTCCGGCCCGACGGCCGCGCGGGACGCCGGACACTCGACCAGGAACCGGAACGCTTTCCTCGGGTGATGCACGTGGTGCATCACATCCTGTCATCGGATTTGACCGTGCTTCGGGGCGGGCTTCCTGCCGACGGCCCCCGGCACACGGGTGGGGTAGCCCGATGACCCCATTGGTCTATCCTCGGCATCGAGGCGAATCCATTGGCGGATCGGCCAATTTCCCGCGGAAAAAGACTGCCCACTCGGGCAGCACCGCCTGCCACACGACCGCGGCGAAATCGCGGCTTCCCCGGGACCAGAGCCGGCAGGCAAACGGCAGGCCCGGGCTGCCCCTCAGCTGAGCAGGAACACTGCCGCCGAGAGCGCCAAGAGGACCAACGCCCAGATTACGAGCCAATGCCGCCCGAGCCTGGGCTGCTCCCCCCCTTCGCCGGCTCTGGGGTCGCTGGAAACCATCGCCAAGCGGTGGAGCACATCCATGTCGTCACCTTCCTCCTCTTCGTCCCCGGCTGGGCCAACCGGCCGACGCGGGGCGGTACGCGGCGAGTGGAGATTGTTCGCCCCCAGGCTGCCGTCTGCCATTGGCCGATCCGCCAATGACAGGGTTTTTTTGCTCCCGGAAGGCTGGCTCAATTCAGGGCCGCGGCGTCGGCACGCGCCGAACGGGCTCGGGCTGGTCATCGAGCTGGCCGTCGTAGTCGCGACGCGCGACGGTCGCCTCGACGACAGTCCCCTCTCCGGGCCGGCTCGCAATCGTGAACGTCCCGCCGAGCCGCTCCGTTCGCTCGCGCATCCCCTGGAGCCCGAAGTGACCTTCGTTGGCCCCCTGCTGCTTCCCGACGACGAAGCCGCGGCCGTTGTCGGTGACGCGGAGGTGGATCCGCCCCTCGCCACGATCGTCGACGAGGGCAAGCTCGATCGCTGACGGTGCACCGTGACGGAGCGCATTGTGGACCGCCTCCTGGCCGATGAGGAGGAGGTTTCCGGCGACGAACTCGGGAAGGTCGCCGAAGGCACCCTCGACCCCGACGGTGATCTTCGCGTCCCGTCCTTCACCGACCCGGACGACGAGGTCCCGCAGCGCCTCCCCCAGAGACTTCCCGCCGAGCGACAGGCTCCGCATCGCCCACACCGCCCCCTGGACCTCGGTGGCGGCGTAGCTCACCATCCGCCGGGCGACGTCGACATGCCGCTTCGTCTCGTCGCTGGCTTTCCCTCCGCTGGTCAGGCAAGCATCGAGCTGATACCCGATCCCCAGAATCGTCTGCTGGAGGGTGTCGTGGAGGTTGGACGCCAGCCGCGTCCGTTCCCGCAACGTCGCCTCGAACTCGACCGCGGCATCCCGGCGCGAGCGCATCTCGGCGGCGAGGAGCCGCTGCTGGGCGGCCACTTGCCGGCGGAGCAACGCCACCCATCCCAACGCCGTCGTCAGGATCATCGCCGTGGCGACGAGCCCCACCAGAAGCCGGGCCGGAGTCCACCACGAAGGGGTCTCGAGAACGCGGAGATCGTCGGCCGACCGCACCATGAGTCGGATTCGTTCTGGAGCGCCCCCCGGCGGTGACTCGAGCGACGCCCCCCAATCGATCGCCGCCACCCCCGTCACCTCGAGCAACGTTCCGGGAGCCATCGATTCAAACGGGGCAAAGGATGCTGCGTTCGCCTCGACACTCACGATCGTTCCCGCCGAGCGGATCACGAACACCCCACCGGAAACCGTCGGTTGGGCCTGGATGAGCTGGCCTTTCGTACGGACAAGGCATCCTTCAAAATCCCCCGGCTCGGCCTGAATGTCGCCCGCGGCGGAGGCGGCGTTGACCCGGAGGATCGATTCCGGAGTTACCGTCAATGGCAGCGGGGCCCCGCCATGGCCAAACTTCCGCACGGCGGCACTGCGGATCGACGCCACATGCCCCGAGCGATCGATGAATCCCGCCACCTCGACCTGATCACCAGGGAGAAACTGCTCGTCGACCCCTTCCGCCTCGGCCCCGATCCGTACCGTCACCCCATGGTGGCCGTTTTGGAGGTGGAGCAGGCGGCCGGGAACCGCATGGATGACCGTCCCAAAGGTCTGGATGCGGTGCCCGCCGACGAACGAAGGCCGAAAGCTGCCGATCGATTCGAGTGGCACCGCCGACTGAGTGAAGGTCACGCCCCCCGACACGACCGTGAACCACTCGGCCCGGTCGACGATCACCCGAGGCCGCAACGTCTCGCCGCGCGTGTTGCTCACCGTCTTCACCGGCCCCGCGACGATCACGACCGCATCGACGAGCGACTGAAGATCGGGGCCCGGCACCCCCGCCGCGACCACCGCGGCAGGAATCTCGGCCGTGAACAGCCGCCCGGCTGTCTCCAACTCGAGGAGGACACGGTCCTCATCGTGCCACGCCTGCTGCACGATCCCCTCGACCTCGATCAGGCGGCCATGATCGCTCCCGGCGAGAAAGGCCTCGGGATCGCACCGCTTCGGCGGGGGAAGCCCGCGGTGGCCGCGGCTCTCGAGATGGAAGGCACTCACGATCGGGGCATACTCGCCCGGCCCGATCAGGCCCGTGATCTCAACCTCCTCGCCGACCGCGATCGCCTCGGCGGATTCGTTTCCTCCAGCGCCGAGATCGACGACGACTCCACCGCTGTCGTCCTCCACGATCAGTTCGTGAAGGATGGAATCGACATGGATCACGGTGCCGCGCACCGTCACCGCCGGCCGCGTCGCGAGCGTTATCGGGGCGAGTGCCGTCATCCTGGCGATCGGATCGACCTCGGCCGCAACGGCCGTCGCGAGGAACACCGCCACGGCCTGGATGAATGGGGAGACGACCATGGCCCCCATTATGGCCCTCCGCCCTTCCTCATGGGGGCACGCCCCGCCCTCGGGGGATCGGGATCACATCTGCCGCAAGAATCAATTGGCCGATCCGCCAATCCAGCCGCAAAAACCGTGCTTTTTGCGATGAATCTCCGCCGTGTTCGGGCGCGTTGAAAAGCGTCTGGGTGCAATTACTGTCGAACCGCGGTTGGAAGCAGGGTGCCCTGCTTTCCGCCCCAGCAGGCTCGCAGAGCACGCAACCGAGATATTTTTCTTCGAGGAGCAAGCAGGACCATGAAGCGGGTCATGACGATGGCAGTGTTGGCGGCAGCGATCGTGGCAAGCGGAGCGACCGAGTCGCAGGCGGCCGGGCTCTTCAATCGGGGAGGGAGCGGTGGGATCCTCGCCCGCCTCAACAAGCCGCTCGTGCCGGCGCAGCCCGGCCTGCCGACGGTGAGCCCGCTGGGGCTGATCTCGCCCCGCTTGAGCAATGCCGTGCTCATCTTCCAGAAGGGGGGCTTCACAACCCCGGCCGGCCGATTGGCAGCCCTCGGCGTCGTGTCGCCGCGGATCAGCCCTGCGGTCGCTCTCGTCCGTACGCCACCGGTCACTCCCCAGGCCCGGCTCAACTACGGCCTTTCGATTCTCTCGCCCCGCATGGCCACCTTGCTCGGGTTCTTCCGCGCGGCCCGGACGCTTCCGACCGGCTTCGGCGTTCGCTGAGAGTCGTTCGCCGGCAGGTGCCCCTCCTCAAAAGCAAAAACGCCCCTCCCGGAGACATGCGCTTCCGGGAGGGGCGTTATGCTTTTGCGGGTCTGTCATTCCCCGAGGAGCTTCCCATGCCTGCCGATCGCCCCGTCACCGAGCCGGCCGCAGTGGCCACCCCCGACCTCACCCGCCGCCAGGCGGTGGCCGCGGTCACTGCCGGCTTTGCCCTCGCCGTCCAGCCGATTTCAGCCGAGACGATCACGACCAGCGCCGAGGGGCTCGAGGCAGGCGCGGTTGAGATCCCCACCTCCGACGGCGCGATCCCCGCCTACCGGGCCGCCCCCGCCAGCGGTGGCCCCTTCCCGATCGTGCTTGTCGTCCAAGAGATCTTCGGCGTCCACGAGCACATCAAGGACATCTGCCGCCGTTTCGCGAAGCTCGGGTTTTTGGCGATCGCGCCGGAGCTCTACGCCCGGCAGGGGGATGTTTCGCAGATCAAGGATTTCTCCGAGATCATCTCGAAGGTCGTCTCCAAGGTGCCCGACAAGCAGGTGATGGCCGACCTCGATGCGGCGGTCGACTGGGCAGGCAATCATGGCGGCGACACGGCCCGACTCGGCGTCACCGGCTTCTGCTGGGGGGGACGGATCGTGTGGCTCTACGCCGCCCACAATCCGAATCTCAAGGCGGGCGTCGCCTGGTACGGCCGGCTCGATGCGGCCAAGGACGACCTCCATCCTGCCAATCCGATCGACCTCGTCGCCAAGCTCGGGAGTCCGGTGCTGGGGCTCTACGGCGGCGCTGACCAAGGGATCCCCAACGACCTCGTGGCAGCGATGCAGCAGAAGCTCGCCGAGGCGAAGAAGCCCTCCGAGATCATTCTTTATCCCGACACGCCGCACGGCTTCTACGCCGACTACCGCCCCTCCTACCGCGAGGAGCAGGCCGCCGATGGCTGGAAGCGGCTCCTGGCATGGTTCAAGAAACACGGCGTGGCGTGACGGCCGGGCGTTTGCGGTGGTTCTCTTCGCCTGATGCCCCGTGACGGCATGGGAGTGAACGTCGATCGATCGGAAGATCACGTAGCTCGCCACGAGGAGGATCGCCACCGCGAATACCCGGGCGAGGGTGGGGCCGGTCAGGCGTCGTCCGATCCGCGAGCCCACCAGAAGGGCCGGAATGCTTCCGGCCACGAAGCTGGCCGTGATGTCGGGAGGAATCGACCGGCCGGCGGCGAGTTGGGAAGCGATCGCCGATGCCCCGACGAGCGTCATCACGAAGAGCGACGTCCCCACCGCCTGCGGCACCCCCATCGTGGCGAAGGCCACGAGCGCCGGAACGATGAGAAAGCCCCCGCC
>CANGGT010000075.1 GCA_947453375.1 Planctomycetaceae bacterium
AGCCAGGCGCATCACGCCCTCGAGCGCCGCGCCCGGCACACGACACCACCGGGTGCAGACCGCTTCGCCTGCAGCCCAGGAGGCGAGGAGGTCGCCCGTGATCACCGCCAGCGCCGGGTAGGCGGGCCAGATGTAGCCGGGGAGTTTCGTGCCGGCGGCCGAGAAGGCGATCACCCAGGTTGCCAGCCAGCAGGCCATCAGTCGGATTGCATCCCGTCGTGGTGCCGTCGCGCCGCCGGTGGGCCCGACGATCGCGGCAGCGTGGACGAGCGCCGCGGCGAGCACGATCGACCAGGGGAAGAAGCCGATCGCGAGGACGGCCGGGTAGTAGACGAACGCCGATCCGTCGTGCCCTTCCATCGGCGCCTGGAATCGACCGACGTTGTGGACGAAGAGGAAGCCCTCGAGCCAGGCGCCGCCGGTGCGGACCGTGACCGCGGCATACCAGGGGAGGGCGACTGCCACGGCCGTCCCCATCACGATCGGCAGGCGGAGCCCCACGACGGCCTGCCACAGCCGGGCCATCCGCGGAGAGGAGGAGGTCTGATCATCCCAGGCCTGCCAGAGCGCGAAGGCGAGGAACGCGACGAGCGGCAGGGCGAGGCCCAGCGGCCCCTTGGCGAGCATGGCGCACCCGAGCGCGCCGCCGCAAGCGCTCGCCCATCGCCACGATCTCCAGTCCGGGCCGAGAAGCCCTGCGCCGTGCCGCTGCCCGGCGACGAAGCACGACAGCCCCAGGGTGGTGAAGAAGACGAGCGGGGCATCCGGGGTGGCCGATCGCCCCCCCACGGCCGTCCAGACGCACGTGGCCATGGCCAGCCCGGCGAGGAGCCCGGCCCGGGAACCAAAGGCCCGACTGCCGATCCGCCAGACGAGGAGGCAGGTGAGGATCGTGAGAATGGCAGACCCGAGGCGGGCGCCGGTTTCGTTCCGCCCGGCAACGGCGAAGCCGGCAAGGTGGAGCCAGTTGACCAGAGCCGGTTTCTCGACCCGGAGGCGGCCGTTGAACGTCGGGACGACCCAGTCGCCCCGGTCGAGCATCGCCAGCGAACAGGCGGCGTTCTTCGGCTCGTCCTCGTCCCAGAGCGCCGGCCCTCCAAGATTCGTGAGGAGCACCAGCGCAGCGGCGGCAGCGACGACGGCGGCGTGCAGACGCGACGGGATCACGGCAGGGCACCTTCCCAGGGGGTGGGCGAACGGGACCGCGCCGTCTGGCTTGTCGCGCGGGGTGGGGACAGTAGGGGGAGCCACCCTGCGGGTCAAGCCAGCCGCCCCCCCCGGAACGTCCTCCCGAAGGCAGGGGGAAAACTGCGATGGCGCTGGATGCCGCGGCAGGCATCCCCCGAAAATCTCGGCTTTTTTCGGGGTGTCACGAGTGGACCGCGGCCACGGAGGGCTTTGTCCACGGCCAGATGGAGCCCGGTTTGGGGACGTTCCGCGTCCGGTTGACCCAGTCTGCCAGACGGGTATCTTCAGGCTTTTCCGGCGGTTTCCCGCCGACGCCGAAGCTGGGAGAGTGGCCGTTGGCAGACGAGCATTCGGACGACCATGAACCGGGCCCTGGGGGGCCTCCGGGGGGGGCTGATGGGGGAGCGCCTGATGGCCCGAGCGGCGGTGACGCAGCCGACGGCACGTTGCCAGGGGGCGTGCTCCGTGACAGTGCCGGCGGCCGGCTGATCGAACTGCCTATCGAGCAGGAGCTGAAGGACAGCTACCTCACCTACGCGATGAGCGTCATCGTGGCCCGGGCCCTGCCCGACGTTCGCGATGGGCTCAAGCCCTCGCAGCGCCGCATCCTCGTGGCGATGAACGACCTCAATCTCTCCCCCGGCGCGGCACGGGTGAAGTGCGCCAAGATCTCTGGCGACACCAGCGGCAACTACCACCCGCACGGCGAGAGCGTCATCTATCCCACCCTCGTGCGCATGGCCCAGGAATGGAACATGCGGCACGTGCTCGTCGACAAACAAGGAAACTTCGGCTCGATCGCCGGCCTCCCCGCGGCCGCCATGCGGTACACGGAGGCCCGTCTGTCGCCGATCTCGGCGATGATGCTCGACGATCTCGAGCTGGACACCGTCGACTATGTGCCGACCTACGACGAGCGGAACACCGAGCCGGTTGTCCTGCCGGGGCGCTTCCCGAATCTCCTCGTGAACGGCGCCGGCGGCATCGCCGTCGGCATGGCGACGAGCATTCCCCCCCACAACCTCGGCGAGATCTGCCGGGCCCTTGTCGGGCTGATCGACGACCCCGGCATCACCCTCGGCCAACTGCTCCAGATCGTCCCCGGCCCCGATTTCCCCACCGGCGGGATCGTGATGGGGCGGGAGGCGCTGGCGCGCGGCTATGCCACCGGTCGGAGCACGATCACCCTCCGGGCCCGGGCTACGGTCGAAGAGTTCGGCAAGAATCGGACCCGGATCGTCGTCACGGAGGTGCCCTACCAGCAGACCCGCGATGCGATCGAAGAGAAGATCGCAGAGTTGGTCAACGAGGATCGGATCCGAGGGATCTCGGCGATCCGCAACGAGAGCGATCTGAAGGAGCCGGTCCGGCTGGTGCTGGAACTGAAGCGTGATGCCGATCCCGACGTCGTGCTCAACCAGCTCTATCAATTCTCCCCGCTCCAGACGACGTTCTCGCTCATCTTCCTGGCGCTCGTCGACGGGAAGCCGCGGATTCTGTCGTTCAAGAACATCCTCGAGGAGTTCCTCCGTCACCGCACGGCGGTCCTCCGCCGACGCACCCAGCACCTCCTCCAAAAGGCCCGCAGCCGCAAGCACACCCTCGAGGGGTTGCTCGTGGCGCTGGCGAACATCGACGAGGTGATCCGGATCATCCGCAGTTCCCGCTCCCAGGCCGAGGCGAAGGAACGCTTGACGAAGATCGAGGCCCCGGCGGCCCTCCTCGAACGCGCTCTCGGCCCGGAGGGCTTCGCAGTCCTCCAGGAGGAGCGCGGGGTGTCGGAGGCCTATGGGCTCTCCCCCGTTCAGGCCGACGCCATCCTCCGCCTCACCCTCGGTCAGCTGGTCAATCTCGAGCAGGAGAAGCTCTCCGGCGAGCACCGGGAGCTTCTCGGCAAGATCGGCGATTTCCGCCGGCTCCTCGCGAGCGAGACGAACATCCGTGGCGTCATTCGCTCGGAGCTCATCGAACTCGCCGAGAAGCATGGCGACGACCGGCGCACCGAGATCAGCGGCGAGGCGGGTGATATCCGCGACATGGCCGAACTGATCACCGAAGCGACGATGGTCGTGACGATCAGCCGGGCCGGATACGTGAAGCGCACCGCCGCCGATACCTACCGGGCCCAGCGCCGCGGCGGGAAGGGGCTGACCGGGGCCCGGAGCGACGAAGAAGATCCGATCGAGCACCTGTTCGTCGCCAGCACCCACGACTTTCTCCTCGTCTTCACGACGCACGGGAAGGTGTTCACGCTCCGGGTGTTCGAGCTGCCCGAACTCGCCCGTGATGCCAAGGGACGGGCTCTGGTCAACCTTCTCGAGTTCGAGAAGGGGGAGAAGGTAGCCGACTGCCGCGCGGTGTCGGGCTTCGAGGATCCGGGGCAGTTCCTCATGCTCGCCACCCGCAGCGGGGTCGTGAAGAAGACCCCGCTCGAGGAATACAAGCGCCGCCGCACCAAGGGGCTGATCGCCGTCAAGCTCCGCGACGGCGACGAACTCGTCGACGCCGTGATCACGCGTCCGGGTGACGAACTCGTCCTCTCCACCGCGAAGGGGATGGCGATCCGCTTTCCGGAATCGGATGCCCGCCCGATGGGGCGCGACACCAGCGGCGTGCGCGGCATCAAGCTCTCCTCGGGCGACCGCCTCGTGGGAATGGTGGTGGCCGACCCCGAAGCGACGCTCCTCACCGTGTGCACCCATGGCTACGGCAAGCGGACGCCGTTCGGCCCGGGCACGGAGCTCACCGGCCCCGGTCCCGACGGGGACGGCGAGGGGGACACCTCCGACGCCGTGGCCGCCGATGCCGACGAGGGCGCCGGCGAGGACGGGGGCGACGGGGGTTCGAGTGGCATGCGCTACCGCACGCAGCACCGTGGCGGCAAGGGGGTGCGCGACATCAAGGCCACGCAGCGTAATGGCGAGGTTGTGTCGGTGGTGGCCGTCAAGGATGGCGACCAGGTCCTGATGATGACCTCGCGCGGCAAGATCCAGCGCGTGAACGTGGCCGAGATCAAGGCCATCGGCCGCAATACCCAGGGGGTGCGGATCATGCGACTGGACGACGGCGACACGCTGGCGGCTGTCGTGCCGGTGCCGGCGAGCGAGCAGGAGGAGGGCGATCCAGCCGAGGGAGACGGGCCGGTCGATGGCAGTGATGCGCCGGCGGTGGGGGGGCCTGCCCCGTCCGGCGGTGACACTCGCCCAACCTGACGCGAACGCGATCACAAGGCTCGTTCGTGGCGGCGGGCCGGGGCTGTCCCTGGGCAGTGTCTGGATCGATCAACCGGATTCACTCGAGGGGGCATCATGCGGATCGCGGTCGTTGGAACGGGCTACGTCGGCCTCGTCTCGGGAACCTGTTTTGCCGACAGCGGCAACGTTGTCACCTGCCTCGACATCAACGCCGACAAGATTGCCCGGCTCAACCGTGGCGACATCCCGATCTACGAACCCGGGCTCGAAGAACTCGTCGAACGCAACGTTCGCGCCGGCCGTCTCCGCTTCACCACCGACACCGCAGCGGCGGTGGGCCGAGCTGAGATCGTCTTCCTCGCCGTCGGGACTCCGCCGGCGGCGGATGGCTCGGCCGACCTCACGGCCCTCTGGAAGGTGACCGAATCGATCGCACCGTATCTCGATCCGGCGGCGATGGTCGTCACGAAGAGCACCGTCCCGGTGGGGACCTGCGCCGGGATCGAGGCCCGATTGCTCGCCGCGACGGGGCGTGCCTGTCGGGTTGCCAGCAATCCGGAGTTTCTCAAGGAAGGGGCCGCGATCGACGACTTCCAGCGCCCCGATCGGGTCGTTGTCGGGGTCCGCTCTGCTGCCGACGGCGAACTGCTGCGGAATCTCTACGCCCCCTACCTCCGCACGGAGCATCCGTTCTTGGCGATGTCGCCGGAGAGTGCGGAGATGACGAAGTATGTCGCCAACGCGCTGTTGTCGACGAAGATCAGCTTCATCAACGAGGTGGCGAATCTCTGCGAGCGGATCGATGCCGACATCGACGACGTCCGCCGCGGGATCGGGCACGACAACCGGATCGGCTTCGCCTTTCTCTTCCCCGGTGCCGGGTATGGCGGGAGTTGTTTCCCCAAGGATGTCCAGGCTCTCGCGGCGATGGCCCGGGCCCAGGGGCTTTCCCCGCGCGTCCTCTCCGCCGTTCATGACACCAACGTCGCTCAGAAACTCGTCCTCGGTGCCAAACTCGATGCCCACTTCGGAGGACGGCTCTCCGGCCGCCGGGTGGCGGTGTGGGGGCTGGCCTTCAAGCCGCGGACTGACGACATTCGCGATGCCCCGGCGCTCGATCTCATCGATCACCTCCTCGCCGGCGGGGCGACGGTCGCCGTCCACGATCCCGAGGCGATGGCGAACGTCCGCGCGATCTACGGCGACCGCCTGACCTACGCGGAGCGGCCGATGGAAGCGCTCGACGGCGCCGACTGTCTCGTGATCGTCACCGAGTGGGGGGAGTTCCGTCGGCCCGACTTCGACGAGATGGCCGCGCGGCTCGGGTCGAAGGTCATCTTCGACGGCCGCAACCTCTACGCTCCTGCAGAGATGCGGTCGCGCGGATTCACGTACCACTGCATCGGCAAGGCGCCGGTCCTCCCGGGCTGAGCGGCGCCAGGGGGAACGGGGGACGTGTGAACGACCACGAACGATCGGAGCAGGAGGGGGGCGCCCCTCCGGTGCGTTGGACGGAGCAGGCGACCTCGGATGGGGCCCGGGCCGGCACGCTCGTCACGCCCCGGGGATCGGTCCCCACGCCGCTGTTCATGCCGGTGGCGACGGCGGCGACGGTGAAGGGGGTCGACATCGGGCGCGTCGCCGGCACCGGCGCTGGTGTGGTGCTCGCCAATGCCTATCACCTCCACCTCCGTCCCGGTGAGGAGATTGTCGAGGCGGCCGGCGGGGTCGCTCGGTTCATGGGATGGAATGGGCCGATGCTCACCGACAGCGGTGGGTTTCAGGTGTTCAGCCTTGCCAAGCAGGTGAAGGTGACCGAGGACGGGGCGTTCTTCCGTTCCCATCTCGACGGTCGGGCGATCGCCTTCACCCCGGAGGCATCGATGCGCATCCAAGAGCGGATCGGCGCCGACATCGCGATGCAACTCGATCACGTCATCGCCCTTCCGGCCGACCGGGAGGCCGTTGCCGATGCGATGGAACGTTCGATCCGCTGGGCGAAGCGTTGCCGCATCGCCCACCAACGCCCCGATCAGGCGTTGTTCGGGATCGTGCAGGGGGGGCTCGATGCCGATCTTCGCGCCGAGAGCGCCGCCCGGCTCCAAGAGATCGGTTTTCCGGGGTATGCCGTCGGTGGGCTGTCGGTCGGCGAGGGCCCCGAGGCGATGGTGGCGACGCTCAAGGCCACCGTCCCCCGTCTCCCTGCCGATCGCCCGCGGTATCTCATGGGGGTGGGGCAACCGGCGGACATCATCCAGGCGATCGGCACCGGGATCGACATGTTCGACTGTGTCCTCCCCACTCGCTGCGGGCGCAATTCGCTCGTCTACACCTTCTCCGGCCCGATCCGCCTGCGCAACGCCCGGCATTCCCGCGACCGGCGGCCGCTGGAGGCCGACTGTCCCTGTCCTGCCTGTCGGCACGGCCGCGACTACCTCCGCCATCTGTTCCTGGCCGGTGAAATGCTCGGTCCGGTGCTCGCGTCGATTCACAACCTCACCTTCTACCAGCGGCTCGTAGCCCGCCTCCGGGAGGCCGTGGTGGCGGGGCGTTTCGAGGCCGTCGCCCGGGGGATGCTCGACAACCTGCTGGCGGGGGAGGAGCGGGCCTGATTCGGTGGGGATTCGCCCGGACGCGGCCGTTCGTCCCCCGTCGTGGGCGGCCTCGAACGGCCCGTCGCCCGGCCGGGCCGAGTGTCGCTCTTGTCGGTCGTGCGCCGTGACCGATACATTTGCGGTTTTCCCCCCTCACGGTGGCGGCCCGCGCCCCCGTTCCGTCCGCCCGCAGGGTTCCCGCCATCACCATGCCGATCTTTCCCCCTCCGACAGCCGTGGTCTTGTTGTTCGGCCAGGAGCAGGGGCCGGCGACCCCGACGCAACTCCTCCTCCAGGTGCTGCCGTTCCTCCTCGTCGGCCTGGCTGCTTGGACGTTGCTCTACAAGCCTGAACGCGAGCGGATGAAGCGGCAGCAGGATCTCCTTTCCGGGCTCAAGAAGAACGACCGTGTCCTCACCTCGGCGGGCATCTACGGCACCGTGGCCAACGTCGACCGGGAATCCGGTCGCGTAACCCTCAAGGTGGATGACGCCGCCAACGTCAAGATCCAGGTGGCCCTGTCGACGATCGCGTCGGTGCTCGACGGATCGACGGAGTCTGCCGCAACGAGCGGGTGACTTTTCCATCCGGTACCCGCCCCACTCCCGAATCCCGATCCGCATCGAAAGTGAGTCTGCGACCCATGCTTCCGCTCCTCGTCCTTCCCCTTGCCCAGGCCGCTGTCGCTGCCGCCCCCGACGTTGCCGCTGCCACCACGGCAGCCACCGCACTCCCTTGGTGGCGGGTGGGATATGGCGTCTGGCTGCTGGCGCTGCTCACGATCCTGGTGCCGACGGTCTTCGCCTGGTTCCTCGCCAAGGCGCTGCGGGCCTCCGACATGTGGGGACGGCTCGCCACGGTACTGACGGCGCTTGTCGCCGGTCTGGCGATCATCGCCCTCGGCTGGCCGCCCCGCCTCGGCATCGACCTCAAGGGGGGCGTTATTCTCGTCTATGAAGTCGACGGCTCGAAGCAGGTCGGGGGGCAGGTCGAGGATGCGATCGGGAAGATCGAGTCGCTCCTCACCGCCCGCGAGGGGCGCCTCGGCACGGCCGCTCGCACCGCCGACGGCAGGATCGCCGTGAAGCTCGAGACCACCGACGCCGCCTCCCTGGCGTCGTTCATCGATGGCGTCGAAAAGCTCGATTTCGGCGGTGCGAAGGTCCGGCTGGCGAAAGCCCCGGTGGCGGCCGATGCGCTCGACCTGGAGTTTGAGGTCGAGGGGCGGTCGGCGGCGGTCGACATGGACAAGCTCGTCGCGGCCGTGGCCCGTCGTGTCAATCCAGGTGGACAGAAGGAAGTCACCGTCCGTCGCTACGGTCTCGACCAACTCGAGGTGATTGTTCCGGAGGTCGACCAGTCGGAGGTCGATCTCATCAAGAAGATCGTGTCGAGTGCCGGTGTCCTCGAGTTTCGGATCACCGCCAATCGGGACGATCCCCGCCATCGCCGCGTCATCGAATTGGGGGAGCGGTCGGTCGGCGAGGCGGTGGTTGACGGTGGAGGTCCGATCGGGCGGTGGATCGAACTCGATACGACGAAGTTCTCCGCCGATGAAAACCGCGGGCTCGTGACCCGCAAGGCCACCGACGGCAGCGTTCAGGTGCTCGTCGTTCTCGACCGCTTTGACGTCACCGGTGGCTACCTGACGCGTGCCGTGTCGAGCTTCGACCCGCAGTCGCTCGCGCCGTGCGTGAACTTCTCGTTCAATTCGGCCGGCTCCAGCCTGTTCGGCGTCCTCACCAGCAGCAATCTCCCCGATCCGGCCAACCGGCTCACGAGCCGTCTCGGGATCGTCCTCGACGGCGTCCTGCTCTCGGCTCCGGCGATCCGCAGTACGATCTCCTCGAACGGGCAGATCACCGGCAACTTCGAGCAGCGCGACGTCGAATCCCTCGTCGGAGTCCTCAACGCCGGCAGCCTGCCGGCCGCCCTCTACAGCGAGCCGATCAGCGAGCAGCGGATCAGCCCGCAGCTCGGTGCCGACACGATCCGCTCCGGGGCCCGGGCGATGGCCCTGGCGACGATCGTCGTCCTCGCTTTCATGCTCGCCTACTACCGCTTTTCCGGGCTCGTGGCCGATCTCGCGGTGCTCCTCAACATCATCCTCGTCGTCGCCCTGATGATCTCGATCAAGGCGGCGTTCACGCTCGCCGGACTCGCGGGGCTCGTGCTCTCGGTCGGCATGGCGGTCGACGCCAACGTGCTCATCTACGAGCGGATGCGAGAGGAGACCGACCGCGGCGCGGCCCTGCGGATGGCGATCCGCAACGGCTTCCAGCGGGCGTTCTCGACGATCCTCGATTCCAACCTGACGACGGTCATCACCGGCGTCGTTCTGTTCTTCATCGGCACCGATCAGCTCAAGGGCTTCGCTGTCACCCTCATCCTCGGCCTGCTTCTCAACCTGTTCACCGCCGTGTTCTGCTCCCGCGTGATGTTTGATCTCGCCGAGCGGAACGGCTGGATCCGCCGTCTCAACATGGCGCGGATCTTCGGGGTGACGAACTTCGAGTTCGTCCGCTGGGTGCGGCCGGCGATCCTCGGCTCGGCGTTGTTCATTCTCGCCGGACTGGCCGCTGCGGCCCAGCGTGGGCAAGGGCTGTTCGACATCGACTTCACCGGCGGCACGAGCGTCCAGGTGGCGTTCAAGCCGGGGAAGGCTCCCGACATCGCCGACGTTCGAGAAGCCGTCAAGGCGCTCCCCAACACGGCGGTGAGTTCGGTGACCGTCGAAGGGGAATCGCAGTCGCGGTTCAAGATCGACACGTCGCTGCGTGACACCGCCGAGGTGCAGCGGACGCTCCAGACGGTGTTCCCCGACAGCCTCCTCACCTACGAGATGTCGTTCGCGGATGTCGCCACGGCCCCGGCTGCCGACGCCGTTCGGACGACCGCCACGCTCACCTTCCCCTCGAAGATCAATCAAGCCACGTTGCGGGAGAAGATCGAGGCCACCCTGGCGGCGGAAGGGGTGGGAGCGGTGCCGTTTGCCGTCGAGGCACCCGGCGCCGTGGCCCGATCGAAGCCCTACGAAATCTGGACGCTCTCGTCGGGGATGGATGCCGACACGACGACGCGCGTCCTCGGGAGGATGAAGAGCGACCTCGCCGGCACGCCGGTCTACCTTTCGGCCAACTCGATCGGTGGCAAGGTTGCCGGGAATACGAAGATCACGGCGGTCTACGCGCTCCTGGCCAGCCTGGGGATGATCGTGCTCTACGTCTGGCTGCGGTTCCAGAACGTCGCCTTCGGTTTGGCGGCGGTCGTGGCCCTCATCCACGACGTCCTCGTGGCGGTCGCCTGCCTGGCGATTTCGCACTACGTGGCGCCGTTCCTCGGCTGGGCGCTCGTCGACGACTTCAAGATCAGCCTTGATGTCGTTGCCGCGCTCCTCACGATCATTGGATTCTCGATCAACGACACGATCGTGATCTTCGACCGGCTCCGCGAACTGCGGGGCAAGGCTCAGTACGTGACCGCCCCGATGATCGACAAGGCAGTCAACCAGACCTTGAGCCGCACCGTGCTCACCTCCGGCACGGCGTTTCTGGCGACCCTGATCCTTTTCCTGTTCGGTGGATCGGGGATCCATGCCTTCGCCTTCACGATGCTCGTGGGCATCATCACCGGCACCTACAGCACGATCTACATCGCCTCCCCGATCGTGCTCTGGCTGCAGCGGTGGTTTGCCGAGGCGCCCACCGGCGCGGCGGCTTCCCGTGCAGCCGGCACCGCCTGAGATCTGTCGGCCCCGGGGGGCGGATCGTCCCCCGGGGCCTGCGACTTTGCCGACCATGCGGGTCGAGGCACCCTGGCCGACGGCGATTGAAGATGCGCTGCGCCTCGGTCGGGCCACGTCCCGACATTTGAGGGGCTACAGTTTTCCGGATGGCTCGCTGACCGCACGAGGCCTCGGGGAAACCGAATCGATGATGCGCACCGTGAGGTTCCTGACCGGGTTGGTGATGGTCGTGACCGGGGTCTCTCTCGCCGCGCCGATGGCCACCCGGCTCGTCGAGGCCCATCTGGGCGGAGCCAGCGGCGTCGCGGCAGATTCGGCGCCGGCATTAGCGCCGGCGGGCCCTGCCGCCTGGGCGGGAGCGGGCCCGGTTTCCGCTGCGGCCCCCGCCGGGGCCGGTGGATACTGCATTCCCGATCCCCGCTCCGCGGTCGCCGTGGCACCCGACGTGGCTGCTCCCCAGGAGCCCGTCAGCCTTCCGCTCCCGACTGACGAGATTCAGGCTCCCTCGGCTGGCTATCAGCCTCCGCCCCCGCCTGACCTGCTCCCGGCGGCGCCGGCCGATCTGTCGCTCGCCCCCCCCGCCTTCAATAACACCTACCGCTCGACGCTCGACGTTCCCCCGCCTCCCCTCCTCGACGTCGCGTCGCCGGCTCCGCTGGCGGTGAGCACGCCTGCGCGGGACGGTGGGGCGATGTTGGCGGCGGGGCAGATGTCGGGCGGAGGGGTGATCCACACCGTGTCGGCCGAACTTGCCGCGGCGCCGCTCGGCGTTTCCCCGGCGCCGGCGGGCGGGAGCATGCCGATGGCGGCGGGGCCGGCGGTTGCTCCCAGCGCCTACACGATCAGGGACGGCGACGATCTGACCTCGATCGCCACGCGTCTTTACGGCCATCCTGGTGCCGCGGAGGCGATCTGGTCTGCGAACCGCGACCGGCTGACCGATCCGGCGGTGCTGCCGATCGGGCTCTCGCTCCGCATCCCTCCCACGTGGGTTCCTCCCGCGGCACGCCAGCGGGGCCTTGCGGGCGGGGGAGCGCCGATCGAGCCGACACGCCGCCCGGCCAGGGTTCGCGTGGCCCCGGGGGAGTCGCTCGAGAGCCTGGCGGAGCGTTTCTACGGCGACCGGGCCATGGCCGCCCGGCTGTGGGAGGCCAACCGCGACCAACTCCGCAGCCCCGCCCTCCTCGTGGCCGGGATGGACCTGCGTCTCCCCTGACGGCCACGGAGGGGCCTGGCCTGTGACCCGAGAAATCGGTCAGGGACGCGTCTTTCCCAGTGGAATTGGGTAGAATCGGGTCTCGAGTCCTCCTCCGGTCTGTGGGGGAGAAAGGTCGCTGACGCCGAGGGGGAGAGCATGGCACGCCACACCACGACAGACGGAGAGCCGGACGGCCCCGATGATGGGGTGGTGGGCACCTCGACCCTGCTCGCCCGCGATCTGCCGGCGCTCGCCGCCAGCCTCGTGCTCCATGTCGTGCTCCTCCTCACCCTCGCCTTGGTCGGGGTGGCCACGCCGCCGGCCTCCCGTCCGGCCGTGACCGTCATCGAGACGCCGCTGGAGCCAGATGAGGAGGTCGATCTGGCGCCGCAGGAGATGATCGTCAGCGACATGCCGAAGGAGACCGGCGCTGCCGGCGAGGATCAGTCTGCCGACGTGGCCCAATCGCTCGCCCCCGTCCTCGACGCCGTTTCGATGACGCCCGTTGAGGCCATCCCGGAACTCGTCGGGGACATCCAGGTCGATCCGCTCGACGAACTTCCCACCGCTACCGAGATCGACGAGACCATCGTCGTCCGCGGTGCCGTCGGGGCGACAACCAGCGGTGCGGCCGGCGCGGTCGATCGGTTGACGGCCGAGATCGATGCCTCGCTCCGGCAGCGACCGACGGTCGTTGTCTGGGTGTTCGATCAGTCGGTGAGCCTGTCGGCCCAGCGGAAGGAGATCGCCAGTCGTCTGGAACGGGTGTTCCAGGAACTCGGTGCCGACCGCTCCCAGCGGCACCGTCCCGACCTCGAGAACCTCGTCGTCGCCTTCGGCAAGAACGTGTCGCTCGTCACCAAAAAACCGACCGACGACGTGGCCGAGGTGATCAAGGCGATCGACTCGGTGCCGGTCGACGATTCCGGCGTCGAGATGACGTTCGCGGCCATCCGGGCCGCCGCCGACAGCGCGCGGATCTACCGCACCTCCGCCCCGAAGAAAAACGTGATGGTCGTCGCCTTCACCGATGAGGTGGGGAACGACCAGCAACTCGCCGACCAGACGGCGCAGTACTGCCGCAAACTCGGTATCCCCGTCTACGTCGTCGGCGTTCCGGCCCCGTTCGGGATGCGCGAAGTGCGGATGAAGTACGTCGAGTTCGACCCCAAGTTCGACCAGGGGGAGGACGAGCAGTGGGCGGTGATCGAGCAGGGGCCCGAGACTCTCTATCCCGAAGTGGTGCGCGTCCGCAGCGGCGCCCGCGAGGACGAGGCGATCGACTCGGGCTTCGGCCCGTTCAGCCTCTCCAAGCTCTGCGCCGAGACCGGCGGGATCTACTTCCGCGTTCATCCCAACAGCGGTGAGCGGGGCCGGGTCACCAACCAGATGGTGGCGCCGATGGCGTCCCAGATCCGCTATTTCTTCGATCCCGACGTGATGCAGGCCTATCAGCCCGACTACGTCTCGGCAGCGAAACTCCAGCAGGACATCACGGCCAACGCCGCCAAGAAGGCGCTCGTCGAGGCGGCACGGTCGACAGAGATCCAGCCGATGGAGTCTCCTGTGATGACGTTCCCCCGCCGGGACGATCCGGCCCTGGCGGCCCTCCTCACCGACGCCCAGAAGGCGGCGGCGAAGGTCCAGCCGCGGATCGACTCGCTCCACGCCACCCTTTCCGCAGGGGCGTCCGGACGGGAGGCGATCAAGGAGCGTCGCTGGCAGGCGGGCTACGATCTGGCGCTCGGGCGGGTGCTCGCTGCGAAGGTCCGCACCGACGCCTACAACCAGATGCTCGCGCAGGCCAAGCTGGGGATGAAGTTCCAGAACGAGAAGAATGACACGTGGCAGTTGGAGCCGAGCGAGGAGGTGACCGTCGGGTCACAGACGGAGAAACTCGCCAAACAGGCCTCCGAACTTCTCGAACGCGTGGTCCGCGAGCATGCCGGCACCCCTTGGGCCCAGGTGGCCGCCACGGAGCTGCAAACGCCGTTGGGGTATCGGTGGACGGAGCGATTCACCGGGGTGAACACGCCGCCGATGGCCGACGCCGGCAACAATAACAACGTGCCGGCGCCTCCTTCGGACGACCAGAAGCGGAAGCTCGGTCCGCCGAAGCCGAAGCGGAATCTCAAGAACCTCTGACCGCCCGGTGCTGGCGGGCGTGGCGGATGCGACGCTCCCCGGGGCGTGACAACGACAGCCGCGTCCCCGCGGTGGCGTTGACACGCCTTCACGTGGACCGAGGCCATGGATGGCTCGGTCCACGTGAAGTCAGAACGTGAGGTTGCCGTCGGCGAAGCTTTCGCGGCTGTCGTAGGCGTGGAAGTTGCGTGAGATCCGCTGGGCGAGGATCTGGAGGAACATGGCGCGGAACTGTGCCTCGCTGCGGTCGCTGACCGGCATGGCGCCGTCGGTCGGGAAGCTGAAGTCGTCGTAGCGCTTCGTGAACACGACCTTCTTCTCGGCGACGTCGAACACCCGGACGGTGAAGCTGGCGCGGCCGCGGTAGAGCGTCGAGCCCTCGTGCATCCGGAACGATTCCAGGTCGATCCCCACCACCATGTCGGCGTCGAGCGACTTGCCGACGGTCGGGTAGTCGATCCAGGAGTTCTCGTCGATCCACCTGGCGACCTCGTCCTGACTGATGACGCGGGTCTTGCGGACATTCTTCTCGATCAGGGCGCCGACGGTGCCCGCAAGTTCGCGGGAGCTTCCGGCGTCGCTGAACTCGAGCTCGACGATCGGCTTGCAGATCACCGCGACGTGCTTCCCCTTGAGCCCCTTGTATTCCGCCGGGGTGTCCTGGGGGGCGATGAGGTAGGCCGCGGTGAGGAGCGTGGAGCATCCGGATGCCACCGGCACGAGCGATGCGATGGCCAAGCAGACGCCAGCCAGGAACAGGCGGCGCGACGACCGGGAACCGGCTTCAGCGACGGCACGGGCGGGGCACATGCGAGATCCCTCGGGGGGTGGACGCCCGGAGCGGTCGCACGGAGGGCGACCGAGGCCGGGTGGGGCGGGACTGTAGCCTTGCGGGGAACGTGGGGGAAGATCGCCTTCCCCGTGCGTGGGCTGGTTTCGGGGCTTGGATGGCGGCCGGCAGGGCCGCGGCGGCAAAATAGGCTGCCATGACAGGCCCAGTCCACAAACCACCCGACGACGATCTTCTCGAAACGCTCGCCGCGGCCCTGCCGAAGCAGGGATTGTGGGATTGGCCGGTGCTCGTCGGCGTTTCGGGGGGGGCCGACAGCGTCGCCCTCCTCGTGGCCCTCACCGCGGTCGCGAGCCGCCGGGGGGCGAGTGGCCGGATCCTCGTGGCCCATGCCCACCATGGCCTGCGCCCCGAGGCCGACGACGATCTCCGTTTCGTCGCGACCCTCGCTGCCGATCTCGGCGTGGAGATCGTGACGGAGCGGCTCGGCCTGGGGGGGGCGATGGGGAACGGCGGAGAGGGTCTCGAGGCTCGCGCCCGGCGCCTCCGCTATGGCTGGCTCGGACGGATGGCCCACGAACGCGGGGCCCGGCATCTGCTCGTGGCCCACACGGCCGACGATCAGGCCGAGACGATCCTTCACCGGGCGCTGCGCGGCACGGGTGTGGCCGGCTTGGCGGGGATGAAGTCGGCCCGCCGGTTCATCGATGGTGTGGCCCTTTTGCGCCCCTTTCTCGGGGTTCGACGGGCCCGGCTCCGTCGCTTTCTCGTCGAGCGCGGGCTCTCGTGGCGGGAGGATGCATCGAACGCCGATCCCCGTTTCGCTCGGGCGTTCCTCCGGCATGAGGTGCTGCCGAGGGTCGAGGCAGGGGCGTGGCCAACGGCCACCGAGGCGCTTGTCCGTCTCGGGCAGCAGGCGGGGCTTGTCTCAGCGGCCCTCGAGAGCGCGGCCGGAGTCCTCCTCGATCACCACTCGCGCCGCACGGTCGACGGCGTCGTCAGCCTCGATGCCGCAGCGCTGGCGGGCCTCGATCCCCATCTCCTCGCCGCGGTGTTCGTGGCCTTGTGGCGGCGGGAGGGATGGCCCGAGCGCGACATGACGGCGGCCCACTACGCCCGACTCGTAGCGCTCCTGGCCGCGGCCGAACGTCGCGAGGAGGCCGCGATCTGCCTCCCGGGCGGCGTGCGGGGGAGCGTCACCCCGTCTGGGATCATCGAACTTCATCCCGGCGTTTCCCGCGGCGAAGATGCCCCTTAAACGCCGACGCCCGGCGCTCCCGTAGGGAAGTGCCGGGCGTCGGTCGTTCGAATGACTGGGCTCAGCCAACCCGGCCCCGGGAGGCCGGGCTCAGCCAACCCGGCCCCGGGAGGCCGGGCGCAACCCCGTTCAATGATGGACGCCGCGGGCCTGATAGCCGCCGCGCGACTTGAACCATCCGAGAAGGGCGAGATAGCAGAGGAGCATCGTCGCCGGCACGAGGGCCGTGAGCTTGAGCGCTTGGCGTCCGCCGAACAGACCGGCCGCCTCGACGAGTTTCTTGTCGGTGGCTGCGGTAGCCGCAGCGGAGCTGTCCCACCACTTCACGAGGCTCTCCTGCTCCGCGACCGCCTTCGGGTTGGTGTTCTTGTCGGCAAGCATCAGGTCCAGGGCACGCTGCGCCTCCTTGCCGCCGTCCTCAAGCACGGCGGCCTTCTTGCCGTCGAGCCCGACCGACTTCAGCCAGAGGAACTCCCCCTCCTTGTCGGACTTGTACCGCTCGTAGACGGCCTGATCGGCCTGCTTGAGATTCTGCGAGGCATTCTGGTCCTGGAAGAATCCGATGCCCGGTCCGCCGAGGAGGCCGGCGGAGAGCATGCCAGCGGCACCGGTGGCGCCGATCGTGATCGCGCCCCCCTTGGGGAATTGCTCGCTCACCACAGCGAGCATCGTCGGCCAGAGGAACGTCTTGCCGATCCCGTAGACGGTGGCGGCCACGATGCACATCACGCCCCCCTCGGCGTTGCCGAGGAGCGTCAGGCCGAGGGCCCCGAGAAGGGCCGAGACGGCGAGCAGACCCAGCGGCGAGATCCGCTCGACGATCGGGCCGGCGAAGAATCGCAGCACGAACATCAACGCCGAGGTGTAGACGAACAGGAGCAGGCCGTTGGCCGGGCTGGCCATGATGCTCCCGGTGATCTTGCTGATCCAGGAATCGGTGCCGAGTTCGACGTAGCCGACCAGCGCGTGGATGAGAAGGAGGAAGGCGAGCATCGGATAGCCGATCTTCCAGCCGGTGGCCGCGCCGAAGAGCACGAGCAATCCGGCTCCGGCGGCGGCCGCGGCCCACAGCGGGAACTGGAGGTCGCTCTTGAAGAACAGGGCCAGGAGGGCACAGATCACCGCGGCGCCGAGCATGCCGAGCTCACCGAGCATGTCGCGGTAGGAAACGCCCGACGTGCTCGCCTCGCTCTTCGGGAACCGCTGGCCGAGGAGCATCAGGCCGTAAATCGCCACCGGCACGAGGAACAGCGAGATCTGCACCTGCCAGGAGACCGGCTTCGAGCCGGCGCCGCCGGTCATGAAGTAGCTGGCGAGACCGCCGAGGATCAGGCCACCCGGCCAGCCGGCGTGGAGGATGTTGAGGTAGTGGGTCTTGTCTCTGGGGAAGAGGGTCGCCACGAGCGGATTGACGACCGCCTCGGCGATGCCGTTGCCGATAGCGAAGAGGAACATGCCCCAGAAAAGGCAGAAGTAGGCGGCGGGCTTTCCGCCCGACGCGTACGCGGCACCGGCCGCCAAGGTGAGGACGGCCGACACGATGTGGGTGGCGAACGCGGCGGTCATCAGCCGCCCGAAACCGATCCGGTCGGCGATCAGGCTGGAGAGGAGGATGATGATCCCGAAGCCGGTCAGGCCGCCGCCGGTGATGGCGCCCAGTTCGGTTTGGGTGAAGCCGTACTGCTCGGCCCACTGGCCGAGAATGCCGGCACGGATGGAGAAGCCGACCCCCGCGGCCGCGATTGCCATGAAACCTGCCCAGAGGAGCCGCTGGGCGTTGACGCCCGCCGGCGAGCCGGCGTCGGCGGAGGAATGGGCGGAATGCTCGGGCGCGTTCATGCGATCTCGCTTGCGTAAATGTTGGGGAAATCCACGCCGATTCCCCCCGGAAACGGCATGTGAGGATCGGCACTATAGCAAGGGGGCGTGGTTCGCGGAATCCGGGGCATTCGGCCCGGCCGGACCGCCCGGGGAACCGGGCGCGAGGGGCTGTTGACCCCGGGTTTCCCCGATCCGTACCCTCCCGCCCCCGTTCGACCCGTTCCCGGCCCTCCGTCCCGGCCGGAAGTCCCCTACGCCCCATCCTTTGAACCGCTTCTCCGACACGCTCTGGACGGTCGTGCGCTGGGCCGTGCCCGTCACGGTGGCCGCGGTGATCGCCGCTGTCGCCATCGGTTCGAACCGACTCGGCGAGGAGGTGCGGATCCGCGCCGAGGCGAGGCTGGCGCGGGAGTTTCCCGATCTCGTCGTCCAAGTGCAGGGGGCGAGCGTCGTTTCCGGTGAGGGGCTCGTCCTCCGTGGCGTCTCGCTCACCGACCCGAAGATGCCGCAGCAGTGGCGGCAGTTGGTGTGGATCGACGAGGTGCGGCTCGCCTGTGGGACGACACTCGCGGATCTCTCGGCTGGCACCCTGAAGATCGGATCCGTCCGTGTCCGGCGGGCGGTCGTCCATGTGGTGCGGCACCATCAGGGGGCGTGGAACATCTCCCGGCTTGCCGGGCATGCCGGAGGCGGGGCGCTGGTGCCGGTGACCGTCGAGGACGGCACGCTCCTGGTGGATGACCTCCGGCTCCAGGCCAGGACGACGCTCCGCCGTGTCCAGGTCGACCTCCAGCCCGAAGCCAATGGCGCCGTCGCAATTCGTGGCAGTGCCGACGGCGACCTCTTCGATCGGGCGAGCGTCCAGGGGAAGGTCGTTCCTGCCACCGGGGGCTTTGACCTCACCGGGGCGATCGAATCGATCGACGTGGCCCCCCGCCTCATGCATCTTGTTGCGGCTGAGGCGGAGTCGATCGCATCGGCGGAGCGGGCGGTCGACGTCCGGCGGTTCGGGAGCGGCCTCCGCGGCCGGATCGACCTCGGCTGGCGTGCGGCTGGCTCCCTCCGCGATCTCGGCGCCACGCAGACGACGGTGGCGGCCCGGCTGGAGTCGGGGCGCTACGAACATGCCTCGCTCCCCTTCCCGCTCCGCGACATCTCGGCGGCCTTCGTCGCCGACAGAACGGGCGTGCGCTGCGAGCGGCTCGAGGCCCATACCGGTTCGGCGCTCCTTCGCGGCTCGGGGCGCTTGGCCGGATGGAGCGGCGACGCCGATTTCGACCTCCTCCTCGAGGCGGAGCGGCTCGTCGTCGACCGGCAATGGGAGGGGCTTCTTCCCGATAGCTGGAAGGTGCAGTGGAGCCGGCTCCTCCCGGCTGGC
>CANGGT010000076.1 GCA_947453375.1 Planctomycetaceae bacterium
CCCCACGCATTTGTGTCCGGTGGGGGGTATTCGTTTTTCTACGGAGGCATTGCCAATGGCGGCAGCGCTACCACCCCGACTCAGTTCGCCTTGGGTGATACGATCAGCGGCCCGGCGTCCGCTTTCGCGCCCGGTTATTATGGGAACAACACGCTTTTCAAGTATGTGTACAACGGCACGCATCAGGCCCCGAACTTTAACGGGTACCTCGGGTTCTTGAGCAGCGGATCCGATGGCAACGGCACCGATGGTGTGTACGGCTGGATCAAGGCGACCTGGGACGGGACCGATTTCCAGTTCTATTCGGCCGCCTACGAATCAACGCCCGGCGTGGCGATCTTGGCTGGCGCCTTGCCTCCTCCTCCATCGCCTGTCCCCGAGATCGACCCCAGCGGCCTCGCGAGCGCGATGTCGCTCGTGATCGGTTCGGTGGCGATGCTCGAGCAGCGGCGGCGGAAGCGGGCAGCGGCGGCGGTGACTGCCGCCGTGACGGCCTGACCGATGACCACGCGTCGGCAGAAACTGCTTCTCGTCGGCTGGGATTCGGCCGACTGGAAGATCATCCATCCGCTCCTCGATGCCGGTGAGCTACCGGGCCTAGCCCGGCTCGTCGAATCGGGCACCAGTGGCAACCTGACGACGCTCGAGCCGCAGCTCTCGCCGATGCTCTGGACGAGCATCGCGACGGGAAAGATGGCGTATCACCACGGCGTGCCGGGGTTCACGGAAGTGGACCCCGGCACCGGCGCCGTCGTGCCGGTGTCGGCCGCGACGCGGAAGTGCCGCACGCTCTGGGAGATCCTTCAAGCGCGCGGCCTGCGGAGCCACGTCGTGAGCTGGTTTGCCACGCATGGCGAGGCGGATCATGCCGGCTGCGTCGTCTCCAATATGTTTTGCCACGTGCAGAACACGAAGCCGGGGCAGGATCCGGCCGAATGGGCCCCGCCACCCCCCGGCACCACGTGGCCGGCGGAACTGGCCGCAACGATGAGCGATCTGCGGGTCAGCCCGCACGACATCGATCCCGATGATCTGCTGCGGCTGTTCGTGCCGGAAGCCCACACGATCGATCAGACGAAGGACAAGCGGCTCTGGGCGCTCGCGGAAAAACTCGCCGAGGCCTGCTCCGCCCACAACGCCGCCACGCATCTGCTCGAGACCGAGCCCGACTGGGATTTCATGGCGGTTTACTACCGCACGGTCGACGAGATCAGCCACGTCTTCATGCCCTACCATCCGCCACGGATGGAGGGGATCCCCGAGGCCGATTTCGAACTCTACAAGCAGGTCGTCACCGGGATCTACAAGCTCCACGATCTCTTCCTCTGCCGGCTCATGCAGCTCGCCGGCCCCGACACGGCGATCGTCCTCGTCTCCGACCACGGCTTTCACAGCGATCACCTCCGGCCGAAGTTCACGCCGCGAGTCCCGGCCGGGATCACCGTCTGGCATCGGCCACAGGGTGTCTTCATCGCCAGCGGCCCGGGGTTCAAGCGCGACGAGCTCGTCTACGGCGCCCGGCTTCTCGACGTCGCCCCCACGATCCTCCACTGGTTCGGTCTGCCGGTCGGCGCCGACATGGAGGGCCGCGTCCTCGAGGAGGCGTTTGATGGGCCAAGGCGGCCGGTCGAGACGGTGCCCACGTGGGAGACTTTTGAAAGCACCCTCAAGGAACGAACAACTCTCGGGGCAGCGGCCGACAAGGCGCTCCTCGAGCAGTTTGTGGCGCTTGGCTACATCGACGAGATCCCCGACGACCCCGGCCAGGCGGCCGCCGAGACCAACCGGGAAAACGACTGGAACATCGCCCGGGCGTGCATGTATGGAAAGCGGTACGAACAAGCCCTGCCACTGCTCGAAAACTGCTTTCACGCCTGCCCCTTCCGCACCGACTACGCGCAGGTGCTCGCCGCCTGCCAGATGCACCTCGGCCTCCTTGACGAGGCCGATGCCACGGTCGCCAAGGCCGCCGAAACGTTTGGCCGCACGGAGCAGGCCGATCTCGTGCGGGCTTCGATCGCGATCCAAAAGAAGGATTTTCACGCGGCGCTCGAGGCCCTCGAGCGCGTCCGGGAAAAAAGCCCGGGTGAAGTGCAGCTCCAGTTGATGCTCGCGCAGAGCTACCTGGCGCTACGGCGCTGGAGCGACGCCGAGACAGCCGCCCGCGTCGTCCTCGCGGCCGACCCGCACAACGCCCAGGCGTTTTTGGTCCTCGCCCGCGGCTTTCTCCACGCCGACCGGGCCGAAGAGGCAGCCGACGCGGCCGCCGAGTGCATCGGCCTCCAGTTCGGCAATCCCCAAGGACACTTTCTCCTGGGGGCGGCGCTTGCCAGCCAGGAGCGCTTCGAGGAGGCGGTGCGGCCGCTGGAGAATGCACTCCGGCTCGCGCCGCGGTTTCTCCGGGCGCAGCGTCTGCTCGCGCGCGCCTATCGCCGGCTCGGCCAGCCGGACCGGGCGGCAATCTGTGAATCACAGGCCTTCACCGCCCTCCACGACCTCCGCCAGGAGCAGGCCGCACTCGAAGCGGCCGTGCGCGAGCAGGCGACGGCCCGGGCTGCTGTGCGCACCGAGCAGGATCGGATTCGGCAGGCGGAGATCGACCGCAAGAAGGCCGACTACGACGCGATCGAGCCGAAGGAGTTTTTGATCGTGTCGGGGCTGCCCCGATCGGGCACGTCGCTGATGATGCAGTTGCTGCGGGCCGGCGGGATCGAGCCACTCACCGACGCCAAGCGTGAGGCCGACGAAGACAACCCCGAGGGCTACTGGGAGTGGGACGACATCAAAAAGCTCCCCAAGAATCCGCGGCTCATTGAGCAGGCGGAGGGGAAAGTGGTGAAGGTGATCTCGGCGCTCCTCCCGAATCTCCCGGGGAAGCACCGCTACACGATCATCTACATGGTGCGGCCCACCGAGCAGGTGGTCGATTCGCAGTGGGCGATGCTCGCTCGAAAAGGGACGCAGCCGAAGAGCGAAAAGAAGCACTTGATCGAGGTGCAGGAGCACCACAGCCAGCAGATCCGCGAGGTGCTCGAGAAGAGCGAGCGGGTGACGCTCCTGGAAGTGTCGTTTCCCGACCTCGTGGCCGATCCCGAACCCGTGATCGCCCAGATTGCCGAGCTCCTCCCGGGGCGTTTCACCCCCGGCCCGGCCGTGGCCGCATGCGTCAAGCCGCAGCTCTTCCGGAACCGCGGCAACTGATTCACCAAAGCCGAGGCGGTGCCGTCGTGTGGCGGTAGCCACGGGACGCTGAGGATCGCCGGGGCCGCTTGAGGTACCCTGCCCTCCCCTCCTGTGGTAAAAAAAGGAGGCGTTTTCGCGCCCTAGAGCCTCGCCTACGGTCTCCACGTTGGCCTCCGGGACCCCGAAAACCCCTACGCGCCCGTAGCTCAGGTGGATAGAGCATGGGATTTCTAATCCCAGGGTCGCTGGTTCGAGTCCAGCCGGGCGTATTCGTTGACTGGCGGGCGCGGAAGCCCGCCCCTACTCTCCGCGCAGCGCCTTCTCGAGGAGGTCGAGGCCGAGATTGGCGACGTCGAGGTCGTCGGTATCCTTGCCGCCACTGAAAGCGGCCAGGAGATGTCCGCCGGGCACCTTCCGGATCGCTCCCCCCTTGTAGCCGAGTTCCCCATGGTGCGGCGGCCGCTTGCCGCTGCCGCTGTTCTCGAGGGTGTCGGCCATCTCCGACATCTTCGCGTAGGCGATCCCGAGGACGTTGGCCTGGCCGAGGACGAACGCATCGACGACGCGCATCTGCGACGCCCACGAGCGGGTCGCGTCGCCCGGCACGAACGCGATCACCGCCACCCCCTTCATCTGCCGCCCCGTTGCCTCCTTCGCCATCGCTTCCAGGGCCTGCTCGGCCGCCGCGCTGAAGGCGCTGGCTGCATCGACCGCGACCGGCGCCTGCGCGAAGACGCCGACACCTCCGACGATCCCCCCCACGACCGCGCCGACCATCGCTGAAAACGCCACCGACAGCACCAGTCGATCCCGACGCATGACAAACTCCCCTGAGGAGGTTTCCTTCGAGCCTGGCCACGCTGGCCCCGGCGAACCAATCATCTCCGACGCCGCCGGCCGATGCCACCGCGGTTCAAGGCTGTGGCTCCACGCCGCGGAGTCTCTGGTGTCAGTCGCGCCAGAAGGTCGATTCGCGCGGGGCCCGGTAGGTGATCCCCATCTGCGGCGTCGCGTAAGGGGTCTCCCCGGCGGCGAGGGATTCGACGCCGCCGATCACCATCCCGGAGGTGAGAAGCGTCCGCTCGACGGGATAGGGCTCGCGGTTTTCAAGGACACACGTCTCGATGTGGCGCGTGAGGGGATGGAAGAAATCGGCCGTCGTCGCCCCGTACTGCGGCATCGGCAGATGCATGAGGCAACTGACGACCTCCCCGGTGTCGGTCCGCAGCCCGGCGTAGGTGAAGTCGCGAAGCGGCCCCATGATCATCGTCGTCCGGAAACCGTCGCGGTGGTCGATGAGATATCCGGTCGAGTCCGCAAGGGCCTTGCGTGCCCAGTCAAACGTCACCGGCGCCGTCATCCAGCCCCCCTCGACCGGGAGATTGTGGCTGCGGTTGAGGGCCGCCACGATCAGCCGGCGCGTGACCTCGCGATCGGACCCGGCGAGCGCCTCCCAGAGCTTCGCGCCGCGGAGGGCATGGACCGAGCGGATCCCCACCTCGCCGCCACGGCGCCGCTCCGACATGCACTGCGCCGTCTCCAAGCCGTGGAAGTCGTAGCTGTCGACGCCGCCGTAGCACATGCAGACGCTCTCGAGGAGCGGCACGTCGAGCGGCATGTCGATTGCCGGCTGACGGACCGTGACCGGCAGCGACGACCCGGCGAGGAACGGAAATCCGAGCCGACGGGCATCGGCGACCATCTCGGCACACTCGCCCCATTCGGTGGAGAGGTGCTTGTCGTTGAACACCGGCACCGACCGACCGGAGTCCTCGAACACCTTCACGCATTCCTTGAACCACTCGTAGCGCGGGTAGCGAGTCTGCCCCTTCTCGTTCTTCGGGTAGTCGCCATGCTCGGCGATGATCACGACACCATCGACGGCGAGTTTGTCCGTGCCGAGCGTGAGCGCCTCCCTCACCGTGGGAAAGCTCTTCAGGCCATACCGCTCGATCCGCTGCCGGCCGAGATCGGGCTTCTTCTCCTTCCCATCCCGCTCCGGGAACTGCGCGATGTGAACCGCCGCCACGTCGAGCCTCGGCTCCTGCCAGCGCCCCTGCCAGGAATAGCCGCTGGCGAGCCGGTCGAGGATGTGCTGGGTGTGGGAGTGTTCGAAGATCACCGTACCGAGGACGGCGATCTTCTTGCGTGGGCCGGCGGTGACGGCGTCCGCTGCCACGAGTGAGCGTGGGGCGGCAACGCCAGCCACGACGCCGGCCGCACCGGCAGCGAGGAGATCACGGCGGGAGATTCGCGACGGCAACAGCGGACCCATGCGGCACCTCGGGGAGAGGGAAACAAAGAACGGGAACGAACCTCGGCGGTCAGACGACGGGCTCGGCCGCGGTGGCCGATGTCTCGGCCCGATCCTCCGGCCAGAGCAGTGCCCAGGCTGCGAGGGCGACGAGCGTCACGGCACCTGCGGCGGCGATGCCAACCGAATAAGACTGCGTCTCGTCGGCGAGCCACCCGAAGAGTTTTTGGAAGCGGGCCGACGCCACCCAGCCGAAGAAGCTCGCGATTCCGGTCACGAGGCCGATGTGGTGACGCGAGACATCCTGCGTGAAGGAGTAGTAGATGGGGAACAGGCCGAGAGTCCCGGCCCCGGCGACGAGGAACAGGGTCAGGAGCAGCGGCCCCGCCGACATCCAGGGCACCGCCGCCAGAGCCAGACAGAGGACGCAGCAACAGGCCACGGTCGCCACGCGCGACCACTTCACCGTCCACCCCTTCCCGGCCAGCCGCCATGCCAGCCAGCCGGCGGCGAGGCAGCCGACGTCGGCGACGGCGAACCAGGCCGCGTTGAACCAGAGCGTCGTCGTCTCGCCATAGCCGTACTGCTTCTGGAGGATGAGAGGGATCCAGGCCCGGAGGATCTGCCACACGGTGTTGATGACCACCACCACGAGGAGCACGGCGGCCCAACGGCGGATGGTGTCGAGACCTGAGTCGACCGCTTCCCCGCTCCCATCCGCAGCCCCTCGGCGAGCGACGTGGAAATCATCGTTCCGCGTCGCGGCGAGCCAGCCGACGATCCAGACGACGCCCACCAGACCCACGACCTGGAAGCCGATCCGCCAACTCAACCCCTGCTGGACCATGATCCACCACATGAAGACCGGCGTGAGGATCGACCCCACCGACGTGCCGCTCTGAAGAACACCGTTGCCCATCGCCCTGCCGCGGGCCGTGAGGAGGAGCTGCGTCGTCTTGAGCGCACAGGGCCAGTGGGCCGCCTCGAAGAATCCAAGGACGGTCCGCAGGCGCAGCAGTTCGTCGTAGTCACGGGCCCAGCCGGTGGCGAATCCGACGAGCGACCAGGCAAGGAGCGCCGCCGGATAGAGCCAGCGGACGTTGACCCTGTCGGCGAGGAAACCGAAGAGGAGTGAACCGGCGGCGAAGGCGTATCCGAAGGAGGCCTCGATGGTGCCGTATTGGACGTTGGTGAGGGAGAACTCCTCCATCACGCGTTTCGAGACGCTCGTCAGCGTCTGGCGATCCATGTAATTGATGGCGGAGGCCGCCAGGAGCAGACCCGCGATCAGCGCCACCCGGCGGGGCATCTGCCCCCCCTCCGATCCGAGTCCGAGCATCCGTCAACCCTCCCAGGAACGGCCGTCCCAGCGGAGCACTCGCTCGAGCCAGGCCTCCAAGTCAGCGGCGAACAGAGAAAACAGGAGCTCCCCCTTGGCCGCTGTGGCCAACTGCGGCGAGCCGATGTGCCCGGGCACCGTTCGCTCCTTCGTGATCCAGCCCCGCGAACCCGGAAGGAAAGCATTGCCGAAGGGGACCGTCTCGAGGCGCTCGTGGGGCTTCACCAAGTGCGGGCTTGCCCGCAGCACCATCGACGTCTCCCATTCACACGCATGCCCCATCTCGCGCTGCTCGAAGGAGCCGTCATGCTCCCAGGGGCGGGTACCGAGCCCCCAGTAGGTCGTCATGAGGAGGAGGAGATCGGAACGGGCGCGGTGGCGCTGACGGATTTCGAAGATCGCCTGCTTGGCGGGGATGTCGTTGCCGCCGTGGCCATTGACGAGAACGATCCGTCGGAAGCCGTGGGCGAGGAAGCACTCGACGAGATCGTTGAGGAGATCGAGGTAGACCCGCGGCGAGGCCGAGACGGTGCCGGCAAAGTCGAGGTGATGGTGCGAATTGCCGAGCCACTGAAGCGGCGCGAAGAGGACGCGATCGGTCATCCGCGCCGACACGCGGGCGATGATCTCGCCGAGGAGGAGGCTATCGGTGACCACCGGCAGATGATGCCCGTGCTGCTCGATGGCCGCCACCGGGATCACCACCGGCGTGTCCTTGGAGAGGGCCGACACCTCCGGCCACGTCATCTCGACGAGGTTCATGATCGTTCTCCCGCTGAGGGTGATGACTCAGAACGCGTCGGCGTTCATCTCGCCGCGGCGGGCAGCTCACGGATGAAAATGTTCCGCCAGCGAATCTCGCCGCCATGGGTCTGGAGTTGGATCGGGCCCTTCTCCGGCACCGACACCGCCCGGTCGTAGTAGTTTTCCATCCGGGCGTCGTCGACGACCTTCTGGTCGTTGAGCGACACCGAAACCTTGTCGCCGCGCATCACGATCCGGAAGCGATTCCACTCGCCGAGCGGCTTGTCGGCCTTGACGAGCGGATCCTTGCCGGGAGCGCCGGGAGAATTGTTCCACAGCCCCCCGGAGCCCTTCGCGAGGCCGAGATTCTGCGGGTCGGGGAGGCTCGAATCCCAGATCTGCACCTGGGGAACGCCGCGGAGGTAGATCCCCGAATCGGCCTTCGGCACGGTCCGGTAGTCGACGAGGAGTTCGAAGTCACCGTAGTCCTTCTCGGTGGTGGCGTAGGCCCCGAAGCCGTCGTTGACCAGTTCGCCGTTCTCGACGTACCAGTGCGGCTTCTTGGTTGCATCGCTCACTTCGAGCATCGAGTTCTTCTGATCGGCGGCCGTCCACTTGCGGATCTGCTCCTTCCGCTCGTCGGCCGACATCGCCAGCAGCTTGCGGTGGTCGAACGTCTCGCCGCCGCGCCAGCCGGCAAGGTCCTTGCCGTTGAACAGCGCCGTGAATCCGGCCGGCGGCTCATCGGCCTGCACCGCCCCCCCCGCCACGAGCACCGACGCCGCCAGCACCGCGCCCCGTAGGAGCCCGAAAAAACACCGACGCATGGCCACCCCCTTCGACACGTCAAAAGACCCTCGCGGCCCCGGGCCGGTCCCGGAAGCCCCGCAGTTTGCCGATTCTGCCACGGCGGGCGGCTCCACGGAAGGACGCCCCCCACGTGCCCGGGTTTCCCTACGACCGCCGATCGAGGGATACTTGATGGATGGCTCCGGAACCGACCGGAGCGTTTTCTCCCCGACGAGAGGCCAGGGCTGATGGACGCGGGACGCGGTTCACCCTCGACGAGCAGGACGCTCGTTCACATCGCCCTCGGCTGGCTGATGGCTGCCAGTCAGGCGCTGGCCGCAGACGCCCCCCTCTCCTTCGAACGCGATGTCCGGCCGATCCTCCGGGCCCACTGCCTCGACTGCCACGGGGCCGGCGATGCCTTCGAGGGGAATCTCGATCTCCGCCAGGTGCGATCGATGGAGCGCGGCGGCGATTCCGGGCCGGCGATCGCTCGGGGGGACTCCGGGGCGAGCCTGCTTGTGGCACGAATCCGCTCCGGCGAGATGCCCCCCTCGACCCTCAAGGTCACGCCTGAGGAACTGTCCCTCCTCGAGCGTTGGGTCGCCGCCGGGGCGCCGACGGCGCGCCCCGAGCCCGAGACGATTCCCCCGGGCCTCGGCATCACGCCAGAGGAACGGGAGTGGTGGTCGTTTCGTCCCCTCGTCCGCCCCCCGCTCCCGGCCGTGGCTCACCCCGACCTGGTCGCGCAGCCGATCGACGCCTTCCTCCTTGCCCGCCTCGAGCGCGACGGCCTCTCCTTCTCGCCGCCAGCAGACCGGGCGACGCTCATCCGCCGGGCTTCGTTCGATCTCCTCGGTCTCCCTCCCAGCGCCGAGGAGGTCGATGCGTTCGTCGCCGATCCCGATCCGGCGGCCTACGAGCATCTCATCGATCGGCTCCTCGCCTCCCCTCGGTATGGAGAGCGGTGGGCCCGCCATTGGCTCGACATCGCCGGCTACGCCGATTCCGCTGGTGCCACGCAGGACGATCCTCCCCGCCCCTATGCCTGGAAATACCGCGACTGGGTCGTGCGTGCCCTCAACGCCGACCTCCCGTTCGATCGCTTCCTCATCGAGCAGCTCGCCGGCGATGAGCTCGTCCCGCTCCCCCATGCGCAGCTTTCGCCGGAATCGATCGACCGTCTCACCGCCACCGGATACTTGAGGATGGCGGCCGACGGGACGGCCGGCGGTGGCGACCCCGAAAGCCGCAATCGGGTCGTGACCGACACGCTAGGAATCGTCTCCAGTTCACTCCTCGGGCTCACCGTCGGCTGTGCCCAATGCCACGACCATCGCTACGATCCGATCCCGCAATCCGATTACTACGCCCTCCGCGCCCTCTTCGAGCCGGCCCTCGACCCACAGGCGTGGAAAGCGCCGAACGAGCGGCTCGTGTCGCTGTTCACCGATGCCGATCGGGCCCGCTCCGCGGAGATCGAAGCCGAGGCGGTGGCAGCTTCGCAGGAGCTCGAGGCGAAGCAGGCCGCGGCGATCGCCGCGGCGCTGGAGAAGGAGCTGCTCAAGCACCCGGAGGATCTCCGCGAGAAGCTCGGCATGGCTGCCCGAACCGCCGAAAAGGACCGCACGCCAGAGCAGCAGCAGCTCCTCAAAGAGCGGCCGAGCGTCAACATCTCCCCCGGCGTTCTCTACCAATACGATCAGGCGGCCGCTGACGAACTCAAGGCCCTCGGGGAGAAGATCGCGGCGATCCGGGCGCGGAAGCCGGTGGAGGATTTCCTTCACGTGCTCGAGGAGCCTCCAGGCCATCTCCCCGTCACGCGGATCCTCCACCGCGGCGACCACCGCCAGCCGAAAGGGGAGGTCGGCCCAGCCGATCTCCAAGTGACGGGCCCCGAGGGGGAGGCGGCGATCCCGGCCGACGATTCGACCCTCCCCACGAGCGGCCGCCGTCTCGCCTGGGCGCGGCGACTCACCTCCGGGCGCCATCCGCTCTTTGGCCGCGTGATCGTCAACCGCCTCTGGATGCACCACTTCGGCCGCGGCATCGTCGGCACTCCCGCCGACTTCGGCCGGCTCGGGGAGCGTCCAACCCATCCCGACCTGCTCGATTGGATGGCGGTCGAGTTCGCCGACACAGGGTGGAGCCTGAAGCGATTCCACCGCATGCTCCTCCTTTCCACCGCCTGGCGGCAGGCCTCAATGCGGCGGCCGGAGCTCGACAGCATCGACGCCGACAACCGGCTCGTCGGCCGGATGCCGGTGCGCCGGCTCGAGGCCGAGGCGGTCCGCGACCGGATCCTCGCAGCCGCCGGCACGCTCGACCCCACCCCGTTCGGAAACGCGGTGCCGGTCGTCGCCGATGACGCCGGGGAGTTCGTCGTCAAGGACTCGATCCCTCGCCGAAGCCTTTGGCTCGAGCAGCGCCGGAGCATGCCGGTGCAGTTCCTCGCCACGTTCGATGCGCCGACCATGCAGACCAACTGCGCCAGGCGCATCCATGCCACGGCCGCCGGTCAATCGCTGCTCCTCATGAATGGCGACTTCGCCCTCACTCAAGCGCGACGGATGGCCGATGCCGCCCTCGCCGCAGCAGGCGTGACGATTGCCGACGACACCCCGGCCGACGCCGAGGCCCAAGCCCTCGCCCCGGCCGTCACCCTCGCGTGGCGACGGGCCTACGGCCGCTCGCCTGAGTCCGAAGAAGCCGCCGACACCATCGGCTTCCTCGCCGATGAACTGACGATCCTTCGCGGCGCGGCGGCGGAGATCGCAGCCCCGGCCGAACGCCGCGCCCGGGCCATGGCCAATCTCTGCCAACAGCTCCTCTCGAGCAACGAGTTCCTCCATGTCGACTGAACACTCCCCCGACTCCTGCGGCGACCCCGACTCCTGCGACAACCTTGGGTTTCGGCATCCGCACCGCAGGCCAGGCCACGCCCTCGGCCGCCGGCGATTCCTCGCCGACAGCGGCTTCGGCCTGGGAGCGATGGCGCTGGCAGATCTTCTCGGCCAGGAAGGGCTCCTCGCCAACCCCGCGAAGCCCTCCTTCGAGCCAGCCTTCAGCGACCTCCGCGCCCGAGCCCCGCATTTCCCGCCGCGTGCCACGGCGATGATCTCGCTGTTCATGCACGGTGGCCCGGCCCACATGGATCTCACCGATCCCAAGCCGGAACTCCAGAAGCTCGACGGTATGGATTACGGCGGCGAGGTCGCCTACAGCTTCGTCAACCGGGCGAGCAAACGTCTGTTGGGGAGCCCGTGGAAGTTCAGCCCCTGTGGACAATCGGGCACGCAGATCAGCGAGCTCCTCCCCCATCTCCAGCGAATCGCAGACGACATCTGCCTCGTCCGTTCGATGCACACCGGGCACAACGGCCACGAGGTGTCGATCCGCTACTTCCATGGCGGCATCCCCGCGGCTCTCGGCCGGCCGACGCTGGGCAGCTGGCTCACCTACGCCCTCGGCAGCGAAACTCGCGATCTCCCCTCCTACATGGTGCTCGTCGATCCGGAGGGGCATCCCGTCGACGGCGTCTCGAACTGGTCGAGCGGATTCATTCCCCCCCTCTTCCAGGGCACCGCGCTCCGCGCCAAGGAACCGCGGATTCCGAATCTCGTCCCTCCCCCGTGGCTCGCCGGCTCGATCCAGGCGAAGAACCTCGCCTTTCTCGATCGACTCAACCGCCGCCACGGAGAGCGCCATCCCGGCGAGCCCGAGCTCGCCGCCCGGATCGCGAGCTACGAACTCGCCGCGCGGATGCAGCTTTCTGCCACCGACGCGCTCGACATCTCCCAGGAGACGGAGGCCACTCACCGCCTCTACGGCCTCGATGATCCGGCCACGAAGGAATACGGGACGCGCTGCCTGATCGCGCGACGGCTCGTGGAGCGCGGCGTGCGCTTCGTGCAACTGTTTCTCGGCGGGCAGCCCTGGGACAACCACACGAACATTCGCGAGGGGCTCCCCGCCATCTGCCGCCGGACCGACAAGCCGGCCGCGGCCCTCGTCACCGATCTGAAGTCTCGCGGCCTCCTCGACACGACTCTCGTCCACTGGGGCGGGGAGATCGGCCGGCTCCCGGTCACCGAGGGGGAGGGGAGCGGCTGCGGTCGCGACCACAACGGCCAGGGCTTCAGCATCTGGATGGCCGGCGGCGGCGTGAAGCCGGGGATCGCGTTCGGCGAGACCGACGAGGTCGGCCACCGGGCCGTCACGGACATCGTCACTCCGAATGATTGGCAGGCGACCGTCCTCCACCTCTTCGGCCTCGACCACGAGCGTCTCGTCTACCGGCACGACGGCGTCGAGCAGCGTCTCACGGCCGGCCGCCCGGCCCGGATCGTCGACGGGATCCTCGCCTGAGAGGCCGGGACGCATCCGGCGGGTGAAACCAGGCAAGCCTGGGGGTTCCTGGCGATCGCGGTAAGGGCATCGGGAGCGGCTCCCCTCCGGCGGTCGATCCTTGGGGATGACAGTCCCCGTCCAAGACGGCCCCATGCTCCGCCACCCTCTTTCGCCGCCGCGACGACTTTCCAGGCCCAGCCGTGGATGGCTGGCGGTCTGTCTCGGTATCGCCCTGACGCTCGCCGTCGCCCCGTTCGCGTCCCCCGGCAGCGCCCGCGGCGAGGAGGTGTCAGGGGGAGATCTCGGCACCGACCGCGACGCGTTCACGCCATCGACGAAGACGATCGCGCCCGGCACGCTCCTCAGCGAGGGCTCGTATGTCTACATCGACAACCGATTCGGGCACGCGACCAACAACGTTCCCGAATACCTGCTCCGTATCGGAGGGACCGACTGGCTCGAGTGGCGGTTGGGGGCGAACTACGCCGACAACCCCCGGGGAAACGTCGTCACGAGCGTCGAGGTCGGCGAGGGGCGTATCGGGAGGTTCAATCTTTATGAGGCCGACATCCTCTACGGATTCAAGGCCGACATCTCCGACCAGGACGGCCTCCTTCCGGAGGGATGCTTCATCGTGGAGGCATGCACACCCACCAGCGGCGACCTGTGGGGCACCGTTCCGGTAGCCACGGCCGTAGCCGGATGGGAGTTGCCGGGCGAATGGCGGCTCGACACATCGCTCCGCTACTCCCATGCCGAGTGGTTGCGGGGCTGGTTCAGCCGGTGGGCGCCGACGGTGATCCTCCGCGTTCCCGTCACCGAGCGGTGGGAACTCCATGCCGAGTGGTTCGAAACCGTCACCGACGGGTTGCCGATCGATACCACGCGTCCCTTTTTCAGCCCCGGCACCCACTATCTCCTCACCGAAAACCTCGAGGTGGGAATACGGATCGGCTGGGGCCTCAACGACATCGCCGCCGGATTCTTCTCCGACACCGGCATCGCGTGGCGCTACTGAGCCTCGGGCCATGCGTCCCCTGCCGGCCCGACGGAATCAGGCGTGGATCGCGTTGCCCGACACGGCCATCGCCGCTTCCTTGAGCGCTTCCGGCAGCGTCGGATGGGCGTGACAGACGCGGGCAATGTCCTCGGCGGTAGCGCCGAAGGCCATCGAGGCGGCCGCCTCGCCGATGATGTCGCCGGCAGCAGGACCGATGATGTGGATCCCGAGCACTCGGTCGGTGGCCGCATCGGCCAGGACCTTCACCTTGCCGATCGTGTCGTTGATCGTCCGGGCACGGCCGTTGGCGCGGAACGGAAACACCCCCTTGCGGTACTTTCGCCCGTCGGCGTTGAGCTGCTCCTCCGTCTTGCCGACGGCGGCGATCTCCGGATGGGTGAACACGACCGCCGGCACGAGGTCGTAATCGACGTGCGCATGGCCCGTCTTCATCCCCTCGGCACAGGCGACGCCATCCTCCTCCGCCTTGTGGGCGAGCATCGGCCCGGGAATGCAGTCGCCGATCGCCCAGACGCCGGCGGCGGAGGTTCGGAAGAGCCCATCGACCGGAACATACCCGCGCTTGTCGGGCTGGATGCCGACCGTCTCGAGGCCGATGTCGGCGGTGGCCGGTCGCCGGCCGGTGGCGGCAAGCACGCGGTCGCAGTGGATCGGCTCGAGCCCCTCGCACTCCACCACGGCGCCGCCCGACTTCGCTGCCCGGGCCCCCTTCACCTTGGCGCCGAGACGGATGTCGAGCCCCTGCTTGCGGAATTGGACGAGGGCCTCCGAAGCGATATCGGCGTCGATCCCCGCGAGGATCCGATCGGCATACTCGAGCACGGTCACCTTGGCACCGAGACGGCGCCAGACGCTGCCGAGTTCGAGGCCGATGTAACCGCCGCCGATGACGACCAGATGCCCGGGGACGGCGTCATACGAGAGCGCCTCGGTGCTCGTCCCCACGACGCCGCCGTCGACCTCGACGCCCGGCAACACGATGCTCGAGCTTCCCACCGCGAGGATGATCCGGGGAGACTCGAGGAGCGACTTCGCGCCGTCGGCCCCGGTCACCTCGACGCGCCCCGGACCGGCGAGCCGGCCAGTACCGCGAATCCTGGTGATCTTGTTCTTCGCAAGGAGGCCGTCGATCCCCTTGCAGAGCGTGGCGACGACCTCTTCCTTGCGCTTGAGCATCGCGGCGAGGTCGAGGGCCACCGAGCCGACCTGGATGCCGTGATGGGCGAGCTCACCCCGAGCTTCCTCGTACTTGTGGCTCGACTCGAGCAACGCTTTGGAGGGGATACAGCCCACCCGGAGACAGGTGCCGCCGAGGCGATCCTCCTTCTCGATCACGGCCGCGGAGAAACCGAGTTGGGCGGCACGGATGGCGGCCACATAGCCACCGGGACCGGCGCCGATCACCAGCACGTCGTACGCTTGCATCGGCCAGCCCACTCCTCTCCTCGCAACCGGCGGCAACCAGGGACCACCCCCAGCCCGCCAACCGGCACTCCCCGCCCGAGCCCCATCCCGGAGCTGAAGCGCCCAGTCATCCCGGCGTGACTCAGACCTCGAGGATCAGACGGGTCGGATCCTCGATCGTGTCCTTGATCTTCTTGAGGAACGTCACCGCTTCGCGACCATCGACGAGGCGATGGTCGTACGTCAGCGCGAGGTACATCATCGGCCGGATCACGACCTGCCCGTCGACGGCCACGGGGCGGTCGGTGATCGCATGGAGGCCGAGGATGCCGCTCTGCGGCGGGTTGATGATCGGCGTGCTCATCATCGACCCGTACACGCCGCCGTTGGAGATCGTGAACGTCCCCCCCTGGAGCTCATCGAGCTTGAGCTTGTTATCGGCCGCCCGCTTGGCGAAGTCGGCGATGCCGAGTTCGATCTGGGCAAACGAGAGCGTCTCCGCATTCCGCAGCACGGGCACGACGAGCCCCTTGCCACCGCCGACGGCGATACCGATGTCGGCGTAGTCGCGGTAGACGATGTGCGGGTCGCGGAACTCGGCATTGACCTGGGGAACGGCCCGCAGCGCCTCGACGGCGGCCCGCACGAAGAACGACATGAATCCGAGTTTCACGCCGTATCGCTGCAGGAAGACGTCCTTGAACTTGTTGCGCAGCGCCATCACGGCGCTCATGTCGACCTCGTTGAAAGTCGTGAGCAGCGCCGCCTGCTGCTGGGCCTCGACGAGCCGCTCGGCGATCCGGCGCCGAATCGGGCTGATGAGCACCGCCCGCTCCTCCCGCGCCCCGGGGACGCGGGCCGGCACGGAGGCCGCGGCGATCACGGGCGCCGGCTTCGACAGCGCGGCGGGGGCCTTCGTTGCGGCAACGGCCCCGATTGCATCCTCCTTCGTCACCCGGCCGCCGGGACCGGTGCCCGTGGCTGCCGATGCAGCGACGCCCGCTTCACCGAGCACGCGTGCCGCGGCGGGCATGACTCTCGAGCCGTCGTTCGGCGACATCTGCACCGAGCCGATATCGACCCGACTGCCCGTTCGCTTCACGTCGACGACAGGCTGGCCGCCGGGGGCCGGCGTGGCGGCGGCCGATCCGGCCGGCTCCAGATAGCCGATCACCTCCCCGACGCGGGCCTTCTCGCCACTCCCCTTGAGGATCTTCGTGACGGTTCCGGCGGCAGGAGCCGGGAGATCGACCGTCGCCTTGTCACTCTCGATCTCCACGATGGAGTCGTCCATCGCGACCCCGTCCCCCTCGCGCTTCTTCCAGGTGCCGATCTGGACCTCGGTGATCGATTCGCCGACTTCGGGGACCTTGAGTTCGATGGGCATGATGGCAGTGCCGGGGAGGGAGTTGATGGTGGACGGGGAAGGACGGGAAGCGGGGCCGAGCCCTGCTCAGGATTGGAACGCGGCGGTGAGCAGTTCGTTCTGCTCCATGTCGTGGCTCTTCTTCGATCCGGTCGCAGGGCTCGCGGCACTCTGTCGGCAAACCCCCGAGAAGGGGAAACGATCGAGGAGCTTCTCGCCGAAGTGGACCCGGTAGAACCGCCAAGCCCCCATGTTCTCCGGCTCTTCCTGCACCCACACCGCCGGCGTGCCGACGGCATAGGCTCCGATTGCCGCCTCGATGTCGGCCTTGGGGAGCGGATAGAGCTGCTCGACGCGCACGATCGCGACATCGTGGCGGCCGAGATCCTGACGCCGCTTCTCCAGTTCGTAGGCGATCTTCCCCGAACAGAGGAGAATCCGCCGCACATCGCGGGCCTGGACCCCGGAGCCGTCGGGGATCACGCGGCGGAAGGTTCCCGACGTGAGATCCGCAAGCGGCGACACACACCCCGGATGCCGGAGGAGGCTTTTGGGCGTCATCACCACCAGCGGCTTCCGCCAGGTGCGGAGCATCTGGCGGCGAAGGAGATGGAACATCTGCGCCGGAGTCGTCGGCGTGACCACCTGGATGTTGTCCTTGGCGGCTAGCGACAGGAACCGCTCGAGACGGGCGCTCGAATGCTCCGGCCCCTGCCCCTCGAAGCCATGCGGCAGGAGCATCACGAGCCCCGAGAGCCTGTTCCACTTGTCCTCGGCGCTGACGATGAACTGGTCAATGACGACCTGGGCACAGTTGACGAAGTCGCCGAACTGCGCTTCCCACATCACGAGCCCGTCCGGGCAATCGAGGCTGTAGCCATATTCGAAGCCGAGCACCCCGGCCTCCGACAGAGGGCTGTTGTAGATCTCGACGGGCGCCTGCTCGGAGGCGAGATGCTCCAGGGAACAGTAGGTTTCGTCGGTGACGCAGTCGTGGATCACGGCATGGCGGTGGCTGAACGTGCCCCGCTGGCAATCCTGGCCGGAGAGCCGGACCCGCATCCCCTGGGTGGCGAGCGTCGCCAAGGCGAGCGCCTCGGCGGCCGACCAGTCGAGCAGTTGCTTGCCATCGGCCATCTGCTGCCGGACTTCGAGGAACTTCTGGATCTTCGGGTGGGGCTCGAATCCCTCCGGGAGGCGGATCAGCTGCCGGAGGAGATGGGTGAGCGTCTCCGCCTTCACGCCGGTATCGACGTCGATCGAATCGCGCTCCCGTCCCCCGCTGTAGGCAGCCCACACGCCCGCCATCTCGTTGGAGTGGACATAGTCGTCGCTCTTGGCCACCGACAACTCTGCGTCGAGCTTCGCCCGGTGCTCCTCGGCGATCCGCATCGCCTCGTCGCGGGTCACCTCGCCGAGCTTGAGGAGCTTCTCGAGGTAGCTCTCGTGGACGCTCGGCCGCTTCTCGATCACGCGGTACAGGGCCGGCTGGGTGAACGCCGGTTCGTCGGCCTCGTTGTGCCCTCGGCGTCGGAAGCAGTACATGTCGATGACGACATCCCGCTGGAACTCGCGGCGGAAGTCCATCGCCAGGTTGACGACCTGCGCCACCGCCTCGGGATCCTCGCCGTTAACGTGGAAGATGGGGATCTGGAGCATCTTCGCCACGTCGGTGGCATAAGTGCAGGAACGGGCCTCGCGCGGGCCGGTCGTGAACCCGATCTGGTTGTTGACGACGACATGGAGCGCACCACCGATGCGGTAGGCGTCGAGCTCGCTGAGGTTGAGCGTCTCCTGGATGACCCCTTCCCCGGCGAAGGCGGCGTCGCCGTGGATGAGCACGACCATCCCCGTCTGCCGGGCAAAGTCGCTGATCCGGTCCTGGCGGGCCCGCACGCGGCCGATAGCGACGGGATTCACGAACTCCAGATGGCTCGGATTGAAGCAGAGCGTGAGGTGGACGTTGCGGCCGTTGGCGGCGCGGTGATCACTCGAATGCCCGAGGTGGTACTTCACGTCGCCTCGGCCGACGTGGAGTTCCGGATCGAGGTCGGCAAACTCGCGGAAGATCCGCTGGGCACTCTTCCCCATGACGTTGGCGAGGACGTTCAAGCGGCCGCGGTGGGCCATGGCGAGAACGACGTCACCGATCCCCTGCGTGGCGGCCCGCTCGATCGCCATCTCGAGGAGCGGAACGAGGGACTCGCCCCCCTCGAGGGAGAAGCTCTTCGCACCGAGGAACCGCTTTTGGATGAACTCCTCGAAGATCGCGGCGCAGGTCATCTGCCGATAGATGCGCAGCTGCTGGCGCCGATCGAGTTGGACCCGGTTCTCGCAGCCCTCCATCCGCACCTGGAGCCATTGCCGCACCCGGAGATCGTCCATGTGCATGAACTGCACGCCGATCGCCCGACAGTAGGTGTTCCGCAACCGCTGGATGATCTCCCGCAGCGGCATCGACTGCGGGCCCTCGATGGTGTCGGTGGAGAACGTCCGGTCCATGTCCTCTTCGGTGAGGTGGTAGAACCGCGGATCGAGTTCCGGAAGGCCCGGACGAGGCCGACCGAGCGGATCGATCTCGGCCATGAGGTGCCCACGGACGCGGTAGGCGCGGACGAGTTGATCGACGCGATCCTGGAGAAACGCCACCCGCTCCTCGGCCATGCTGCCGGACGCCACCGGGAGAGGCAGCGGCATCGCCTCGCCGATCGGGGCGTCGGGGAGACGGACATCCCCTCCGGCGACCGCGACGGCATGGGCCGTGGCAATGCCATCGGGCGTCACCAACCGTGCCCCGGTGTCACCTTGGTACTGGTTGCCCTGGTACTGGCTGCCGTGGAGCGGCGCGCC
>CANGGT010000077.1 GCA_947453375.1 Planctomycetaceae bacterium
CCGGTCCGGCCGGCACCCGAAACGGTTTGCGCGGCTCGGTGATCTTCCCTGCCTGCTCGGCTCGGGCGGGCAGCCGAACGGTGGATCGGTCCTCCGCGCGGCTTGACCCGGCGTCGGCCGGCCAGAGCGACGCTCCGAGAGACAATGGCCCCCGGGGGGATCGCCTCGTTCGGTGCGATCGAGCGGATCAGGTCTTGGCCGTGTCGAGCACCGACCAACTCAGATAGGCCACGATCAAACTGGCCACCAGGAAGCCGACATCCAAGGGAATGCTCACCCGTCGGAAGGGCACCTTGACCGCCAGATCGGCGAGAAACAGGATTCCGACGAGCCCGGAAACGATCATCCCCGTCATTGGCAAGAACTTCGTCACCGGACTGAATCTCCCTCTGACGCGACCTTCGGGCGCCCGAATCGATTTCGCCCGCTCCCCCTGCCAACATACTGATCGGCACGGAACAGGCCCACGGGCCGCCGATTATGGCTTGAATCCTCCAATCGTGCCATCGGGGCGGATGTTCCCCGCCGACACGGGCGGCATCCGCGGGGGAGTCGGCACCCCGGCCAAACCATTTCTCCCCTCATCCCAGCCGTTCGCGAGGCCAAAACCGCCATGTCCCCCCTCCCGCCGACTGCCGCCTCCCTGACCACCGACCGGGCCGATGGCGGAGCCACCGCCGTCTACACCGGAAGCTTCGACCCGATCACCCTCGGCCACCTCGACGTGATCGAACGGGCCAGCCGGATCTTCGGGCGGATCGTCGTCGGCGTCGGCATCAACCCCGACAAGCATCCGATGTTCACCCTCGAGGAACGGGTGACACTCGTGAAGGCCTCGGTGGCCCACCTCGCCAACGTCCGGGTGGCGCTTTACGGCGGACTGTCGGTGGCGTTCGTCCGCGAACAGGGGGCCCGCGTCCTTCTCCGCGGCGTCCGCTCGCTCACCGACATCGATGCGGAGTTCACGATGACGCTCGCCAACCGGAAACTCGACCCCGCGGTCGAGACGGTGTTCCTCATGTCCGATTCGCAGTACTCCCACATCTCCTCGTCGCTCCTCAAGCAGATCACGCCGCTCGCCGGGGACGAAGCCCTCCGCCAATTCGTACCGCCGCCGGTCGTGCCGGCCCTGCGGGCGAAGCTGGGTGTGGAGGCGCCGGCGGAAAGTGGCCCGGGATGAGCGCCCGCGGCCGACAGGCCTACGGCGATCGCGTCAGTTGGCGCTGGCCCGGGACTGGGAATCGCCCCCCTCGAAGTGGTGCCGCAGGTAGCGGGCCCGCTCGATGTCGTCGCTCGAATCCTCGTCGCCTCCGCGGAGCTTTTGGAGGTGCGCCGGCTGCGTGCGGATGAGGAGGGAGTTGATGTCGGAGAGCTTCACGTCACCGATCAGCCCGAGGAGCACCCCCATTCGTACCCGCGAGAGGAGCTGCATCGTTTCTTCGTTGCTGATCGTCTGGGCCGTGCGGAGGATGCCGTAGGCTCGGCTCACCTGATCGTGGACGTTCTGCTGCGTCTCGCGGACGAGGAAGTCGCGGGCCCGCCGCTCGTAGTCGATGAGCACCGGCACGACATCGGCCACCTGCTGAACGAGCTCGTCCTCCGTCCGCCCGAGCGTGGTCTGGTTGGAGATCTGGTAGAAGTCCCCCATCGCCTGCGACCCCTCGCCGTAGAGCCCGCGGACGGCCAGCGAGATCTTGTGAAGGCTGCGAAAAACTTTGTCGATCTGCCGGGTGATGACGAGCGCCGGAAGGTGGAGCATCACGCTCACGCGGATTCCGGTGCCGACGTTCGTCGGGCAGGCGGTGAGATAGCCCCAACGCGGGTGGAAGGCGTAGGAAACGACCCGCTCGATCTGGTCATCGACGACCTTGATCTGCTCCCACGCGCCGTGGAGGTCGAGGCCGCTGTGCATGCACTGGATGCGGAGGTGATCCTCTTCGTTGATCATCAGACTCACCTGTTCGAGCCGGTCGATGGCGACGCCCCTCGCGCCCTGGGCATCGGCATGCTCGCGGCTGATCAGTTGCCGCTCGACGAGAAAGCGCCGGTCGATCTCCGCGAGATGACCGACGTCGATGTAATCGAGTTCCCGTCCGACCGGCACCGCCGCGATCCGTTCACGGAGCACTCGCTCGGTGTCGGCGCGGTCCTGCTCCGTCGCCCGGCTCACGAACGGAAACTGGGCGAGGTTGCGCGCCAGGCGCACCCGGCTGCTCATCACGATGTCGGAATCGGGCCCGGTTCCCCGGAGCCATTCCCCGATCGAGTTGGTGAGCGTGTCGAGCCTCATGCGTTTTCCTCCCCGGCCTTCGCGGCCGGCGGCATCCAAGCGTCCTCGATCGCCCGGATGGCGTCCCGGGCATCCTTTGCCGACTCGTAATCCTCCCGCGAGATCGCCTCCTTCATCCCGCGTCGCAGGCCGATGATCGCCGTCAGGCCATCCGTGCCGCTCCCCGCATCCCCCGCCCCCGCCGGGACGGGGCGCGACGGGCGTCGCCCGGTGTGCTCGGTCGCCCCGTGGATGTTGGCGATGAGGGGATCGAGTTCCTTCTCGAACTGCAGGTAGTCATGGGGGCAGCCGAGGCGCCCCTGGTTGCGGAACTCGAAGAACGTGATCCCGCACATGTCGCAGCAACGCTTGTCGAGAATGGCGAGATCCTCAGCGGTCTGTCCGACGCCGAGCGACCCGGCGAGCGTCCCCCCTTTGGAACCTTTCCCCTCGCCAGCCCCCGGATCACCGGAATCGCCACCTTCGCCCCCCTCCGACTGATTGAGGTAGACACGGGCATGCTCCTCGCAGAGGTGAACCTCGCGGACATTGCCCGCCTCGAGTTCGGTGATATGGAACACCGCCGGGTTGTCGCACTGCTGACACTTCATGGCATCCCCGCACGTTCGGCCTGCCCGCTCCCCGGCACACACCGTGCCGGGGGAAGGAACGTTGAATCATATCCGTTCCCTTTCCGCAACGTCGCCCCGTGCCCGGGCTTCCGACGCAGAATCGCCCCTCCGGCGCGGTCGTCGGCCACGATCGGGCCTGTTCGCCCGGCGGGGTGGAGGTTGGAGGCGTATCGGGGTAGTCTGAGGCAATTCTCCGCAGCGCCACCGCCCGACACTGCCGCTCCATGTCGCCTGCACCGTCCCTGCCGGACTCCTGCCTTCCCGATCCGGCCCGTTTCCTGGCTCTGGCGGCTGAACACCGCCTCGTCCCCGTGTGGCGCCGCCTGTTCGCCGACGGGCTGACGCCGCTGTCGGCCTTCGCCCGCCTCGACGCCGGCCCCTGCGGGTGCCTGTTCGAGAGCGTCGTCGGCGGCGAGAAGGTGGGGCGCTACAGCTTCCTCGGCGCCGATCCGTTCCTCCTCCTCGAGGCCCGCGGGCGGCAGGTCACCCTCACCGGCAAGAGCCTCCCCGGCGGCAGCGAATCACTGGAAACCGACGATCCCTTCGCCGAACTCCAGCGCCGCATGGCCCCCTATCGCCCGGCGCACGTCGCCGAGCTCCCTCCGTTTACAAGCGGCGTCATCGGCTATGCCGCCTATGACGCGGTCCGCTACGTCGAGGATCTTCCCGACGCCCCCGCCGATGACCGCGGCCTTCCCGATCTCAGCTTTGCCTTCTACGACCGGCTCGTGGTTTTCGACAACGTCACGAAGTCGCTCGATGTCGTCGTCCTCGCCGACGTCGGCGACGGCTCCGCTGCGGCGCTCGAGCAGGGCCGGGCCGAGGCGAGCCGGCGGATCGACGCCACGATTTCGAAGCTCTTCGCGGCGGCCGACTGGCCCGCGGCGGCCGACATCGGCCCCCGTCACGAGCCCCGCTGCCTCGGCGATGGCACAGCGACCTCCACCTTCAGCCGCGAGGGATTCCTCGCCGCCGTCGACAAGGCGATCGAATACATCCGATCCGGCGACGTCTTCCAGGTGGTCCTCAGCCGTCGCCTCGACATCCCTTTCGAACACCCGCCGATCGAGCTCTACCGGACGCTGCGGGTGGTGAACCCGAGCCCGTTCATGTTCTTCCTCCGCACCCCCTCCGCGACGCTCGTCGGCAGCTCGCCGGAGATCATGGTGCGCCTCATCGACGGCACGGTGACCGTCCGTCCGCTCGCCGGCACGAGGCCGCGCGGCGCCACCCCGGAGGAGGATCGGGCCCTCGCCGAGGGCTTGCTGGCCGATCCGAAGGAAAGGGCCGAGCATGTCATGCTCATCGACCTCGGCCGCAACGACGTCGGCCGCGTCGCCGAGATCGGCTCGGTGAAGCTCTCCGACGTGATGTCGATCGAGCGCTACAGCCACGTCATGCACATCACCAGCAACGTCACCGGGACGCTCCTCGCCGACAGGACGGCCTTCGACGCCCTCCGCGCTTGCCTCCCGGCCGGCACCGTCTCGGGGGCCCCGAAGATCCGCGCCATGGAGATCATCGACGAACTCGAGCCGCGCCGCCGCGGCCCCTACGCCGGCGCCGTCGGCTACATCGACTTCGGCGGCTCGATGGACACCTGCATCGCGTTGCGGACGGTCGTCATCACCGGTGGCATGGCCTACGTGCAGTCGGGGGCCGGGATCGTCGCCGACAGTGTTCCGGAGAGCGAATATCAAGAGACGCTGAACAAGGCGAAGGGATTGCTCGTGTCGCTCGAAATGACCGCCGAGCGGCTCGGCCGCACGGCCCATCCCTGACTCCGTTGAAGCCCCCATCCGCCGTCTGATGCGGCGTCCCTTTTTCCCCCTCCCATGCTCCACATCGAACGCGCCGTGATTCGCGCGGGGGATGTGGCGGCGATCGCCGACTGCTCCTTCGACGCAGCCCCGGGCGAAGCGTGGGCCCTGATCGGTGCCGGGGGCTGCGGCAAGGGGCTCCTCGTGGCGGCGATCGCCGGTGCGGCGCCGCTCGCCGGCGGGGACATCGTCGTCAACGGCCGCTCGCAGCGTCGCGAGCCGGCGATGGCCCGGCGGATGTGTGGCTATGTCCCGGCCGCGCTCGAGGGCTGGCCAGGGATCCGGGCCGATGAGTTCCTCGATCTTTTCGCCACCGCCGTCGGCCTCTCCGGCGCGGGGCTCACCGAGGCGCGGAAGCGGGCCCTCGATCTGGCCGGCATCCGTGGCGAAGCCCGCCTCGACACGCTCCCGGAAGCGACCACAAAACGTCTTCTCCTCGGCCGCGCCGTCCTCCACGACCCGGCGATCCTCGCGCTCGACGATCCATTCCGGGCCCTCGACCCGCACGGCCGCCACCTCTGCGAGAAGCTCATCGAAGCGGCGGTGCTCGTCGAGCGGACGGTCGTCGCGGCGATCGACGACGCGATCGTGCCGGCCTGCTTCACCCACGTGGCCCTCCTCGACGAGGGGCGGATCATCGCCCGCGGGCCAGCCCATCCGGCCACGTTCGCTCCGGGCCGAACCTGGACATGGCGGGTGACGGTGCCGCGCGACGCGGTCGCTGCCCGCGAGTGTCTCGCCGACCGGGTGCCCGAGGCCCATCTCGTCGACGACCACACCGTCGACTGCCGGATCGACCCGGCCCTCTCCTCGCCAGCCGCGCTCGTGACAGCCCTCGTTAGGACCGGGATTGGCGTCGAATCGGCCGGATTCCACCCTTTCTGGAGCGCCCAGCTGGTCGGTACCGCCCGCTGAGCGCCGGGGGCTCGGCCGACCCGAGGTAGAATCCTTTACTGGTCGCCAACCGGCATCGGGCCGCCGGGCGATGCAGGGGTTTCCGCCAAGATCGCCGGGGGAGAACACGTGCGACGACTCCACTCGCTCCTTGCGTCGGTCGGCTGCGCCTTTCTCGTGATCACCGGTCACCCCGGGATCGCCGGGGAAGGGGATCCAGCCGCGACCTTCCGCGACCAGGTCGAGCCGATCCTCGCCCGCCGCTGCTTGGGCTGCCACTCCCACGCCGCCGGCCAGATGGAGGGCAACCTCGCCCTCGACTGGAAGAGCGGTTGGGCGACAGGCGGCGACCGCGGGCCGGCGATCATCCCCGGCTCCCCCGACGAGAGCCTCCTCATCCGGGCGGTGCGGCATGGCGATGCCGATCTGAAGATGCCCGACGACAAGCTCCCGGAAGCCGAGATCGCGATCCTCGAAGCCTGGGTTCGCGACGGCGCCGTCGACCCGCGCGTCGCCGAGCCGGCCGCGGCCCCCGCCAGTGGCGATTGGTGGTCGCTCCGCCCCCTCGTCTCCCCGCCGATGCCCGGGGGCTCAGGCCCCGCACCCCAAAACCCCGTCGATGCCTTTCTCGACGAGCGGCTGGCGACGGAAGGGCTCGTGGCGATGCCCGAGACCGACAGGCGTTCCTTCATCCGCCGGGTCTCGATCGATCTCCACGGACTCCCGCCGACGCCAGAGGAGCTCGCGGCCTTCGTTGCCGACACGGCGCCCGACGCCCACGAGCGGCTCGTCGACCGGCTCCTTGCCTCGCCCCGTTTCGGCGAGCGAATGGCCCGCCACTGGTTCGACGCGATCCACTTTGCCGACAGCCACGGCTTCGAGCACGACGTCTTCCGGCCGAACGCCTGGCCCTACCGCGACTGGGTGATCAAGGCCTTCAACGACGATCTCCCCTGGCCGACCTTCGTCCGCGCCCAACTCGCCGCCGACGTCTTCTTCCCTGCCGATCCCGCCTCGTTTCCTGCCCTCGGCTACCTCGGCGCCGGCACCTACGACCATTCCGCCGCCGCCACGGCGCCGAAGTCGTTTGAGAATCTCGACCGCGACGACATGGTCACGCAGGTGATGTCGAGCCTGGCGAGCACGACGGCCAACTGCGCCCGCTGCCATGCCCACAAGTTCGACCCGGTCTCCCAGGAAGACTACTACTCCCTCCAGGCCGTCTTCGCCGGAATCGGCAAGGGGGAGGTCGACTGGGATCCCGATCCTCTCGCCGCCGCCGCCCGCAAGCGCTGGCAGCAGGTGGCAAGCCAGGCTCTCGCCGCCCCGGAAACCCTCCTCGACGACCGAGAGAACGTGGCGATCGTCGCCGCCTGGGAGAGCGCGAGCCAAGCGCGGGCCGTGTGGACGACGCCCCCTCTGGCCACGTTCACGTCTGCCTTCGGCACCGAACTCGAGCGGCTCGACGATGGCTCGATCCTCTCCGGTGGCACGGCTCCGGAAAAGGAAGTGATCACGGTCACGCTCCGCGGCCCGCACCCGCCGATCACGGCCCTTCGCCTCGACCTCCTCACCGACGACTCGCTCCCGGTGAAGGGCCCGGGCCGGGCCCACAACGGCAACCTCCATCTCTCGGAGTTCGACGCCCGCGTATTCCCCGCCAGCGGCGAGCCTGCCACGGTGACAATCGCCCGCGCCAGCGCCGACTTCAACCAGGAGAGCTGGACGATTCAGCACGCCCTCGACGGCAACCCGGCCACCGCCTGGGGGATCCATCCCGAGGAAGGAAAGCCGCACACAGCGGTGTTCGTGCTCGCCGCGCCGGTGGCCCTCGGCCCCGACGACACGCTCGCGATCTCCCTCCGCCAGATCCACGGCGGTGCCCATGTGATCGGCCGCTTCCGGCTTTCCGCGACGTCGGGCGACCCTGACGCCGCGATCGCCCTCCCCGCCGCTGCCGAGGAAGCCCTCGCCATCCCCGCCGCCACCCGCACCAGAGCCCAGCAGGCATCGATCGCCGCCGCGATCCTGACGCCCCTGGCCCAGGCGGAGCTCACGAAGCTCCCGCCCCCCGGCAAGCTCTACGCCGCCGCCACCACCGCCGTGAACGAACGCGGCACGATCGTCTTCCCGGCCCCGCGCGAGATCCATGTCCTCAGGCGTGGCGACCTCGACAAGCCTCAAGCCCTCGTCGGCCCCGGCGCCCTGTCGGCGATCGCCGGGCTCCCCTCTCGATTCGAGTTTCCCCCCGGCACCCCGGAATCGGCCCGGCGGGCGGCGCTCGCCGACTGGTTCGTCGACGAGCGCAACCCGCTCACCTGGCGGAGCATCGCCAATCGGATCTGGCAGTGGCACTTTGGCCGCGGCCTCTGCGACACCCCCGGCGACTTCGGCCGCATGGGTGGCCTGCCGAGCCATCCCGAACTCCTCGACTGGCTCGCCGCCGAGATCCGTCGCACGGGCTCCCTCAAGGCGATCCACCGCCTCATCTGCACGAGCCTCGCCTACCGCCGCGACTCCGTCTGCCCACCGGAGCTGTTGCACGCCGATCCCGACAATCGACTCCTCGCGCGGATGTCGCCCCACCGGCTCGATGCCGAGAGCTTCCATGATGGCGTCCTCCTCGCCTCCGGTCGCTTGGACGACACCCGTGGCGGCCCGGCGGTGGCCCACTTCTCGCAGCGCCCCGGCGCCCAGCTGACGCCGATCCTCGACTACGACGCCTTCGATTGGGATTCCCCCGGCGCCACCCGGCGCAGCATCTACCGGGTCGTGTGGCGCGGCATCCCCGATCCCCTCTTCGACGCCCTCGACTTCCCCGATCTCGGCCTCCTCGCCCCGACGCGCGGCTTTTCAGCTTCCCCGCTTCAGGCCCTCGTCCTCGCCAACAACCGCTTCGTGCTCCACCACGCCCGCCATCTCGCCCGCCGCGCCGAAGCGGCCGCGCCCGACCCCGCCGCCGATCCGCTCCCAGCGAAGATCGGGCGGATGGTGCAATGGACCTGGCAGCGCGTACCAACCTCGGAAGAGACCGCCGAGCTCGTGGAACTTGCCAAGCATCACGGGCTCGAAGCGGTGGCCCGGGCGCTGTTCAATGCGGATGAGTTTTTGTTTGTCGATTGAAAGACAACGACGGTTTTGGATTCCTGCCATGTCGCTCCTGCTTCCTTCGCGCCGTGATCTCCTCGCCGCTGCCGGTGGTGGCTTCGGGTCGGTGGCGCTTGCGCATCTCCTCGCGGGGGAGGGAAGAGGAGGGGAGGGAGGGCCGCCCGTCGATCCATCCTGGCCTTTGGGTGGGCTCCATCATCCGGCGAAGGTCCGCCGCGTCATCCAGCTGTTCATGAACGGCGGCGCGAGCCCTATGGACTCGTTCGATTTCAAGCCCGCGCTCGAGAAGCACCACGGCGAGGCGCTCGGGCCGAAAGAAAAGCCGGAGGGATTCACAGGCCCGGCGGGCAACGTCCTCAAGAGCCCGTTCCCGTTTGCCCGGCATGGCGAGACAGGGCGATGGGTGAGCAGCATGTTCCCCTGCCAGGCCGAACGCGTCGATCGAATGGCGTTCCTGATGGCGATGAAGACAACGACGAACGTCCATGGTCCGGCGAGCTACATGATGAACACCGGGTTCATGCTCCCCGGGTTTCCCTGTCTCGGCGCCTGGGTGTCGTATGGCCTGGGGCGGATCGTCGACGACCTGCCGGAATTCGTCGTTCTCCCCGATCCGCGCGGCCTTCCCTACAACCAGAAGGGAAACTTTTCCGCCGGCTTCCTCCCCGCCCGCCATCAGGGGACCGTCGTCGATCTCGGCCGCCCCGAGCCAATCCCCGACATTTTCGCTTCCGACGCCTTCCCCTTTGCCCGGGGCGACGCCGATCGCGACACACTCGCCGCGATCGGCAGGCTCAATCGCCGCCATGCCGCCGCCCGCCCCCTCGACACGCAGCTCGAGGCCCGGATCGCCTCGGGCGAGCTTGCCGCCCGGATGCAACTCTCGGCGCCGGCCACCTTCGACCTCGCGGGAGAGACCGCGGCGACGATCGCCGCCTATGGCCTCGAGCAGAAGGAGACGGCCGACTTCGGCAAGCGCTGTCTGATGGCCCGGCGGCTGGTCGAGCGCGGCACGCGCTTTGTGCAGGTGTGGAGCGGCCCGCAGGGGGCGGTCGACAACTGGGACAACCACGGAAGCATCTCGCGCGAGCTTCCGCCGATGGCCAAGAGCGTCGATCAGCCGATCGGCGCCCTTCTCGACGATCTCCGCGACCGTGGCCTCCTCTCCGACACGCTCGTGATCTGGACGACCGAGTTCGGCCGCACCCCTTTCGCGCAAGGGGGCGACGGGCGCGACCACAACGGCGGCACGTTCGTCACCTGGCTCGCCGGCGCCGGCGTGAAGGCCGGCGCCACGCACGGCGAGAGCGACGAGCTCGGCTATCAAACCGCCACCGGCACGACCACCGTCCACGATCTCCAGGCGACGATTCTCCATCTCCTCGGCATCGACCACACCCGGCTCACCTTCCGCACCGCCGGCGTCGATCGCCGCCTCACCGACGTTCACGGCCATGTCGTGCGGGAAGTGCTGGCGTGAGGGGATTTCCCAGAACGCTTTCGGAGTTTGCCGAAGCAATGATTCGAAGCTTCTTGATCGTCGCCGTCCTGACAGCAGTCACCCACGCGATCGGGGCGGCGCCGGAGGTCGTTCTCGACCCGACCGGTGACCTCCAGGCCGCGCCGCACGGGGCCGGGAATGCGTATGCTCCCGAGATCCTCTTTCATAACGGCGTCTACCGGATGTGGTATGGGGCCCAAGGCAGCGACGGCCACGATCGGATCCTGCTTGCCGAGTCGGCAGACGGCCTCGCGTGGGAGCCGAAGGGAGTGGCTCTCGACCACGGCGATGCCAACCATGTCAACGACCCGTCGGTCGTGAAGGTGGGCGACACTTTCTTCCTGTATTACACCCGTGCCCCGGTCGACATCCGCGACGAGATCGCCCTGGCGACCTCCCCCGATGGGGTCAACTGGCAGGAGCGGGGGACGGTGTTCCGCCCCGGTGCCGACGGCACCTGGGATTCGCTCCTCGTCGGCCGGCCGAGTGTCCTCCATGAGAACGGCCGCTTCCGGATGTGGTATGACGGCCGGCGGGACCTGCCGACAGGCGCTCCAGCGGAAGGCGTGCCGAAGTCCGATCGCTCGGTTCGGGCCGTCGGCTACGCCGAATCGGTCGACGGCCTGACCTGGATCCGCCCGCAGGCCGAGCCTGTCTTCGGGGATGATGCCGGAGGCGTCCACGTCGTCCGGATCGGCGACGAGCTCGTGATGACCGCCGAATCGCTGGAGGGAACGCGGCTCGCCACGAGCCACGACGGCCTCACCTGGAAGTCGGAGGGGCTGTTTGCGGAACGCTCTGGCCATGACGTCGACCGCTTCGGCCACGTCACGCCGTTTCTCCTCGTTGAGCCCGAGCGCGTTACTCTCTTCGTCGGCGCCGCCTCGAGCGGCTCGTGGGATCACAACCGGATCGTGCGGGTGCCGCTTTCCCCGCAGCAACGGGCACGCGTTGGAATCCGATAGCCGATGACTCCCACAGGCCAAATCCCCGTTGAAGGACCCATGACCACACCGATTGAAGCACTTCTCGTGGCCTTCGAGGTCCACGCCCCTGAGCGGATTCGGGATGTCTTGGATGCGGGATTCGATGTCACGCAGCCCGTGAACGGCCAACGACCGATCAACGCCCTGATCGAGATGTACTTTCGCTCCGACCGCTTCCCCGAGTGCCTACGCCTCCTCCTCGACCGCGGGGCCGTCCTCGATGACCCCAAGCTCCTGCCGGTGCTCCTCGATGATCCGGAAGCGCTCGAGGCCGCCTTCAACGCCGAGCCGACGCTGCTTGAGCACCGAACGTCGCTTGTCTCCACCTTCACCCCGCTCTCCGGGGCGACCCTGCTCCACGTCGCCGCCGAATACGGCCATCTGGCTGCGGCCAGGAAGCTCATCGAGTTCGGTGCCGATGTGAACGCCAGGGCCGCGGTCGATGAGCATGGCATGAACGGCCACACGCCCCTCTTTCACACGGTCAATTCCAACGCCAACCGCTCAGCGCCCGTCATGAAGCTCCTCCTCGACGCCGGAGCCCGCACCGACATCCTCCTGCCGGGCATCGTCTGGGGGCGGGGCTTCGCGTGGGAGACGACCTGCTTCGACGTCACGCCGATTTCGTACGCCCAACTCGGTCTTCTGCCGCAGATGCAGCGCACCGAGGAGGATTCTTACGCCACCGTACGAGTGCTGCTCGAGGCCTCGCGGCGGGCCGTTCCGCCCCTTGCGAACGTTCCCAATCGCTATCTCGCGAGGTAACGCAGCGGGCTGGACCGGGCGTCGATCGTGACCGAAGCCCCAGGATGGCGAGGCTCCTCGTGGCCGTTACCGGGCCGCGTTCACGAGGTCGGCCACCCAGCTCTCCACTCCCCTGGCGACTCCTTCCGGGCCCTCCGCCGCGAGTTCACCGACGCGGCGCACGAGTGCCGAGCCGACGATCGCGCCGTCGGCCACGCCCGAGAGGAGCTTCACCTGCTCCGGCGTGCTCACGCCGAAGCCGACGAGCACCGGGACGTCGGTCTTTGTCCGTAGCCACTTCACCCGTTCGACGAGCCCCTCGGGAAGATCAGTGCGGGCCCCCGTCACGCCGGCGACGCTCACGCAATAGAGGAAGCCGGTCGACCGTTTGGCGATCTCGGCAGCCCGCTCCGGCGGCGTCGTCGGCGTCACGAGGCGCACGAGGGCCAGATTCGCCCCCTTGCAGGTGGCGTCGAGGACTTCGGATTCCTCGAGGGGAAGATCGGGGACGACAAGCCCCGCAAGGCCCGCTGCCGCGGCGTCGTCGACGAACCGGTCGATCCCGCGTCGGTAGATGATCGAATAGCTCACCATCGCCAGGATCGGCATCTTCACCCGGCCCGTCGCCTTCCGCACCATCGCGAAAAACTTTTCGAGCGTGAATCCGGAGGCGAGGGCCCGCGTGTAGGAAGCCTGGATCACCGGCCCGTCGGCGATCGGATCGCTGTAGGGAACCCCGAGCTCGCAGACGGCCGCCCCGGCCCGGTCGAGCGCTTCGAGGACGGCGAGCGTCGTGTCGAGATCGGGATCGCCGGCGGTCACGAACGGCGCGAGGGCCTTGCGGCCGTCCTTGGCGAGAGCGGCAAACGTCGCGGCCAGGGGCTTGGAGGCCTGGCTCTTCGGATCGTGATGGCTGGTCATGCGTGGGCCCCCCCGTTCTCGAGTGACCGCAGGCGGGCGATCTCCGCCGCGTCCTTGTCACCGCGGCCAGACATGCAGACGACGATCACCTCCTCCTTCGGCCGGCGGGCCGCCTCCTTCACCGTCCAGGCCAGGGCGTGCGACGTCTCGAGCGCGGGGAGGATCCCCTCGCGCCGGGCGACGAGATCGAAGGCGTCGAGGGCCTCGGCATCGGTGACGCTCGTGTATTCGACGCGCTTCGTGTCGTGCCACCAGGCATGCTCGGGGCCGACGCCGGGATAGTCGAGCCCCGCCGACACCGAATGGACATCAGCCGTCTGGCCGTCGGGATCCTGGAGCACGTACGAGAGGCTCCCGTGGAGAATGCCGGCATTGCCGTAGGAAAGGCTCGCCGCATGATCGCCAGGCTTGGCCGATCGTCCGCCTGCCTCGACGCCCACGAGGCGAATCCCCTTGTGCTCGACCAGGGGATAGAACATGCCGGCGGCGTTGCTGCCACCCCCGACGCAGGCGACGACGCAATCGGGGTCGCGGCCGAGTTCTTTCTGGCAGAAAAGAAGTGTCTCTTTCCCGATCACCGACTGGAAATCGCGGACGATCCGCGGGAAGGGGTGGGGCCCGACGACCGAGCCGATGATGTAGTGGGTTGTCTCCACCGAGCCCATCCAGTCGCGCATCGCCTCGTTGATCGCGTCGCGGAGCGTGCGCGAGCCGCTCTCCACCGGGCGGACCTCCGCCCCCATCATCCGCATGCTGCGGACATTTGGCTCCTGCCGACGAACGTCCTCCGAGCCCATGTAGACGACGCAATCGAGGCCGAAGCGGGCACAGGCCGTCGCGGTGGCGACGCCATGCTGGCCGGCGCCGGTCTCGGCGATGATCCGCTTCTTCCCCATCCGCATCGCCAGCAAGCCCTGGCCGAGCGTGTTGTTGATCTTGTGGGCGCCGGTGTGGCTGAGATCCTCCCGCTTGAACCAGATCTGGGCGCCGCCGGCGTACTCGGTGAGCCGCTTGGCGAAGAGGAGGGGGGTGGGGCGGCCGACGAAGGCCGCGAGGAGTTGATCGAGCTCGGCCTGGAAACTCGGGTCGGCCCGAGCCTCGTCGTAGGCAGCCTGGAGCTGATCGAGGGCGGCCGAGAGCGTCTCCGGCACGTACCGGCCGCCAAACCGGCCAAACCGGCCGTGGGCGTCGGGAACCTGCGAGATGCCACCGGCAGGGAGCGGGGGGGACAGTGGGGAAGGCATCGGCGGAGGCTCCGGTGGGAAGCGCAGGACAGCAGGGACGACTGAGCCGCGTCGCCCGGGGGCCCCTGACGACGCAAGCCGCCAATTGTAGCCGCACCGGCAGGTGCTACCATCCATCGCCACAGGTACGTTGCGGCTGCCCCGCCACGAGGAGCTTTCCGTGCCCGAACTCCCCGAAGTCGAGACGATGCGCCGCGGCATCGCCGGGCTGTGCGGGATGAGGATCGCCGCCGCCCGTTTTCCCCAGGGCACCTGTCGCCCGCTCGCGATGTCCCCGGCCCCCGCTGAAATGGCGGAGCGGCTCGAGCGTCAACGAATCGTGTCGGTCTCCCGATTCGGCAAACGGGTGGCGATCGAGGTCGGCAGCGAGGGAAGGGCCCCACACTGGCTCGTCATCGAGCCGAGAATGACCGGGCTCCTCCTCGTGGCCGAGCCGCCGACGCCTCATCATGTGCGGATGGAGCTCGACGTCGTCCCCCCTGGCGTCCGGCGTCTCCCCATCCAACGGCTCCTCTTTTGGGATCAGCGTGGCCTGGGGACGATCCGACTCCTCGACGCCCAAGGGCTCGATCGGGCCTGCGGCGCTGCCAAGCTCGGCCCCGACGGGCTTGTCGTCACCGGCAACGATCTGGCCAGCCGGCTGGGGGAATCACAGCGCGGAGTGAAGGTGGCGCTCCTCGATCAGAAAGCCGTGGCGGGCATCGGCAACATCTACGCCGCCGAGATTCTCCACCGCGCCGCGATCGACCCGCGCACCCCCTGCCAAGCGCTCGCTGCCGAGGCGTGGGAGACCGTGGCGCGGGCCGCACGGGAGATCCTCGCAAGCGCCGTGGTCCACGAGGGCTCGAGCATCGGTGACGAGCTGTACCGCACCGCCGACAACCGCAAAGGGGGATTCCAAAAGCTCCACCGCGTCTACGGGCTTGGCGGCACCCCCTGCCAGACGTGCGGCGCGACGATCGAGCGCATCGTCCAGGCACAGCGCTCGACGTTTTTCTGCCCTGTCTGCCAGCCGCGACTCCGCGGAGGCAAGCGGCGGGGCCGCGGTTCCCAGCCACGCATCGCACCCCTCCCAAAGTTGGTGCGGCGCGGTGCGAAAGCGTAGGATTTTCCCAATCGGCGGCGGCCTACGGGCCGGCCGGGAGAAGAGTCAGCGAACACGAAGGAGCCCCCCCGATGCCACGCCCTGCCCACCGCCGCTCGATCAGCCGCCGGGGATTCCTCGCCTCGTCCGGCGCCCTGGCCGCAGCCCCGACGCTTTTTGGTGGCGCAGGCCTCGTCGCTCGCCCGACGCTCCTCCGAGCCGCCGAGCCGTCGGCCGCGAGCACCGCCGAGACGCTCGCGCAGACGCTCCACGCCTCGCTCTCGCCGAGCCAGAGGGAGAAGGTGTGCTTCGCCTGGGATTACGTTCACCCGAAGTTCGGCCTGCTGCGGTCGCGCGTCGGGAACAACTGGAACGCCACAGAGCCCGAACTGAAGAGCGACTTCTACACGAAAGACCAGCAGGCGCTCGCCCGGGAAATCTTCGAGCAGCTCATCCATCCGGAGTGGCATGCCCGGTTCGACAAGCAGATGGAGGACGATTGCGGCGGCTTCGGCCACGCCCAGTCGATCGCCATGCTCGGGGAGCCGGGAACCGGCAAGTTCCAATTCCTCCTCACCGGTCGCCACATGACGCTCCGCTGCGACGGCGACTCGGAGGAACATGTCGCCTTCGCCGGCCCGATCTTCTACGGCCACGACACGGGAGCCTTCAACGAGCCGGCCGATCACGAGGGAAACGTCTTCTGGTCGCAGGCCGTCGCCGCCAACAAGCTCGCCACCATGCTCGACGGAAAGCAGCGTGAGGCGGCACTCGTGGCCAAGTCTCCGGCGGAGAACGCCGTCGGATTCCGGGCCGACGGGCGGATCGACGGGCTGGCGGTCTCGGAAATGTCTGCCGATCAGCGTGGGGAACTCGAGCGCGTCCTCGCCCTTCTCCTCGAACCGTTCCGGGACACCGATCGGGCCGAGGCCCGCACTTGCCTGGCCGCACAGGGGGGCCTCGATCGCTGCCGGTTGGCGTTCTTCCGCGATGCCGACGTCGGAAATGACGGCGTCTGGGACAACTGGCGGCTCGAAGGACCGTCGTTCGTCTGGTATTACCGCGGCGCGCCCCACGTTCACGTTTGGGTGAACATCGCCGACACGCCCGCCGTCGCCACCAACGCCTGACCTGAGTCCATCGAAGCGCACCATGAATGACTGCTGCATCGTCGGCGGCGGGATCATCGGCCTCTCCCTCGCCCGGGAACTCGCCGGCCGCGGGGTGAAGGTGCGGGTGCTCGCCCGCGGCCGCGGTGCCGACACCACCTCCTGGGCGGCGGCCGGAATCTTTCCGCCGGCGCCGCTCCATGCGGGCATCTCTCCCAACCACGCCCTCACGGCGTGGAGCGACACACTCCACCGCCTCTGGTCGACGGATCTCGAGGCCGAGACCGGCATCGATAACGGCCTCCTCCCGAGTGGCGGCCTCCACCTCGCCCGCTCGGCCGCAGGGCTCGAGCGACTCCGGGCGGACGCGGCACGGTGGCGCGCCCAAGGAGCGGCTGCCGATCTTTTTGAGGCTCGCGACGTGATGGCGTGCGAGCCGGCGCTGGCCGCCGGCGACGGGGCCGGGGAGATTCTCGGGGGCATGCTGCTCCGGGAAGAGATGCAGCTTCGCCCCTCGCGTCACCTCGACGCCCTCGAAGCGTCGTGTCGCAAGCGGGGGGTGGTCTTCGAGGAGGCCGACGTCCGACAGTTCGTTGTCAGGGGCACGCGGGTGGAGCGGGCGGTGACCGCGACCGGCGAGATCACCGCAGGCACCTGGGTGCTCGCGGCAGGCAGTTGGACGGGAGGCTTGGCCGGTGCGTTTGGCCTCCCTCTCGACACCAGGCCAATCCGCGGGCAGATCGTCCTCCTCCGCCTCCCGAGACCGCTGATCACGCGGATCATCAACCGCGGGCTCTCCTACCTCGTCCAGCGTCCCGACGGCCGGCTCCTCGTCGGCTCGACGCTGGAGGATGTCGGCTTCGATCCGACGACGACCCCCGACACCGTCACCCGACTCCTCGGCGTGGTCCGGTCGCTCCTCGGCGAACTGCCGGGGAGCGTCGTCGAGAGATCCTGGGCCGGCCTCCGCCCCGGGAACGCCGACGGCAATCCGACAATCGGCCGGATCCCCGACCTCGACAACGCCTTCGTGTCCGCCGGCCACTTTCGCGCGGGTCTCCACCAGTCGACCGGGAGCGCTGTCCTCCTGGCCGACCTGATGACCGGCCATCCGCCCCACCTCGATCCCGCGTCCTTCGCCCCGGGCCGCCCGCTCCCACCGGAGGGGACCACCCCCCCCGAATCGACCGCCGATTATCTCGCTCGGACCGCGGCGGCGTGCGATTGAGGCCCACGAAAGCCACCGACTCGCCGGCGGGATTCCTCACACCGCCTGGAGATCGAGCCGGCGGTGGATCGTTTCGATGTCGGCGGACGTGAGCCTCCGACCGGCGGTCACCGTGGCCAATTCGACGAGGCGGTCGAGCGCCGCGGGAATCCCTGCCGTAATCTCGTGACAGGTCTGCACCACCTCGGGCGCCACCGCCCCCAAACGGCTCTCCACGAGCCGGCGCGTATCGGCCACGGACCAAGGTGGCACGATCGCCCGCAGCCGCACGCGGGGGGCGATCCGGCTGTCGCGCCCGACGAGCGTCAGCAGACGGCCGCGCCCCGCCAGCACGATACAGCGGGCCTTCCCGCCACGCGTCGGGGCGAACGTGGTCAGGAGGGCGAGGTCGTCGGCGGTCGCCAGATGGACATCGTCGACAAGGACGACGTCGCCGATCGGCACATCACGCCTGATCGCGTCGGCAAGTTCGGAAGGAGTCCGGATCGGCATGCCCCCGGGTTGACTGGCTCCGAATTCGGCGGCCAGTCTGGCGAGGACGAGGCTCGTCCCGACACCGGCGGGGCCGCAGAGAAGGACAACCCCTGCCGGTTCCTCGAGCGCGAATCGGATCCGACCGAGCGCCGCCTCCTGGGCGGGGGTGAGGATCACTGGCACCGACCGTGAGTCGACCATGGCGGATCACCCCGCCGCCAACGCCGACTCGAACGTCACTGCCTCGCCAACCACCGTCAGGCCGATCGCGGCAAGCGCTTCGGACCAGGCGGGGCAGGGGGGGGCGTGGGCCCGGCGGACGAGCACCGCCGCATCACATCCCAGCGCCGCACGTTCGATGGTGCGACGACGGACCGGACCGGCGGTGAACCATGGCCCGGCATCGACGAGCACGATCTCCGCCGCGCGGGCCCTCTCGGCCTCGTCGAAGGGAAGCAGGAGCGGGGCCTGGGCTTGGATGGCCACCGACCGCCCCCGGCGACGGAGCACCTCGGCCACCCCGACGACGATCGTCGAGCGTCCCTCGTTCCGCTCCCCGCCGGTGAAGGCGACCACCTTCCCACCGGCGAGCGCCGCCGACTCGATCGCCGTAGCAAGACTGTCCCATTCGGACGGCACGGCCTCGAGGAGACGCGCGACGACCGATTCCTCGGAAGCGGCCGATGCCTCTGATGGCTGTGGTCCCGGGGGAATGGCAGCGGGGGGCATCACCTCCGGGGCGTTGGGGGGGTGCGCCGCCGTGGCCGGCGTGGGGCGAGGCTTCCGGGCGAGGAACGCGGTGTCGAGCCAGTCGAGCGTCATCGGATCAGCCCCGCCTCCCCGTCCGGTTCCATGGCCATCGCTTCGCGGTCACGTTTCCCATCCTCCGCGGCGCGTCGTTGCTCCTCGCGCCACACCGCCACCCAGAACATCCCGGCGATCACCGCGAGCACGAGCGTCGACACGGCCGGGAACCTGGCCCGGGGTGCCCGCGAGCGTCCCCGGACGGCAGCCACCACCGATACCGTCGGCGTTCCCGACGCCGTGATGTCGGCCGGGGGCAACGCCGCGGTGGTTGCCACGGCCCCGGACACGACGGGCAACGCCGGACACGCCGCCGTCACGGTCGGATCGAGTCGTGGAAACCTGGCGATCACCACCATCCCGAAGGTCTTCTCCCCCAAGGCTCGAAAGGCGGGCCACGCTCTTGAATGGCGAGGCGCGTCGAACGCTCGAAACACCGCTGGGTCGTCGTCACTCCCTAGGCCTCGAGCCTCGGGCC
>CANGGT010000078.1 GCA_947453375.1 Planctomycetaceae bacterium
CAGGTTGCAGGCATCCCCCTGCATGAAGGCCACGTGCGTTCGCAGTTCCCCGAGACCGAGCTTGTCGAGCGAGACGCTCCTGGCGACGGTCAGCTCCCCTTCGGTGGGCACCTCGTAGTGGATCTCGCCCCCCTCCTGGAGCCTGACCCCCGATTGGATGAAGCGGGCCGAGAAGTCGATGGCGTCGACGTGCTCGAACGCGCGGGCGAACTCGAACGCCGACCGCCCCACCGAGCAGCCGATGTCGAGGCAGCGCCGGCGCCGTTCGGCAGGGACAAGCGGGAGCACCTCCGCTGCACAGGCGCGGGGAAAGTTCGGCACGCCGAGCGCTTCGGGGCCGTAATGGAAGTCGAGATACTGCGTCACGAGGACGTCGGTCTCATAGAGCTTCGAGCCCTCCGTCACCGAATCGTGCCCGGGGGCGTCGATGATCGGCCGGAAGCCGGCGTGCTGGTAGAAGTGACGGCGGAAGGCATACCGCGAGCTGGCCAGTGCCTCGTTGCCGGTCGCGATCCAGGATCCTCCCTTGATGAGGTTGTGGCGGCCGTCGAACGTCGGCACGGAGAAGTCGTCGTAGAGCGGATGAACTTCGAAGCCCTTGAAGGGCATGATCGGCGTCCGCGTCCATTGCCACACGTTGCCGATGACGTCGCAGAACTCCCCGCGCGGCCCCTGCGGAAACGTCGTCACCGGGCAACTCGACGCGAACCATTCGAGATTGATGTTGCCGGGAGCCTTTTCCCACTGCGGCTGATCGGTGTCGATGCCTGCCCGCAAGGCCTGCCAGTGGGCCTCGGTGGGGAGTTGGATGTTGAGCCCTGTCGCCTGCCGCTTCCAGGCACACCACGCTTGGGCCTCGAGGCAATTGATCTCCACCGGCCAATCGAGCGGCAGGGGGATCTCGTCGAGGAGATTGCGCTGCCTCCACGTCTCTCCGTCACGGCGCCAGAAGCGGGGATGTTCGGCCTTGGTGTAGCGCAGCCAGCCCCGCCCCTCCTCGGTCCAGAACGATTCGTCGCGGTAGCCCCCCGCGGCGATGAACTCGAGGAACTCGCCGTTGGAGACGAGCTGACGGGCGGCGCTGAAGCCCGACAGCCGCACCTCTTCGCTGCCGTACTCGTTGTCCCAGCCGTAGGTGGGATCGTCGTCCCGCTTGCCGAGCCGCACGACCTGAGCCGGCACCTCGACCCAAGGGTTCTCCGGCTGCGGGCCCTGTTCGGGGCATGTCCGCCACAGCCGCCGCTCCCCCTCCGAAAGCTCCGCCTCACGGCGCAGGTCGCCAAGGGGCATCTGCCGGAGGATCGCCGACGAGGTCTCGAGATGGATCCGCTCGTGTTCGATCCCCATGAGGATCACCCATGCCGGCGAATCCTGGCGTATCGGCAGCTCCAGCGGCATCGAGCGGATGAAAGCGTCGACGCGGCAGCGGACTTCGCGGCGGTAAGCGCTGACGGCAGCGACGCTCGGCCAATCGTAGTGGGCCGCATTGAGATCGTCCCACGACATCTCGTCGACCCCCACCGCCATCATCGCCTCCATGCGGGGGTCGATGCGGGTCTTGAAGAGCCGGGCGACGTAGAGCTTGTTGACGTAGAACGTCGCCGGATGGGCGAGGTAGAAGATCGGCGGGTGGCGGAGCGGTTCGTGGCGGACGTAAAACGCCGCTTCGTTTCGGATCAGATCGAAGAGCCGCTCGTCGAGCTCGCAGGTGCGGTGGAAGTAGGCGAGGATCTCCTCACGCTTCGCGGCCACCGGATCAGCCGCCACCGGATCGGCCGTGAGGAGGACGGTCTTGGTGGGGACGAGGCCGTCGGGCGTGGAGAACGGGAGGGGGGCATCGTCCCGGAGCGGTTCATGAAGGGAACCGGCGGACGTTGCCACGGAGCTCATGCGGACGATCCAGAAGGAGAGCGGCTGAAGATCTCTTCAACTCTAGCACCGGCTCGCAGCCCTTCCAGAAAGGGGCGGGGGATCGGATTGGCCGCACCCAAAAGGGCTCCGACGACCGCCCCGCGATGGCAGTTGTCGCCACCGCAGAGGGCGTTGGCGAGGACTCCGGCGGCAAAATCGTCGTGGTGCCGCCAGGCAAGGACGAGGGCGGCCGGGAAGGCGTCGGGGATGTAGCAGGCGGTGGACAGGCGGGTGCCGACGACGGTGCGATCGGGAAGATCGGCCCAATCGGCAAGCTTGGCCGCCGAAATCCAGTCGGTCGCCTCCTCGAGGATCGCCTCCCGCAGGGGGCCGCCCCGGCAGACCCGGACGAGGATTCGCACGAGGACATCGGCGGCGGCGAGGACGTCGCGGTCTTTGTGGGTCAGGTTGACATGCTCGCGGACGATCCGGCGGAGGTCGGGGTGGCGGTCGCCGAGGGCTGCGACGAGCGCCGCCACCGGCACGAGCCCACCGATGTGCTCGTCGCGGACGCCGCAGTTGATCGGCTTGCGGCCGTGGGCGAGGTTCGTGAAGAAGTGGCGATGGTATTCCTCGACGTACGTGTCGCGATGGCTTCCCGGGCGGCGCATGAAGGCGACGTAGTCCGCGAGCCAGCGTTCGGCATCCCAATGGCGGTTGCGCTTCACGAGCGCCGCCAACTCCACCGCGAGTTTGGAATTGAGCGTGTTCTCCCCCGCCTCGAGGAACTGGTGGTAGTGGATGTCGCGCTTTCCCCAGTACTGGGCCTGGTCGTGGAGGATCTCCCCCTCCGGGCCGGCCGGCTCGTACCGGCTCCGCCACAGGATGCTGTCGGGATGGATCTTCTTCGGCGCGGCGTAGCCGGAGAGTTGCGGATGATCGCGATCGAGGGCGGCCCGGTCGTAGTACCAATGAACCGGCATCGCCACCGCATCGGCGACGAGCGCGCCGACGAACGCCCGCACGGCGGGATCATCGGCCCAGGAGAAACGGTCGGTGACGTTCGGGCGATCTTCGTGATGGGGCGTGGGGGAGGTGCCGCGATCGCTCGTGCCGCTGTTACCAGTCATGGGAGGATCCTCGCGAAGAACTCACGGACGCGGGGCTCGGGGCACTTCTCGAACATCGTAGACGCCGGGCCGCTGGCGACGACCTTGCCGCCGCCGACGAACGCCACCTCGTCGGCCACCCGGCGGGCGAAGCCCATCTCGTGGGTGACGAGCACGAACCGGGTGCCGAGGTCTTTGAGCTCGCCGATCATCTCGAGGACCTCGGCGGTCATCTCCGGATCGAGGGCGGAGGTCGGCTCGTCGAGGAACAGTCGCTCTGGCTTCGTGGCGAGGGCGCGGAGAATGGCGATCCGCTGCTTCTGCCCGCCGGAGAGTTGCGACGGACGCTTGTGGGCATGCTCCGCGAGCTTGAAACGCTCGAGCGGCTCAGCGACCCGCTCCAGCGCTGCCGCGGGGGAGAGGCCATGGACATGAACGAGGGGAAGGGTGAGGTTGTCGAGGGCCGAGAGGTGGGGAAAGAGGTTATAGGCCTGGAAGACCGTGCCGACATGGCGCCGGTAGGCGAGGAGTCCCGGCTCGTCGCGCGGCAGCGTCTTCCCGGCGAAGCTCACGCTCCCTTCGATCGGGAGATCGAGCCCGGCGAGGATCCGCAGGAGGGTCGTCTTCCCGCCGCCGGAGGGGCCGACGAGGACGAGCGCCCGGATGTCGCCCGTCACCAGATCGAGCCGATCGAGGACGGTCGTCTTCCCGTAGGCCTGCGTGAGTCCCTTGACGACAAGCTCCATCAGCCGGCCTCGTAGGCAAAGGAACGTTCGAGCCAGCGCGACAGCGCCGAGAGAGGGAGCGTGAGGAGGAGATAACCGGCGGCGAGTGGCAGGTAGCTTTCGAGCGTCGAATAGGTAAAGGAGTTGACCTCCTGGGCGGCGAGCGTGAACTCGCTCACGGCGATCACCGAGAGGAGCGACGAGTCCTTGATGAGCGACACGAGCTGCCCGGCGACGGCGGGGAGGACGAGGCGAATCGCCTGCGGCAGGATGACGAGCCTGAGGCTCTGCCACGGGGTGAGGCCGATCGCCCGGGCGGCGTCGCGCTGCCCGGCGGGGATCGCAGCGAGGCCCCCGCGAAAAATCTCCGCCATGTAGGCGCCGCTGAAGAGGGCAAGGACGAGGGCGCCGACGACGTAGCGGTTTTCGAGGCCGACCGCATTGGCGACGACGTAGAAGCCGATGAGAAGCTGCACGAGCAGCGGCGTGCCGCGGATCAGCTCGACATAGACCCGTGCCGCCGCCTCGACGAGTGTCCACCGCGACCGGAGGCCGACGGCCGTGACGAGGCCGACGAGGGCAGAGAGCACGAGGCTCGCCAAGCTCATGGCGACGGTCGTCAGCCAGCCGGTGACGAACTTCTGCCGGTAGGCCCACACCCCTTCCCACTGGAACTCATAGCCGCTCCGCCAGAAGGCGACGGCGAGGAGGGCGGCGAGGATCGCGACGACGAGGGTGTGAGCGAGAGCGCGGGACATGCGGTCGAGATTACCATGGGCGGGTGAGCCGCTTTGGGATCTCGCCATGGTTTTCCTTAACAAATGCCGATTTCTTGCCTTCCGTCACAAGACAGTTTAAGACCAGTTCCTTTTCGCGGTCGCTACCCAAATCGAGTGGTCTGCCCCCTGCCGCCCATCCCGGTTCGCGTGAACGCCTCAGGGGCGGCGAGTCGAGCGGATCACCACACACAGGATCGTTCTTCATGACCACCCGCACCCGTCTTGCCTCGGCCGATTCGCGTCAGATTCGCCGAGGGCTCGAGAGGAGGTTGCGAAAGAGCCTCGGGGTCGACGTGCTCGAGCCGCGCCGCATGCTGGCGGCCATAGATCCCGCGTTGCTCTATACATCGGCGTCGTTCACCAATTCGCACGGCGACACCGTCGACATCTCGGTACAAGGCAGCGTGACTACCACGAACGCCGGATTCACGCTCGCGCTTGCGGGTGGAGCCACCGACAACGCCGACGTCAGCTCGATCAATCTGCTCGGGCTCAACGACGGCAACAGTCTCTCGATTCGCGTCACGCCCAATCCGCTGACGATCGCCGGGGGCGGGAGTAATTTCGCGCAGATCTTCAGTTCCGGGTACGTCAACGTGACGCGGATCAGTTCGACGGCCGACCCCAGACTTCCGAATGCTGCCCCTCTGACGTCGTTCGGAGGCCTCCACCTCAGTGCCGCAGTGGTCAAGAACATCGCCCTCCCGGGCGTCACGATCGGCGAGATCTCGGTCGACACAGGTAAGGTTCCCTACGTTGATCGGGTCAACGCCTCAAACCTCAACGGCTTCTCGTTCGCCGCCCCGTCGGTCACGGCCACCGGCAACGCGACCGTCCAAGAGATTCTCGACGAGAGTCCGACCGGACAGGCCGCGTCGTATGTGCCCCGCAGCGGTCTCATCGGCCTCCGGAATGTCACGGCCAAGGCCGTGACGCAGATCGTCATCGATGGCACCACGCCGCTGGCCCCGAAAAATGCGTTCGACGCCTACAACGCGATGAATGATTTCAACGGCACCATCTCGGTGTCGGGCGCCATCGGTTCCATCGTCGGGTCGCAGAGCGTGCTCAAAGGCAAGGTCTTCGCGGGGAGTATCGGGAAGGCCGAGTTCGCTGCGATAAATGGCTCGATCCGCACCTCGGACCCGACCAGCCCGTTCACGATCTCGTTGCCGCTCCAGTTCTCTGGTACCGTCAGTTCAGCCGGCCACCTCAACCTCGGGTTTCCCCATCCCACCCTGGAGGCGTCGAGCGGAGCCGATGCCTCGGCTGCGATCGCGACCCTTAGCGGCAAGATCGTCTCCGCCGGAGGCATCTCCGGTCTCGACGTGACGATGACGGTCGACCCGATCGTCGTTCCCGGGGGCTACTCCGGCGTGGTGACCAACTCGAGCCTCTCGGCCGGCATTGCCGATCTCATCATCAACGGCGTCGGACGATCGAGCTGGACATCGGCGTCCTCTATCGGGGCGGTCTCGGCCGAGCTGTTCACGAAGTCGATGGTCGTGCGTGCCGGGGCCGACATCGGCAGCATTCAGTCGACCGCGATGGTGCCGGGGACGAGTACGGCCCTGCAACCCAACCCGGCTCCTCTCGCCATGGAGGGGCTCTTCCAGGCCGCCCGGGACATCGGCGATGTCGAGTCCGCCACGGGGATCAATGCCAGCCTGATCGCCGGGAGAAACATCGGCTCCATCACGTCGGCGAGCGGGGGGCTCGGGTCGACGGTGATCTCGGCAGGCCGCGACATCGGCATGGTGACGGCGCTGCAGACCGTTCCCGGCACCACGCCGATCACCGCCGGCGGCACGCTGGCGGGCCTCCATCTCCGCAGTGGCTCGTGGAGCGGGGCCGTCAGTGCCCAGGAGATCGGCTCCATCGCCATCGATTCCGGCAGTCTTCAAAACGCGTTCATCTCCGCCGCTGGATCGATCGGGAGCGTGACGGTCAAGGCACCGGTTGGAATTGCCATCGACCGGGGGGCCCTCGTCGCCGGCAGTTCGATCGGTGCCGTGACCGCTACGGCGGCCCAGTCCACGGCCATTCGTGGCACGCTGATTCAGGCGGGAGCCGGTCTCGATGATTCGATCGCGTCGATCACCGCGCTCTCAGGGGGCGCTCCGTCGCTCCCGATCGTTGTCCCCAACCCGCTTCCGGTCGCGGCGGCGACGAGCCACGGCATCGACGGCGCGCAGATCCTGGCAGGAGCCATCGGACCGATCCGGGCATCGGCTTACGGCGGGACCGGCCTGGTTGACTTGCTCATTCATGCCCAAGCGGGCGACATCGCCTCGATCACCGGGGGGGGAAACGCCGGCGGCTTTCTCCGGGTGACGGCCGTGGCAGAAGGAGCGATCGGTGATCTCTCCGGGGCTGCCTGGGGCCAGGGGCGCGGGATCTCCGGAAGCAGTTTCGATGCCAACGGGGGGAGCATCGGGCTGATTTCGGGGGTCGGTGGCCCGGCGGGAGGGGCCGGGATCGATACCACGACCGTGCAGGCGCTGGCGCGCGTCGCCGGCATTTCCGGAACGGCCAACGCCAACGGTGGCGACGCGGTCTCTGCCCTCACGGCGACGGCGGCAAGTTTCGGTGAGATCCGAGCGTCTGTCCTCGGAGGGCGGCTGGGCAACGGGCTCGTCGACAGTCAGATCAAGGCGTGGACGAACTACGCCGGGGTCCGCCCGCCGGTCCAACTGGACGGCATCTTCGCCGATGTCCGCTCGGCCACGGGGGCCGGCATCCTTCGCACCCGGGTGAACTTCAAGGGCGATCTGGTCGCCCTGGTCTCCAAGGCCCTGTCGGGACCGGCCATCTCTGCCAGCACCTTCGACACCAGCAGCGGAGACTTCGGGCGGATCTCCGCGGAGTCGGTGAACGCCGGCACCGCGATCGACGCTTCCTTCTTCACCGCTCAAAACGGCTCCATCGGATCGGCCCAGAGTGAAGCCGACGCGGCCACCAAGGGAATCGTGGCGGTGGCGGGCGCGAGCTCTCCGCTGGCCAACGCGATCGCGGGATCGTTCTTCACGGCCGACGGCAACATCGGCTACATCGTCGCCTCGGCGAACGGTGGCAGCGGTATCACCGGCTCGACCTTCCTTGCCGACGCCGATGCCGGCAATTCGAACAACGGGCCCAACCTCCAGCCCCCAGCCCCGAGCGATGATCTCGGCGCCATCTTCGGCGTGCACGCAACGTCGTCCGGCCAAGGCCTCACCCAGTCGACCGGCATCAATGCCTCCACGTTCACCGGCGAGTCAATCCGGGCCATCGTCGTCGACGTCAAGAATCGGGAAGAAGGTGGAGCCGGCATCATCGCCTCGACGTTCACCGCCAGAAACGCCGTTGCCGACGGTAACGGCAACTTCGACAACGCCGGCGCGATCGGGGCGATCACCGTCACCAACAACTCCCTGCGCGGCAACGGCATCGAGGCGAGCCGTTTCTACGCCGGGGCCGCAGGGGCGATCGGTGACATCACCGTCACGACACTCGGTGGAACGGGCATCAAGGGGAGCTACTTCCAAGCCTCCGGCTTCGACCTCGACCAGAATCGATTCACGTCGACGATCGGAAACATCAAGGTCCGTGCCGGCCGCACCAGTGCAGGCATCGTGGGGCTCCTGCCACCGAACGATAACTGGACGATGGTCGCTGCGGGCATCGACTCGAGCTACTTCGCCTCGAATGCCGGCATCGGCAACGTCGACGTCGCGAGCGTGGGCACGAGCATCTTCTTCTCGGCCTTCCTCGCCAACTTTGACATCCTCGGGCTCGGAGCGCCATTCCCCTACTCACTCGTGACGTTGTTGGGGCGAGACGTGCCCGGGAACATCGGGAACGTGACCGTGACGTCGACCGGCCGCTTCGGCTCCGGGGTCGTGTTCTCTGCGTTCCATGGCACGGGCATCGGCAACGTGCAGGTCAACGTCTCCAGCCCGAACCTCGAGAAAGTCTTCCTGCCGACACGGAGCACCGACGCTGAGAATCCGATCTTTAAAGCGGAAAACGCGCTCGAGAAGACGGTGGGCTCCGTGAAGGCGTTCAGTTTCGGGCAGCAGGATAGGTATGGACTCGTCGGCGTCGGGGGAAGTTTGTTTGTGGCGACGAACTCCGGGATCGGTTCGGTTCGCGTCATCAACGCCTCGGCGACGGGGATATCCTCCGTGTTCTCTGCATACGTGTCGCTGGGCGCTTCAGGCTCCTATGGACCGATGTTCTTGAATCCGGCGGCACCAACCGTTTCCGTCGGATGGTGGATCTTCAAGGCTGACGTGCCGACGAACCTTTTTTGGGGTAAGGCGAGGCCGGCTCTCGGGGCGTCCATTGCGCAGGTCCCGACGGTGACGAAGCTGACCATCCCCGCGGCTGGCCGCTACAAGGCAGGAAGCGACCTGCTGTTCACGCTGACCTTCGCCCGCCCCGTCATGGTTGTCGGCAGCCCTTCTTTTCCGGTTGCCCTCGGCGGGGCTTCGAGAGACGCCGCGTATGTCGCGGGTACGGGGACTGACACGCTGACGTTCAAGCTCTCCGTTGTTACCGGTGACAATGCACCGGCGGGCCTCACCCTCCCGCAGGCTCTGTCCGAGTCGATCGACAACCGGATCTGCGATCTTGCCTCAGCGGTCTCTTCCCCGTCCCTCGACTTCCCGGCCATCGACGGTACAACCGTGATCGTCGACACGGTGGCACCGGGAGCGACGTCGTTGATCCAGCCGGCCTACGGGCCTTATGTGGCCGGGAAGACCGTCGAATCGCGGGTGCGCTTCAGTGAAGCGATTGTCGTCAGCGGCGTGCCGACACTGCCCCTGTTCTTCGGCACAACGCAGCGAACGATGACGTTTCAGCGTGTCGATGGCGCCGATGTGGTGTTTTCCTACGTCGTCACCGCGAAGGATGTCTCGCTCCGCCGCCACGCCCGCACGAGCGGTCTCATCGGGCTGCCGGCCGGTTCGAAGATCGCCGATCTGGCCGGGAATGCCGCCGTGGCTCAAGCCGCCCCGCTCGCCGATCCCCAGGCCCCGGTGGTGGTTGGCATTCTCTCGGCGACAGGCCCTGCGGCGGGGCCCCGCAAAGCCGGTGATCGGATCTCCGTCACAGTGAACTTCGAGGCCCCCGTCTCCATCACAGGGAGGCCGACTCTCGCGTTCACCATCGGAGGCACGGCGCGGGCCTTTACGTATCTGGCGGGAAGCGGCACGAGGTCGATCGTCTTCAGCTACGTGCTGACGAAGTCGGATCTCACCGCGGGGGCAATCGTGATCGGGCGCACTCTCGCGGTGCCGACAAAGAGCGCGATCCGCGGATTTGACGGAGTGTCAGCGGCGACCTCGCTGCCGGCCTGGGGCTGAGCCAGGGACTCGAGCGTCTAACCCGATGCGGCAGCCAGCGGCCTTCGGTCACTCGGCTGGAACCACCTCGAGGAGCACCGGTGCTGAGCACTGGCCGCCGTCGGCGGTGGCGCGGAGATGGAAGAGCCTGCGGCCGGGCTTGGCCACTGGGGAAGCCGTGATGAAGAACTCGCGCTCGGATTGCCCCTCGACGATCAAGAGGCCGTTCAAGCCGATGTTGTCGACGTAGCAGCCGAAGGGAAGATTGCGGCCGGAGTCGTCGCCGCCGAGCTCGACCCGATCGGCGAAGTCGTGGCGATCGGCCTTCACCCGGGCTTGGATCGTTTCGCCGGGGCGGATCTTGAAAATCAGTGGCTCCCCCGGCACCGTCGGTCCCTGGCCGTCGGCGTCGAGGATCGTCACGGTGAGCTTTGGCTTCTCGGCGACTTTCAAGTCGCCAAGGCTGCCGAGCTCTTGCACCACTTCCCGGCCGTCGATCGTCGCCGTCGCCTTGACCACGACCCCCTTGTCGGCCGCTTCGTCAGGGGCAACGGCGTCGGGCGCCGCATGGAGGAGGCCGATCGCCCGCTCCTGCCCTGCCTCGATCTCGACCGGCCCGTGAAACGTGAACCCTAGCGGGAGATTGTCGATTGAAATGCGCACCGGGCCTTCAAAGCCTTCGTCGCGGGTCACGCTGAGGGGGATCTCGCGGCCGCTCCCTGGGCTGACGGCGAGGTCCTTGGCGCCGATGGATGCGGTGAACGTGGGCCGCGGCGGGCGGATCGTGAGGGTGTAGCCCCAGGGCTCGTCAGGGAGCGTGGCGCCGAACCCGCGGACGTCACTGACGCGGGCGACGTACTCGCCGTCGGCCGGGGGAATAAAGATCAGCTGCGAATCGGTGCCGAGGCGGCGGTTGGCGGCGTCGTCGTTTTCATAGAAGACCGGGAACACCGGCAGTCCGGTGGCCGCCGGCTGGGCGCCGGCCGGAAGCGGACGGACGATCCAGGCCGGCTCGCCGAGGGCATGGGTGATCGCGGTGGTGTCGAAGAACGTTTGTCGCGTCCCGGTGCCCGGATAGACCTTGAAGCCGGAATCGGGGCCGCGCGGGTAGAGCCAGAGCCTGACGACTTCGCCGCCGGCGTAGAGGTATTCATCAAGCTCCATCTCCGTCCAGTTGTGCATCCGGAAGTCGTCGGACTGGTTCGAATCCTTGCCGCGGAAGGTGAACCAACTGTCGCGCGTCGCCTGCAGGACGACCCGCTCCACCGGCCGGCCATCGGCCTGGAGGATGGCGAGGTGGGCATCGAGCTTCGAGCCGGAGCGAGCGGCATTCACCTCGACCAGAAGCGGCTCGCCACGCCGGGCGGTGAAGCGGACGAGATCGGCTTCGCCGCGGCGGTCGATCCGGCCGCTGACGGTCATCTCTGCGGTGGCAGGCGCCGGCCCGGCAGCGGCCAGCGGCGCTTGGACCATCGCCGCGGCGAGCGGCTCGAGGCGGGCTTCGAGAAGCTCGAGGGAGCCGTCCATCCTGCCGACGAGGAAGCCCCCTTGCGGCCGCGCGAGGAGGGCCGCGGCGACGTCGCTCTGCCGCGGCAGCGGCACCGTGGCGGCGAGATCGGGGAGCGTCCACGCCGAGAGCGTCCGATCCTCGGCGGCGGCGAGCAGTCGCTTGCCGTCGGCCGAGAGGGCGAGGGCCACGATCGGACTCTCGTGCGCGAAGCGGGCGTGGAGCTGCGGGTTGAGCCCCGGCTCGTCGAGGGTGACGAGCTTCCAGAGGTGGATCCGCTTGTCGCGACCGGCGGCGATCAGATGACCCCCGTCGGGGGTGAAGAGGACGGCGCGGACCTCCCCCTGGGGCTCTTTGAGCGTGTCGAGGCGAACGCCGTCGCTCGTCCGCCACAGCTTCACCGTCTCGTCGGCGCTCGCCGAGGCGAGGAGCTTGCCGGTGGGATGCCAGGCGAGATCGAAGATGGCGCCGTTGTGGACGTCGATCGTGCGGACGAGCGCGCCGGTGGCGACGTTCCAGAGCCGGATCGACCGGTCGTAGCCGGCGGTGGCCAGGAGCGTGCCGTCAGGGGAGAGCTCGGCGTCGTGGAGGAGATCGCGATGGCCGCCGAAGGACCGGATGAGCGCTCCGGTGGCGGCGTCGCGGAGCTGCGCCTCGCCGGCGAGTCCGGCGGTGCCACCGGCGATCACGAGCTGCGCGCCATCAGGGGAGAAGTGCACCGCGTTGACGCGCCGCGGGAGATTCTCGAAGGGGACAGGCGGGGCGACGCCGGCGAGGACGACGATCCCGGAGCCCGACGCGACGACGACGCGACCGCCATCGGGGGATACGGCCAGCGCCGTCACCGGCTTCGGGCCCGCGGCGGCGGGAAACGCCGGGACGTCGAGCGATCGAAGGATCGAGGTGTCGGTGGCGGGGGGCGGGGCGCCGGCATTCACCCAGGCCGCCAGGGTCGCCTTCTCGGCGGCCGTCGGCTGCGGCTGATCGAGTGGCGGCATGTGATCGTCGCCGCCGGCCTCGAGACGCTTGACGAAGAGCGACGCCTGGGCGTCGCCGGCCGTGAAGGCCGGCCCCGAGGTGCCCCCCTTGGCGAGCGACGCGAAGGTCTCCATGGAGAGTTCACCGGCGGCATCGCCGTCATGGTGGCAGCCGGCGCAGCGCGTGCGGAGGATCGCGGCAACCTCTCGCTCGAACGACGGCGCGGCGGTGGCGGCAGTGGTCGCGAGGCTCGTGAGGAGGGCCAGGAGAAGCGCGAATCGGGGGATCATGGGAGGGCCCTGACACAGGAGACGGCAGGAGGCATCGGATCAAGCACCCGCCGCTGGATGCGGCGGAGAAATGCAGTGGGCAAAAGCCAGGGATGGTTTTGCCCACGTGAAACTAGTGTCGGAAGAGAAACTCGCGGCTGGTCATGAGCGACCACCACAGGTCTTCGACCGCGGCGCGCTTCTCTTCGGGGGGCACCGTCGCGAGCAGGTCGACGAGGGTCTTTCGCTCGGCGTCGGTGGGGCGGCGCGACAGGCAGCTGATCCACGCCTCGTCGACGATCTTCTCCGGCGAGGGATCGGTGGCGAGGAGCTGCGTCACCCGGCTCTCCTTCGCGGCGAGCTTGTCGTTGATCGTCGAACCGTTGGCGAGATTGAGCACTTGGACGAGGCTCGGCTGATTCGATCGCTCGCACTCGCAGGTGATGTCGCGGGCGTTGCGGCCGAAGACTTTGAGAAACGGATTCTTGACGGCGGAGTCGTGGAGCTGGAGGGCACGGGTGCCCTCGGCGTAGCTGGTGACCTTCTCGGTCGAACCGTCGTTGAGGGCCAGCTCTGAGAAGGTCTCGCGGACGCCGGTGACGTCGGCGATCGCATCGGAGAGGACCTCGGCCATCAGCCGGCGCGGGTAGGCGCGGGCGAACCAGCGCCGGTCGTCGGCGTTGCCGGGAAGGGGCGTGCTCGAGCGGCGGTAGGTTTGCGACGTGAGGATCAGCCGCATCAGGCTCTTGAGGTCGTAACGGTGTTCGACCGTGTGGGCACAGAGCGCCGCCATCAGCGGCTCGTTGCTCGCCGGATTGCTCGCGCGGAGATCGTCGATCGGCTCGACGAGGCCGACGGCGAAGAAGTTGGCCCACACCCGGTTGACGATCGCGCGGGTGAAGTAGGGGTTGTCGGGCGCGGTGAGCCAAGCGGCGAGAGCCTCGCGGCGGTCGCCGGTAGCCCCGAGCGGTAACGGCTGCGCGTCGAGCGGGGCCGGCGGCTGCGGCTTCCCGGTCCGTGGCTGAAGGAGCTCGCCGGCATCCTCGACAAACAGCGTGCGCTGGCCGTCACCGCCGCGCGAGTCGCCCCCCCAGCCCTTGGCGCGGACGCGCGAGAAGAGATTGGCGAAGGCGTAGTACTGGTCGTTGGTCCATTTCTCCAGGGGATGGTTGTGGCATTTCGCGCAGCCGATCGAGAGGCCCAAAAAGGCCTGGCTCGTGTTCTCGGCCATCGTCTCCGGATCTTGATGGACGGCGAAGAAGTTCGTGGCGCCGTTGTCGAGGCTCGAGCCGCTGGCGGTAACGACGTCGCGAGCGAATTGGTCCCAGGGGACGTTGGCGGCGACCCGGTCGCGGATCCAGCGGTAGTAGGCATCGACCGCCTGGGGGCGGAGCTTCGAGCCGGTGACGAGGAGGATGTCGCTCCATTTATAGGACCAGTAGTCGACGAACTCGGGGCGGGCCAGGAGCAAGTCGACGAGCCGCTCGTGCTTTCCCGGGGAGGCATCGGCGAGGAAGGCGCGGACTTCCTCGGGGGTCGGGAGCCGGCCGATCGTGTCGAGGAAGGCGCGGCGGATGAAGGTGGCGTCGTCGCAGGGAGGGGAGGGCTCGAGGTGGAGTTGCTCGAGTTGGGCGAGGACGAGGGTGTCGATGACGTTGGCCCGGGGGGCGGCGGCGAACGTCGCGGCGGGGATGTCGTTGGGGAAGGGGGCGACGATGCGGGCGACGCCGATCCGCGAGGAGAACCAGGCGGTGACGGCTCCGGCGCCGTGGCCGATCGCCGTGACGGTGCCCGTCATCTCCGCCGGGGCGGACGGGTCGACGGTGGCCACCGACTCGTCAGTGGAGGCAAACCGGGCCCAGCGGGTGACGTCGCGGGAGGAGCCGTCGGAGTAGCGGGCCGTGACGGCAAGCCGGGCGGTGGCATCTTTTTGAAGGGTGATCTCCGGCGGGGTGACATCGATCCCCACCAGGGTCTTCTCGTCGGGCAATGGGCCGGGGCAGCCGGCGGAGATCCAGGCGGCGAGGAGCGCGTAGTCGGGGCCTGACGCGTCGAGCCGCAGGCCTCCTTTATGGGCGACGGCCATCGTCGGCTTCGTCAGCAGCAGGCTCGAGCCCGGGTCGGCGGTGTCGACGCGGCGGCCGAGGGCCTCGCGGCTGATGGCAAGGTGGTCGGCCTGCGGGTCATAGCCGAACAGCGACAGGCGGAAGCCCCCCTTGCCGGCGAGGGCCCCGTGGCAGCCGCCGGTGTTGCAGCCGGCCTTGGAGAGGATCGGGACGACGTCGAGGGCGAAGCTCGGCGTGTCGGCGCGGGCCGTGGCCGTGAGGAGGGCGACGGCGGCGAGGAGGGTGGGGAGGAGGATGTGGTTCATGGAGTCGGGGCCGCGCGTGGATTCGGAGAGAAAGCTTGAGTCTGTCTGTCTGCCTGTCGCGGTCCCACCGGGGCCGCGCGTGGATACAGAGAGGAACACTAAAAAAGTTCGGAGATGGGGGCGGTGCCGAAGTCGGAGAGAGGGAAGGGGCGGCCGGCGGGGCCTGGCAGGAGGGTGGTGTGGTCGAGGCCGAGGGAGTGGAAGATGGTGGCGACGATGTCACCGGGGACGACGGGGCGCTCGGCGGGGAAGCCGCCGATGGTATCGCTCTTCCCCACGACTCTGCCCCCCTGGACGCCGCCGCCGGCGAACGAGCAGGTAAAGCAGCCGGGCCAGTGATCGCGGCCGCCGGCGGGGTTGACCTTGGGGGTGCGGCCAAACTCGGCGAGCGTGGTGACGAGCGTGTCGCCGAGGAGCCCGCGGTCGTGGAGGTCTTCGAGGAGGGTGGCATAGGCCTGGTCGTACATCGGGCAGACGATGTTCTTCATCCCTTCGATCGAGGTGAAGGGCTTCGAGCCGTGGATGTCCCAGGTGATCTCGTCGAAGACGGTGAGGAAGGTGTTGATGGTGACGAACCGGACTCCGGCCTCGACGAGGCGGCGGGCGAGGAGGCAGCACTGCCCGAAGCGGTTCATTCCGTAGCGTTCGCGGACGGCGGCCGGTTCCTGGGAGAGGTCGAAGGCAGCGCGGGCCTCGGTGCTGGTCATCATCCGGTAGGCGGCCTGGAAGGAGTCGTCGAGGAGGCGGGCATCTTCGCTCGCCTCGAACTCCCGTACGGAGGCTTCGACGACGTCGCGCATCTTCCGGCGGCGGTCGAGGCGGGTAACGCTGATCTGATCGGGGGGGAGGAGGTCGGGGACCTTGAAATTGGGCTGGGATGGGTCGGCCATGAGCGCGAACGGATCGTGGGCCTTGCCGAGGAAGCCGCCCGCCTGACCGTTGGGGAGGTTGCCGCCGCCGCGCCCCATGAGCTGGGGGAGAACGACGAACGGGGGAAGGTCGGTGCGGCGGCCGAGGAGGTACGAGGCGACGGCGCCGGCGTGGGGGGAATTGACACCGCCGGTGAAGCGGCGACCGGTCTGCATCATCTGCCAGCCGGCGTCGTGGACGGCGGCGCCGTCGTGGTGGCAGGAGCGGACGAGGGAGAACTTGTCGGCGACGGCGGCGTGGCGGGGGAGGAGTTCGGAAACCTCGAAGGCGTCGGTCTTCGTGCGGATCGGCTGGAACGGCCCGCGGACCTCGGAAGTCGCCTCCGGCTTCATGTCCCAGAGGTCGAGGTGGCTCGGAGCCCCGAGGTTGAAGATCATGATGCAGGAGCGTTTTTCATGGCCGGGGCGGACATGACCCTCGGCCGCGGCCCGCACCAACTGCGGCAGGGAGAGGCCGACGCAGGAGAGGGCACCGACATGGAGAAAATCGCGCCGGGAGGGGCCGTTGCAGAGGCTTGCCCGGTGCGGGACGCGGAACTCGAACATCGTGATCGTCTCCCTGGAGTCGTCGGAGTTGCTGGCGAGCCGGGGCGAGTTCCACCCCGCGCCCAACATCCCCCCGACAGACCTTCATCGTACCTCCTCGGCCGAGCCCGTGGCAGCTGGCGCTGGCCCCTGTCAACGGGGGGCTCGGTGTGGGATGATGAAAGTCGTCTCGACTGGCGGGGCCTTGAGCCGGCGGGTGGCGGACATCGTCGTGGAGGTGGTGCATGGTGAATCTCGTGGGCTTGTTCGGGCAGGTGGCCGGGGGGAACGGGACGCTCGTGTGGATCGTTCTCGGGGTGATCGCCGCGGCGGTCGTCGGGGGGATCCTCCTCTACAACCAACTCGTGGCGATGGAGGTGCGCTGCGACAATGCCTGGAGCGACATCGACGTCCAGCTCAAGCGCCGGCACGACCTGATCCCCAACATCGTCGAGGCGGTGAAGGGGTATGTCGGCTACGAAAAGGGGACACTCGAAGCGGTGGTCAACGCCCGCGCCCGGGCGATGTCTGCCGGCTCGGCGAAAGAGGCAGCGGCCGCGGAAAACGCCCTCACGGGAACGCTCAAGAGCCTGTTTGCGCTCGCCGAGTCGTATCCGCAACTGCGTGGCAGTGAGCAGTTCACCGGGCTGCAGCAGTCGCTCTCGTCGATCGAGGAGGCGCTTCAAGCCTCCCGTCGCTACTACAACGCCTCGGTCCGCGATCTGAACACGTCGGTGCGGATGTTCCCCTGGAATCTCCTCGCCGGAATGGCCGGGGCCCGTCCCCGGGAGTTTTTCGAGATCAGCGATGCGGCAGAGCGGGCGGTGCCGAGCGTGAAGATGTCGTGATCGGGCACGGAGGCCAGACGGTCATGATCGGGCTGCTCTGCCGGCTCAAGCGCCGGGCGCTGGCTGCGTGGGCGCTTCTGTTTCTCGGGATGCTGCTCGCCCCGGCGGCGTACGCCCAGGAGCGGTCGATCACCATCGAGGATTTCGACGCCGCGATCATCGTCGCGGAATCGGGGAGCGTGGAGGTCGCCGAGACGATCCGGCTGCGCTTCACCGGATCGTGGAACGGCATTCACCGGCGGATCCCGGTGCGGTATGCCAACGATCGCGGCGAGAACTACGGCCTGCGGTTGAATCTCCTCGGCGTCACCGACGAGGCAGGGAAGCCGCTCGAGGTGTCGCGGTCGCGGCAGCGCCACGAGGACGACCTCAAGATCTGGGTGCCCGGGGCGGCCGATGCCGTCCGCACCGTGATCATTCGCTACTCGGTCGGCCGGGCGCTGAAGTTCTTCGACGACCACGATGAGTTCTACTGGAACGTCACCGGGGACGAATGGCCCTACCCGATCGGCGCGGCGCGGGGGCGGATCCGTCTGCCGGGGGCCGTCGAGAACATCCGCGTCAACGCCTTCACTGGCGGTTATCGGTCGACGGAGCGGTCGGTGGCGATCACCGTCGACGGCCAGAAGCACAGCCCGGAGGATGCGTTCAAGGCGGCTGGCGAGTCGCTCCCTCCGCCCGCAGGCGGGGGGCATGACGTCGAGGTGTCATCGACGCGCCCCCTTGGCATCCGTGAGGGGCTCACCGTCGCGGTGGCCTGGAATCCTGGGGTGGTGCGCCGCCCGACGCCCTTCGAGACACGGCTGGCGTGGTTTCGCGACAATGCCGGGGCGCTGATGCTCTCGGGGCTCGTGGCCCTGATTCCGCTGGCGACGTTCGGCGGGATGCTCCGTCATTGGTGGCGGGTGGGGCGGGATCCGCAACCTGGGCCGGTGGTGGTGCAGTATGAACCGCCGGCGGGGCTCGGGCCGGCCGAGGTGGGGACGCTCGTCGACAACTCCCCCGACAGCCGCGACCTGATGGCCCTGCTGGTCGACTGCGCCGTCAAGGGGATCATCCGCATCCGCGAGACTGCCCCGGCCGGATGGTTTCAGGCGCCCAAGTACGCCTTCGACCTGCTCGTCCCCTCCAAGGATTGGCAGGATCTCTCCCCGGCCGCTACGGCGCTGCTCGGCGGGATGTTCACGATGACGTCGGGCGAGTGGGCCGGCATGACGGGCGTCGTCTGTTCGGTGACCTCCGACGAACTTTCCAACCGCTTCTACGCCCACCTCCCCGGGATCAAAGGGGCCATCTTCGGGAGCCTCGTCAAGGATGGGCACTACGCCGAGCGGCCCGATCATGTTCTCACGCAGTATCTCGTCGCGGCGCCCGTGGCAGGGGTGGCGGTGGCTGGAATCCTCGTCGGGCTCAACAAGCTTGCTTGGCAGTTGCCGAGCGAACTGGTGATCCCGCAGGCGATTCTCTGCGGCGTGCTCACCGCCGTGATCCTCGGCGGATTCGCCGTCATCATGCCGGCCCGGACTTCCAAGGGGGGGCAGGCGAGAACGGCGATCCTCGGATTTCAGGAGTTCCTCTCCCGGGTCGATGCCCACCGGCTCGCCACCCTCCCGATGACCCCCGAGCTGTTCGAACGCTTCCTCCCCTACGCGATGGCATTGGGGGTGGAGGGGCGCTGGGCCAAGGCATTCGAGGGGATCTGCAAGGAGCCGCCGCAGTGGTACACCGGCACGGGGCCGGTGGGGCATTTCCAGCCCTACGGCCTCACCCAGAGCCTCGGGCAGATGGGGCAGGTGACCTCCC